>CAYWPB010000141.1:0-9133 GCA_964458725.1 uncultured Nevskia sp. | reverse complement strand
GGCGCTGCCGCGCCTGGGCGAGCCGTTCTTCCGCCCGGCCGCGGCGCGCGACCGCGACAGCGGCGGCACCGGCCTGGGTCTGGCCATCGTGCGCCGCTGCGTCGCCTCCTGCGGTGGCGGCGTCGCCTTCCGCAACCGCGAGGGCGGGGGATTCGAGGCGGAGATACGCCTGGACGCGGCCTGAAGCACATCCGCGGTGGCCACAAACCGGCTCACGGATGCGGCGCGGCCGGCACTTCGGCGGAAAACGGTCTGAACGCCGGGCCGGCCCAACCCGCGCCGGAATTGGCCGGCGCCGCGGGCAACGGCATGCCGCCATAGATCACGCTCCCGTCCATGTCCTGGTAGGTTTGCCAGGGAATGGTGGCTTGCTGGCTCACACCCGGCTTGCTGAAATCGCAGACCCCGTCCGGGAAGAGCGTCTGCAGCTGCGTCCACTGCGCGTCGGAAAATGCCAGCGGACCATAGTTGTCCTTGCGATCGAGCGCCTTGAGCTGGCACTTGTTCGCGTCCGTGCTGATTGCGTCGCCGGCCGCGGTCCGCGGAGTGCCGTTGATTGGCACTACCGCCTCGCCGCAGAGCCCATCGCTCAGCTTCTGGCCCAGGCCGTCGTAACAGCCGTCGCCAAGGTTGGACGGCTTGTCCTGCGCAAGCTTCTGCGCCAGCGGCAGCTGGCCGAGATCCGTTTCCACCGACGCCAGCCAGCGATCCATCGCGACGAGGGCGTTCTGATTGCACTGCAGGTCCCCGAAAATGACAGCCGGCCCCTCCCAGATCAGCTGATTGGCGTGGCCGCCGGTTTCCCGATCCAGTCGTGCCCGGATCGCGAACGCCCGATAGGCATCGTGACCCGCCCCCGGATCGGGCCCGCGGCAATCGATGATGGCCGTGCTGCCAAGATTGTTGGCTTCATTGATCATGCCGCTGCGGTAAGCATTCGCCAGGGCTGGCTGATCCGCGCTGATGCGATGGCCGACCGGCTGAAGATCGATGCTCAATCCACCGATCTTGCGGTTGAGATCAATGAACATGTCCGGCGTGATCAGGCCTTGCTGCAAAGCCGACAGGCCGTACTGGACACCGACATTGTCGACCGGCAGTCCGGCAAAGCCGCGACCAAGCGCCTTCTCCGCATCCGACCATACCGCAGGCGCGCGAGGCGCAAAGACGTTGATCGCCAGGTCCGCCGGCGCACAGCGCACGCCACCTGGCCTGGTCTGCGCGTTGTAGACCGTGGCCGCAGTGGTGCCCGGGCAAGTGTTGCTCGGGACAAAGTTGGCGAAGAAGCCGAAATCGCTGAACACCGAGTCCACCGGGAGCATATTGCCCTCCACCGCCGCGGCCTGAGCCGGAGTCCACACGACGCTGGAGGTGCCGCCGTCCGCCGCCCCCAGGGTCAGGTCTCCGAAGTAGAGATTCAGCAGGTGGTAGTCCATCACCTGGGTGACGGTGCTCCAGGCGTCCGGGAACGAGCAGGTCGGCAGGATGCCCTGGTAGATGCCCGGGTACGCATTGGCGATCCACTGCGTCGCCAACGACCCGCCTGAGCAGCCGGAGCCGATGGTGTAGCGCAAGGTCCCGTACTGCTCGATCACGCGCTCCTTGGCCATGATCAGGGATTCCGCCTGGGTGACGACATCGCAATTGTGTCCGCTGTTGTCCAGCGCAGTCGCCATCACCGCAAAGCCGGCGCCGAGCGCGTACTGGATGCTGTCGGGGCCGGCCGTGATCGGAACACCCGCCAGCAGGCCAAATGGCGCCGCATAGGAGGTGACACTGGGAGTGCCAGCGGGCTCGTAGGCCGCGCCGCAAAGGGCGCCGTGAGAGATCAACAGCTTGTGGTTGAACTGCGCCTGCGGCGCAGCGGCCGTCCACGGTTTGCCTGGCTGGAACAATGCGGCAATCCGGTACTGGTCGCGATCCTGGTAGCCGGTTTCCACGCGCACGATGAAGGGGACGGTAACACCCGCATCGGTGGTGGTATTGGCGACATCGTTCGGCGGATGGTTCGGGTCGTAGGACTGGAAACCACTCTTGGCGGGATCGCTGGAAATATAGAGGTAAGAGTACGTGGGAGCCTGGTTGCACTGCGCGTCTACAGCCCCCTGCTGGCAGGTCCAGGGTTGCGGCTGTGGTCCGGCCAGGATCGGGCCGCCATTGGCATGATTGACGACGACGTAGATGCTGCTCCCGCCGGGATAATGCGCGGTGATCCGGTTGGGCCCCGGCACCATGCCGCCGACCAGGCCCAGGTACTCGCCGCGGTCGTTCAGCGAGAATTGCGAACTCACATCCTGGCCGTTGAGCTCCACCGTCACCGCCGAGGCGGGAGTTCCGGCCGGCAGCGTGACCTGCACCAGGGCATCGCCGCCGCTGACCAGATCGGCGCGATTCGACAACACCTGAATGGCATTGCCGGAAACCGGGCCAATGCCGGAGCTTCCGCCCTCGTCCACGGGCGAGCTTTGTCCGCAGGACGCAAGCACGAGCAGCAGGATCAGAACAGCGACGCGTCCCAGGACCATTGGCACAGCAAGCTCCTCCCATCACGGACGAGCCGAGCGCCCCCGTAGCTTGGGAGCGCTCGGCCTGGCTTCACGGCTTTAGTAATTCACGGCTTCGTAAAATCCGCGCGTCGGCGCCGCCGTCGCCGACACCGGCCGGCCGAAATAGTCATGGCCGCCATTGCCGGAGATCGCTACGCCGCTCGAAGCAGCCGGCGAGCCGCTCGAGATCTGATAACCCGCGACCGCCGCAATGCCGTAGGGCGCCGTCGCTGCCGCCGCGACGAACTGCGGATCGGTGACGAGCTTGCGGGCATCGCCGGGCTCGCCCGACGGGTGGTTGCCGAAATACAGGTTGTTGGAGAAGGCGACGTTCCAGCCCGCCGGATTGGTGTAGTTGCCGCTGCCGAAGTTGGCGATGACGTTGTTGTCGAAATTCCAGATGTTGAAATTCATCCAGGATGCGTTGCACGAATTGCACAGGATCGGGTTGGAGGGCAATCCCGCGGCGATGTAGATGGTGTTGTTGTAGATGTTGACGGTGCCCGGCGGGCCGTATTCCGAGGTGATGACGCCCTTGACGCCGCCCCAGCTGTCGTTGACGCTGAGGTTGTAGCGCACGGTGAGGTTGGTGCCGCTCACCATCGGCTGGCCTTCCATCAACAGGAAGCCGCCCTGGTTGTCGTGGCTGTAGTTGTACTGGATGAGGGTGTTGGAAGCGTAAAGGTCGCTGTCGAAGGCCTGCCCGTCGGTCTGCTGCGTCAGCACGCCGTAGACTTCGTTGTACTGCATGGTGACGCCGTTGGTCTTCTCCGCCCAGATGCCGCCCGAGGAGACTTCCCCTCCGGGCACGCCCTTCAGGGCGGCGTTGCCGACGATGTTGTGGTCGATCAGGCCGTTCTGCGTCCCCGACAGGGTGATGCCGTCGCCGTCGACGTTGTACACCGCGTTGCCCTGGATCGTGACGTTGTTGCTCATCGCCGCCGGAACGATGGCGGCGTAGCTCAGCCCGACCGAGTTGTCCCAGAAGACGATGCCTTCGCGGCCGGCCTTGCTGACCGTGTTGTTGAGGATCTGCACGTTGTTGTAGCCCTCGTATCCGGCCGCCACGAACCTGGCCCAGGGAACGTTCGCTACATCGGCCGCAACCACGATGCCGCCGTTGATATGCCCGTCGATGCTGGACGTGTTGCAGGCGGAGCAGCCGTTGACGTCGTGCACGTAATTGTTCCGGATGGTGATGCCGGACAGTACCCCGCCGCTTTCGTTGTCGACGAAGATGCCGCTGCGGTTGACGCCGAGGGTCGTAGCGCCGACGTTGTCCACGCCGGAATTGTTGACCACTTCGAGGCCGTCAATCGTCCACCCTCCCTGGTTGAGCAGATAGACCGCTCCGCCGCTGGCGAGCGAACTGCCGTCGATGATCGGCCTGGCGCCGCCGCCGTAGCTCGAAATGACGATGGGCGCCGCCGCCGTGCCCGATCCCAGAGGGTGCAGCTGCCCGGCCCAGCTCTGCCCGGTCTGGAACAGGACCGAATCCCCAGGATTGAACGTCGTCGCATTCACCTTGGCCAGTGTCCGCCACGCGGTGGTGGCGCTGGTGCCCGCCGCGCTGTCGGAACCCGCCAGCGCATCGACATAGTAAGTCGCAGCCGCGGCGAGGCCCGGCGCTGCCGCGCAACCCGCGACCATGATCGCTGCCATGCAGCGGCGCCAAACCGTTTTATTGAACGTCCCAAACATGATTTTCTCCTGATGTAGTTGTGATGTCGTTATGGTTTGCAGCAGCAAGCCGAATCACTCGGGTTTCGCGACAAGCGCGCACCCGCCGCGGGGCTCTCACGCCCCCGCTGCGCGCGGAGAAAACTTCCTCCGCCCGCTCAACCAGCGCGTCCCGCCACAGCCTCACCAGGTTGCGGTGAACCCCGAAGCGGTCCGACACCTGCTGGGTGATTGCGCCGGCCTGCACCGCCGCAATCGCCACCTCGGCCTTGAATTCCGGTGTGTAGATCCGCTTGGTTCGTTTCATACGGTTCCCGCCCTGACGCCCCCGCGAGCCGCACGCATTTCGAACGCGCCCCCAGATATATGAACTGGTCAGTTCATGAAAACATCCCATTAATGAACTGTCAAGTTCATTAAGATATAGTTGGAACCATGCCGACCTTGAGAACACTGCCGAAGGGACGTCACAGCCTCAGCCGCGAGCAGGTTGAGGCCTCGCAGCGCACCCGCTTGCTGAAGGCGGCAGTCGAGCTGGGAACCGAGCGTGGCTTCGCGCCGCTGACGCTGGCGGACATCGTCCGTCGCGCCGGCGTCGCACGCTCGACGTTCTACGAATATTTCGCGGACAAGGAAGAATGCTTCATGGAGGCGTTCGAGTACGCCGCCGAACGGGTGCTCGAGCGCGTGCTGGCACTCGAGCCGCCTCCCGCCGACGCCGCCTCCCCGGTCCATGGATACATCGCCAAATTGCTCGAGCTCTGCATGCAGGAGCCGGGCCTGGTGCGGCTGGTCGCCGCCGACGCCGAGGCGCTCGGCCCTGCGGCCGCCGAGCGCCAACGCGCGGTGCGGGACCGCATCGCGAACGGGCTGGTGATGCTGCGCGACTTCCTGCGCCGCGACGAACCGAAGTTCGCGCCGATCAGCCACATCCGCGCGCTGGCCGTGGTCGGCGCCATCACCGAGGTGCTCCGGCACACCTTTTACGCCTCGGGCATCGACGCGCTGCCCACGCTGCAGGCGGAACTTGCCGCGGCCGTGCTCGCCCTGCTGGAGGCGCCGCCGGCCTGATTCGCTTCACCCAAAACGACCAGCGCGGTTCGGAGGAGAGCGTGGAAACAAGATGGCTTGCTGCAGCCGCGGTGTTGCTGGCATTGGCGCTGCCGCGCGCCCAGGCGGCTGCACTGCCCCCGTACGCCGATTTCTCATCCTGTGCTCCGGCGGGAAGCGGCGCCCCCACGCTCACGGTCGGCCGCGTCGCCTGCCAGCAGCTGCTTAGCGCGGCGCTTGGCGCGGTGACCGCCTTCAGCTACTACATCCCTGAGGGCTGCGATCCATCGCGGCACCGCCGCTGCCCCGTGATCTACATCTTTCATGGCGGCACCCAGAACTACGCCAGCATGCTGGGCACCGCTTCGGCGCCGACCATGCTGGTCTTTGCGCTCGCCAACCAGCCGAAGGCCGATCCCGAGGTCAACAACGACCCCTGGAACTACAGCGACGCGAGCAGCTGGATGCCGGCAGCGCCGATCGACGCCATCCTGATCGCGCCGCAGGACGTCACCCTGCCGGGTGGCTATGGCCCGTTCCCGGGCGCAGATGGCGGCTGGGTCGACTGGAACCCGCGCTATGCCGCGGGCGGCGACCAGGCCAGCTATGCCACACCGGCGCCGCGCTTCGAGAGCCATGTGCTCAACGAGATCATCCCCTACGTCGAGCAGTACTTCCCAGTGGGCACCGGACGCGAGTGGCGAGCCGGATACGGCGAATCGCTCGGCGGCTATGGCGTGACCGACCTGGCCTTGCGCCATCCCGACCTGTTCTCGGGCTTCGCCGCCGCCTCCATGGTGGGCGATCCGCTGCTGGTCGGCGTGCCGCCCATCACCACCGACCTGCTCGCTGTCCTGTCCCTGGCGCTGCCGGTCAATCTGCCGTACGTCGAGCTGCCGTCGCTGCTGCCGGGGATCCTCGGCCCGCTGACTCCAGCCCTGTACGCCAGCCCGGTGCCGCTCAATACCGCGTACGCCTACGCCGTCTACGCCTACGGCGATCCGGTCGCGGACCATGCCGCCTACCTCGGGCATGCCCCCGACGAGCTGACCACCAATGCGCTCGCCGTCGGCACGGAACCGCAGCCGCTGTACATCTATCGCTCGATCAACGACGCCATTCCCTGGCCAAACTCGCCGCCCGGCACCGCTATTGGTGGCGCCAGCGGCGAGGCCCTCGCCATCATCGAGGGCATTCCACTCACCGCGGTGTTCGACATCGAGCAGGTCGACGAGGTGTTCCACGTCCACCCCGGCACCCACACCCAGTGGTGGCCCTACTACCGTGACATCCTCGACGGCCTCTACGCCAGGCTGCGCCACTGGGACGGCGGCGGCGACCCGGCACCGCCACCGGCGTCTTTCAACTATCGCACCGTCGATCCGGCCTTCTCGATCTGGGGCTGGCACGGCCAGCTCAGCCCGGTCGCGCCGGGATTCCTCAATCTGCGGAGCGTCAGCTGCAACGGCTTCACCGTTCAGGGCAGCGGCGTTTTGACGATGACCGTGCCCGCGTCCTGCCACACCGGCCTGGCCGGACAAGCCACCTTCAGCGTCGACCTCGGGCAGACCACGCCGCTCGACGACATGGTCGGCCTTGCCGGCAACACGGCAGCATATGGCCATACGAAGTCCGTCACTCTGCAGTCCCTCCCCGCCGGCTCGACCGGGGGCAACAACGGCGCAGACGGAAGCGGCGGCAGTTTCGATCCGTGCCTGCTGGTCGCCTTCGCCGTCGTTGGAGCGCGCAAGCGGCGAAAGCGGCGGGCGGTCGCAGCTTGCCATCGAGGACATAGGCGCACATGCTGAAAACAGTCATTGGCGGCGACTGCTTTTGACGGTCTGAATCGCCAATCCGCGATCCTCCATTTCGGGAACGTGGCACGGTAAATGCTCGTATCCGGCGTACCAATACCCACGCCCGGGAGCTGCCATGCCGCGCACCGTACGCCTCATCGTCCTCGCCGCCGCGTTTCTGCTGGACGCCTGCGCCTCCAATCTCAGCTACAGCGAGATGCAGGCGCTGATGCCGCCCCAGGCGGCGGACAAGGGCCGCATCTACTTCTATCGGGAGACCGCCTGGCTGGGCAACCTGATCACGCCGGACGTCGTGCTCAACGACAAGGTGGTGGGCAGGTCCAACCCCGGCGCGTTCTTCTTCGTCGATCGTGAGCCGGGCGACTACCAGGTGTACTGCGGCATGGGCGAGCACAGCGGCGCCAGCTTCACCCTCGCGGCGGGACAGGAGGTCTATGTGCGCACCGCTTCGGATGGCGGCGTGGTGAAAGCGACGATGCTCACCGAATTGGTGCGTGCGCCGGTCGCGATCCCGGAAATCCACACGCTGAAATACGTCGCCCTGCAGTGAGCAGGGGCGGGTAACGCAGCGGCGAAAAGACCGCTGCGGCGCGGTGGACTAACCGCGCCGCAGCGAAATAACCAGAGGCTGTGGGGGCAAAGACCAGCCCTGGTGCCTTGCTCGTGCCGATGCCGCCGTGCGGCAGGGCCGCACTCACCGGAAGTTCTCCAGCTGCTGCCGCCGCCAGGCTTCGACGGTGGCGTGGTCGCGCTCGCGGCGGGCAAAGCCGCGCGGATCGAGCGGCTGCGCCGGCGGCCGGTACAGGCCGGGCGGCGGATCGATGCTGTCGGCGTGCTCTTCCTGCCATGGCGTGAGATACAGGCCGACGTCGGATTCGCCGCCGACCATCAGGGTGGTGCCGGCTGCGGCGGTCTTGCCCGTGTCGACAGCCGGAGTCCCGTCTGGGCGCGGCCCTGCCGCCAGCGCCGCGGCCGGCAGCAGGGCCAGCAGCGCCACCGCAGTACGGCGCTTCATCGCGTCGCTCCGTTCACGGCGACCACGCCGGCCATCGGATCGCGTGCTTCCAACTCGCGGATCCATACCTCCACCACCAGCTGGTCGCCGGCACTGCGCCGGTACTCGCGGTACTGCGCCAGTGCTTCGGCGGGGCGATGGAGGTAGAGCTCGTAGAGAATGCCCAGGTTGAGGTGCGCCGCGGCATCGTCCGGCCTGAGCGCCAGCGTCTTGCGATAGGCCTGCTCGGCCCGCGCATAGTCGCCGCGCTCGCGGTAGAGGACGCCGAGCCAGCCCCAGGCGAAGGCATTGCGGTCGTCGGCGGCGACGGCCGCGTTGAAGCTGGCGATGGCCTGGTCATAGCGGCGGGCCTGGGCCTGCAGCACGCCGAGGTCGGCCAGCGGGCCGGCATACTGCGGGAAATCCTGTGCCAGCCGCTCGAAGGCGGCCTCGGCCTCCTGCGGCTGGTGCTGTTTCATCAGCTGCAGCGCCTGCTGAAACCGCTGCTGCGGATCGCCCTTGGCCGGATCGACGGCCGCCTGGACCCGCGGCGCGGCCACCGGCGCGACGGCGGACCGCAGCGGCTGCTGGCGCGGTGCCGGACCGCTGCAGGCGGCGAGCAGCAGTGCCGCCGGCAGCATGAAGCGCAGACCTTCAACGCAGCGCGTCATAGCTGCTCCCGGTTTGTTCGTGCTTGCCGTATTGCGATGGCGCCAGCTCCGCCAGCTGGGTCGCGCTCTGCCGGACCCAGTCGTTCCACAGGCCATCGCCGACGCGCTCGAGGTCGGCGCGCAGCGCCTCGATCGCCCTCTGCTCGAACGGATCGGCCTGCTCCTCCAGCAACAGCCGGTACTGCTCCAGCGCCTCGCCCTGCAGCCGTGCCGGAGCCGGCGAGTCCAGCAGCGCGCGGCCGAAGTCGCGATAGACCGCGCCGATCTCGTAGGTGGCGGCGGTCGTGACTTCGGCGTAGCCGTAGGCGGCCGCCGCGTCGAGCTCGGCGATCGCCGTTTCCGCGGCCTGCTTGCGCCGGCCGAACGGGCGGACCG
>CAYWPB010000140.1:0-9163 GCA_964458725.1 uncultured Nevskia sp. | reverse complement strand
CTACCACGCACCCGGCACCTGCACTTTCTACGGCACCGCCAACTCCAACCAGATGCTGATGGAGATCATGGGGCTGCACCTGCCCGGCGCCAGCTTCGTCAACCCCAACACGCCGCTGCGCGAGGCGCTGACCGTGGCCGCGGTGCAGCGCGCCGCAGCGATCACCGACCTGGGGAAGGAGTACACGCCGCTAGGGCGGGTGATCGACGAGCGCGCCATCGTCAACGGCGTGGTTGGCCTGCACGCCACCGGCGGTTCCACCAACCACCTGCTGCACCTGGTCGCCATCGCCCGCGCCGCCGGCATCGAGCTGCGCCTCGACGACTTCTCCGACCTGGCGCACGCCGTGCCGCTGCTGGCGCGGGTCTATCCGAACGGCTCGGCCGACGTGAACCAGTTCCACGCCGCCGGCGGCATGCCGTTCCTGATCGGCGAGCTGCTCGACGCCGGCCTGCTCCACGGCGACGTGCGCACCATCAGCGGTGCCGGCCTGCAAGCCTATCGCCAACATGCGGCGCTGGACGGGCAGGGTGCACTGCACTGGATCGCCGCGCCGACCGAGAGCGGCGACCGCGCCATCCTGCGCGGCACCCGCGAGCCGTTCCGCGCCGATGGCGGCCTGTGCGTGCTCGACGGCAACCTCGGCCGCGCCGCGATCAAGGTCTCGGCGGTGCCGCCGGACCGGCTGCTGATCGAGGCGCCGGCGCGGGTCTTCACCGAGCAGGATCAGCTCAAGCAGGCCTTCGAGCGCGGCGAGCTCGAGCGCGATTTCGTCGCGGTGGTGCGCTTCCAGGGGCCGCGCGCCAACGGCATGCCGGAACTGCACCAGCTCACGCCGATCCTCGGCGTGCTGCAGGACCGCGGCCACCGCGTCGCCCTGCTTACCGACGGCCGCATGTCCGGCGCCTCCGGCCGCATCCCCGCCGCGATCCACCTCACGCCGGAGGCCAGCGTCGGCGGCCCGATCGCGCGCTTGCGCGACGGCGACCTGATCCGCATCGACGCCACTGCCGGCACCCTCAACGCCCTGGTGGCGAAAGCCGAATGGGACGCGCGCCCGCCAGCATTGCATGAGCTGGGCCCGCATCGCCACGGCCTCGGCCGCGAGCTGTTCAGCCTGTTCCGTCAGGCCGCCGAAGGCGCCGAGCACGGCGCCGGCATGTTCCCCAAGGTGGGAGAAGAGATGTGAGCTCAGGAATGCAGCAGAAGCAGGACGAGCTGGCGCGCTTGTTCTCACTGGCACCGGTGATCGCCGTCGTGGTCATCGACGAGGCGAGGCACGCCGTGCCGCTGGCGCGCGCGCTGCTGGAAGGCGGCGTGCAGGGCATCGAGATCACCCTGCGCACGCCGGCGGCGCTGGATGCGATCCGCGCCATCGCCCGGGAGCTGCCGCAGGCCGCGGTGGGCTCGGGCACGGTGCTGATGCCGCAGGATCTGGCGGCTTCGGAACGGGCGGGAGCGCGTTTCGCCGTTTCGCCCGGCAGCACTCCACAGCTGCTCGCAGCGGCGGCGGACAGCGCGCTGCCGTGGCTGCCGGCAGCTGCCACCGCTTCGGAAGTCATGCTGTTGCTGGAGCAGGGCTACCGCCACCTCAAGTTCTTCCCCGCGCAGGCAGCAGGCGGGGTGGCGATGCTCCGCTCCTTGGCGGGCCCCTTGCCGGCCGCGCGTTTCTGCGCCACCGGCGGCATCTCGCCGGAAAATGCCGCGTCCTATCTGGCGCTGGGCAACGTGCCCTGCGTCGGCGGTTCCTGGCTTACGCCTGCTTCGAGCGTCGCGGCGAACGACTGGCCGGCGATCGCGCAGCTGGCGCGGCAGGCTTGCGGCTTGCGTGGGCGCGGCTGATCGTTGCGTCGGGGGGCTCGAAGCGTGAGGCCCCGGCGTTCGCAATGAGAGAAGGACTAAGCCGGTGGGCCTATGCGCTGCTGGGCAATGTCATGGCTTTGATCTCGCGCGCCAGCAGGTCGGCGGCCCAGGCGACGGTGTCCGAAACCCTTTTCCGGTCTCTGGTGGCAAGAAAATCCGCCGAAAACGCTCGTCCGAGCCCCAGGATCATGGTGGCGACGCTTGCGCGATTCGCCTTCGGCACGCCCCAGCTTTCCGCGAGTCTCTCCAGGGGCTCCATGTAGTCGTTCACCGATCTGCGGGCGAAATCGTTATAACGTTCGGGATCCTGTAGCGCCATCCCGTAGAGTTCGAAAAACATGCGCGTCGCACGCTGATACTGCGGCGAGATCAGCACCGCCCAAAGCGCCCTGACGAATCGTTCCGGCTTCTTCAGCTCGTCCGGTGGCATTGCCTGCATCAGGGTGAGAAGCGACCCGCCGGTTTCCCGGATCACCTCCGCCCGCATGCGTTCGGCGGAGCCGAAATAGTGGATCAGCATGCGCGGCGAAGTGCCGGTCGCCTCGGCCAGGGCCTGCAAGGTCGTGTCCTGCAGGCCGTGTGAGAGCACGTGCCGGACCAGCGCCTTCACCAATTGCTGGCGCTTGGCTTCATCGGGCTTTCTTGCCACCGGTCTCTCCTGGCTTGGATTCGGACAGAGCTAAGCGATAGAACTGCGAGTTGACTCCGTGATTAATGTAACATAAATTACATGTAATGTTTTTTACATTAATTACTGGAGGCGACGTCGTGTCCGTGATTCCGCGCAATTTGATGTGGCCCCTGGCGGCAGTTGTTTTCGTTGCGATTGCCGGTTGCTCCGGTTCGAGCTCAAGCCCGAACTCGAACCCGGACAATGGCGGTGGGCAGGGCATCAGCCCGCTGGTCAGCCCGGCCACCGACTATGTGCTGACCAAGGACATCCGGTTTCAAATGGACGACGGCACCGTCCTGATGGGCGACCAATACGTTCCCGCCAATGGCTGCCCCTGCACTACGGTGGCGACGTTCACCCCTTACGGCAAGGAAACCCCGATCGCGAACCTGACCCATCTGTACTACCCGGAGCATGGGCTGGCCCTGGTGGTGGTGGACGTACGCGGCACAGGCGCCAGCGAGGGTCTGTGGCAGATCTTTTCTCCGCGCGAACAGCAGGACTACGGCGAAGTCGTGCGGCAGATCGCCAGCCTGCCGTTCGCCAACGGCAGGATCGTGATGGCCGGGGAAAGCTACGGCGCCATCGCCGGCCTGCTGACGGCGGAGCTTCCGGCGACTCAGGGCCTGGTCAAGGCCGTGTATGGCCGCGTGCCGATGGCTGACGCCTATCGCGACATCCTGAGCTCGGGCGGGTTGCCTGATTTCGAGTTCCTCAGCATCTGGTCCCTGGGGCTGGTGCAGGGCCAGAGCCTGTACGAGCCGCTGCAATCCCTGCAAGCCGATCCGCCGGTCGAGCTCAACGCGACCTCGCAGCACCTGGTCAACCTGCTGACCTACGACACGCCGGCAAACCTGGCGCTGCTGCTTGGCGACGATGCACTGTTGCTGCCAAACGGCTTGGCGCCGGTGTCGGTTTACGACGGGCCGTTCTACAGCGTCCGCTCGCCGGTCACCAATCTCGGCAATATCAAAGTGCCGGTCATGATACTCGGCGGCGAGTACGACATTTTCGCGCGCACCGAACCGCTCCTGTACGGCGCGCTGCCGCTGCCGGTGACGCAGAAGAAGCTGATCATGAGCCCGGGCTACCATGAGACGGTTCAGAAATTCCTGAGCCAGGACGGGGTGCCCGGCGTTTACGACACGCAGGGCACCCTGATCCCTTCGGAGAACGAGCTGGCCACGGCCTGGTTCAAGCGCTGGGCCGACGGAGTGCAGAACAACATCGAGAATTTCCCCACGCTGGAAATCTACTATCAGGGCACGCAGCGCTTCGTGCCGGAAACTGCCAGCCCGGCCTCGGGAACGAGTTATGCGCGCTGGTACTTCAACGGCACTCCAGCAAATTCGGGGGGCGGGCTGATCGCGGACGATTCGCTGACGCTGGACGCCGCTGCGGCCAAGGACGTCTCGGTGTCGATGCTGTGGGATCCATTTACCGGAATCTGTTCGCGCAATCCGATCCAGTATCTCTTCGGCGAGGTACCCGACACGATTTGCAGCACCAACAGCAGCATCAACGACAAGACCGCCGCCACGTTCACTTCGCAGCCCTTCACCGCTCCTTACACGCTTGCCGGCCCGATGAATCTGACCGCCTGGATCATGTCCAGCCGCCCGGATACCAACGTCGTCGCCATCGTCAGCGACGTGGCAGCGGACGGCAGCGCGGTGCAGTTGTCGTATGGATCCCTCACGGCATCCCTGCGCGCGCTCAACACCTCTGCTTGCCCCACCGCACGCGTCGTGGACTGTTCGGTTTACGGAGGAGACAGCATCATTGTGCCCTGGCATCCGTTCACGGCCGATTCCGTGTCGAAGCTTGCAAGTGGCCAACCCTATGAGCTGCAGGTCGAGATCTACCCGACTTATGCCACGCTCCAACCCGGCCATCGACTGCGCGTCGGCCTGCAAACCGGGGACTTCCCCCATTCGCTGCCCACCACGTCGCTGCTCGTCGACGCTGCCGGCGGGATCACCACGTTCCTGTCGGATGCCGGGCACCGTTCGTCGTTGTATGTGGGTACGCGAACGCTTCCGGAGTGAGGGCCTTGGGGTTTGCAAGCTCAACCCAGCCGAACTGCCTGCCGAATTTAGCTAGCTGCGCGAGCTGCGCGCGCGGCGCCCTGGTGCAGGCCTGGCCTCCGTGGCCGGCGGGCTCGGCGGCGTTTTGGCGGGCCGCTGGCGCAACGGCGCGGTCGAGCCGCGCACCACCAGCTGCGGGCTGAAGCCCTGGTTCGGTTCCTGGCGCGGCTGGTCCTCGCCTTCCTTTGCCGCCAGGCCGCCGATCAGGCGCAGTGCCGCGGCGCGGGCGATCTCCTCGGTGGCCTGCTTGGCGGTGGTCAGCGCCGGCCAGGAATGTTTGGAGAAGGGGCTGTCCTCGAAGCCGGCCACGGATAAATCAAACGGCACGTCCAGCCCGCTCGATTTGGCGGCGGCGATCACGCCGGCGGCGATCTCGTCGTTGGAGCCGAAGATCGCGGTGGGCGGCGCCTCGGTCGCCAGCAGCTTGCGCCCGCCGCGGAAGCCATCGTCGAAGGAGTAGTCGCCCTCGACGATCAGTTCCCTGTCCAGCGCGATGCCGTAATCCTTCAGCGCTTCCTCATAACCCTTGTAGCGCTCCCAGCTGGAACGGTGCGACTTGCCGCCCCAGAGGAAGCCGATCCGCAGGTGGCCGAGCTGGATCAGGTGCTCGGTGATGTCGTAAGCGGCGTCGCGGTCGTCGACGTAGACGCAGGGAAACTCGTCCTTGGGGTCCTCGGCGGCCGAGATGATGCGCACGAAGGGCACGCCGGCGGCGGCGAGCTGGTCGAGGATCTCGCCGCGCTCGGACATCGGCGGCGCAACCACCAGGCCAGCCAGGCGCGAGCGCCGCACCAGGTCGACCAGTTCCTCGGCCAGGCGCGGCGAGGAGGAGTCGCAGGGATGGATCTGCAAGCCGAACCAGCGCTCGCGGCAGGCCGAGAGCACGCCGTTCTGCACGCTGATGACGTAGTAGGGGTTGGGGTTGTCGTAGACCAGGCCAATGGCGTACGAGCGGGCGCTGCGCAGGCTGCGCGCCGACAGGTCCGGGTGGTAGTTCAGCTCGGCGATGGCGGCGAGCACGCGCTTGCGCGTCTCCTCGCGCACCGCCGGTTCGTGGTTGATGACGCGCGACACCGATTTCAGCGACACCTTGGCGCGCTTGGCTACATCGCGGATCGTGCTTTTGGCCATCTGTTCCGTGCTGGGTGCGAATCCCGTGAGCGTCGTGCCGCGCCCGCCGGGTTGGCCCGGGATCGCTGACAAACCGGCTCCAGTATATGCGGATTTACCTGCCGATTCGCGGGTTTGCGCCCTCTTTTAGCCCTGCCCGGCGCGATGGCCGCGCAGCGAGTAGTAGAGGATGTACAGGTAGCAGGGAGCCATGATCGCCAAGAACACGGTCTGGAACGGAAACTGCTCCTTCAAGGTCGCGAACAGGCGCGGGATGATGGCGCCGCCGGCGATGCCCATCACCAGCAGGGCCGAGCCGCGCTCGGTGAAGCGCCCCAGGCCTTCGATCGCCAGCGGGAAGATCACTGGCCACATCAGGGCGTTGGCCAGGCCCAGTGCGGCGACGAAGCCCACCGAGACGTAGCCGCTGGTGAGCCAGGCGGCGATGGTGAAGATCACGCCCAGCACCGCCGAGATGCTCAGGCCCTGCGACTGGGTGATGAAGCGCGGGATCGCCACCATGCCGGCGAGGTAGCCGACCAGCATCGCGCTCATGGTCAGCGTGGTGAAGTACTTGGTCTGGCCCACCGGCAGGTCGAAGCCGCGGCCGTAGGCGCCGATCGCGTCGCCCGCCATCACCTCCACGCCGACATAGAGGAACAGACACAGCACGCCCAGCCACAGGTGCGGGAACTGGAAGATGCTGGTGCGCTCACCGCGTCCCGGCACGCGCGGCTGGGTATTGGCCTTGGCTGCGCTGATCTCCGGCAATGGCGAGCGCAGGATCCACACTGCCAGTAGCGCCAGGATGCCGGCCATCAGCATGTACGGCAGGTGCACCTTGGCGGCGAACGCGTTGAGCAGGGCCTCGCGCTGTGGGCCGGGCGCCAGCTCCCGCGCCTGCTTCTCGATCGCATCGATACCATTCAGTACGGTAGAGCCGATGGCCAGCGGCGCGATGATGCCGGCGACCTTGTTGCAAATGCCCATCAGGCTGATGCGCTGCGCCGCGCTCTCGATCGGGCCGAGCACGCTGATGTAGGGATTGGAGGCGCACTGCAGCAGCGACAGGCCCGAACCCATCACGAACAGCCCACCCAGCGCACCCGGATACCAGCGCGCCGTGGCGCAGCTGCCGAAGACCAGGGCGCCCGCGGCCATCACCAGCAGGCCCAGGGCCATGCCCTTCTTCATGCCGGTGCGCTCGAGGATCCAGGAGGAGGGCAGGGCCAGGAAGAAGTACGACAGGTAGAACGCCGTCGTCACCAGGAAGGCGCGCGCGTCGGTGTCGAGATCGAAGGCCAGCTTGACGAAGGTGATCAGCGGACCGTTGAGCCAGGTGACGAAGCCGAAGATGAAGAACAGCGCGCCGATGACGATGATCGGCGCCAGCGGTGTGCGTTCCTGCGGTGTGGCCAGCGGCGCTGCATTCATGCGGGGTCTCCTCCCTCTCGATGATGTGCTGCCCGTGCGTGCGGGGCAAACCGATTATGTTGGCGGTGGGTCTGAAGAGCAACGTTGTCATCGCAGTCTTGCGCCTCACTCGGAGCTGCTGCGACGGCCGGAAGGCAGCGGGGCCAGCATACCTTCCGACCCCGTCTCTTCGCGATTTTCTCCTTACCATCATGGGGAACTGGAGGATTTCTCTGTAAGTTATTGATCGCCGGAAAATCATTTGCGGAAACTCGTAGCCAGCCGCGTCAGCGGCGGGAAGAGCGTGCCCGGTACGGCTTTTTGGGGCTTTCGAGTCTCACTATTGACAACGTTGTCATTGCAAGTCCAGACTCCAGCCACCTAGCCACCGGACCGATCACAGGCCGGGGTATATGGAGGAGACTGCAGGCTTGAGCCACACCGCCAGCCAGATCGGAACCGGCGCCGCGCCGCAGGGCGTGCGCCGCTTCGTCGCCGCCGATGTCGGCGGCACCCACGCGCGCCTCGCAGTGGTCAGCGCGCCGCGCGGCGAGCCGCTGAAGGTCGAGCAGTTCCGCAAGTACGCCTGCGCCGAATACCCCAGCCTCGCCGCGATCCTGCGCGACTTCCTCGACAGCGCCGGCGGCCGCATCGACGAGGTGGCACTGGCCTGCGCCGGCTACGCCGTCAACGGCCGCCTGATCAACAGCAACCTGCCCTGGCCGGTGTCGATCGACGAGATGCGCGCCGCGCTCGGCCTGCGCCGCCTGGGTCTGGTCAACGACTTCGAGGCGGTGGCTTACGGCGTGCCGGGCATCGACCGCTCCGGCACCGTGCTGCTCAGCGGCCCGGCTGAAGCGCCCGCCGCCGGCCCGGTACTGGTGGTCGGCCCCGGCACCGGACTCGGCGCGGCGGTGCGCATTCCCGCGCCGGGTTGCACCGTGGTACTCGCCACCGAGGCCGGGCAGACCGGCTTCGCTCCCGCCACCGATCTGGAAATCGAGATCCTGCGGCTGCTGCGGCGCAGCGCCAGCCACGTGCCGGTGGAGCAGCTGCTGTCCGGGCCGGGCCTGGTCAATCTCTACGGCGCGCTGTGCGCGCTGCGCGGCGCCACGCCGGTGCTGCGGGCGCCGGCGGCGATCAGCGACGCCGCCGTCAACGGCCGCGACGACCTGGCGCGCGAGTCGCTGGAGGTGTTCTGCGGCCTGCTCGGCGGCGTGGTCGGCGACTTCGTGCTGCAGTACCGCGCCCAGGCCGGTGTCTACCTAGCCGGCGGCATTCTGCCGCAGATCCAGTCGTTCCTCTTGCACAGCAGCTTCAAGGCGCGCTTCCTCGACAAGGGGCAGATGCGGCCGGTGCTGGAGCGCGTGCCGGTGCGGCTGATCGACCACGGCCAGATCGGCGTGATTGGAGCCGCCGGCTGGTACCTGGGCGGGAATGCGGATTGCGCCGGCGCGAGGGAACGCGCCGGCGAACGTTGATTGCAGTAATGGGGTAATTGCACAGAAGGGTGATTCGAGAGCCGTAGCAGCCACAGCCATGAGGGGAGCGACACGACATGCAATACCGTAAGAAAGCGCTGATCGCCGGCATCGCCGCCTGCTTCAGCATATCTGCCGGGGCCCATGCCCAGGACAACAAGCCGGTGCAGGACAGCGGTTCCACCACCAGCGACACGCAGCTCCAGGGCGTGACCGTCACCGGCATTCGCGCCAGCCTGCGCAAGTCGCTTGATCGCAAGCGCGACAACGACGCCATCACCGAGGTGATCACCGCCGAGGACATCGGCAAGCTGCCGGCCACCAACACCGCCGAAGCCCTCGCGCAGATCCCGGGCGTGACTCTCGACCACCTGTTCGGCGCCGACCAGCGCGTATCGATCGATGGACTCGACCCCAGCTTGAATCTCAGCTTCATCGACGGTCACCCCCTGGCGCAGGCCCTGTGGCGCTATGGCGATCTGCCCAACCGCGGCTTCAACTTCTCGCTGCTGCCCCCGGAGATTCTCGGCTCCATC
>CAYWPB010000139.1:7313-9168 GCA_964458725.1 uncultured Nevskia sp. | reverse complement strand
CGTCAACCGCTTCCTCACCGAGCACTTTACCCGCTACGTCGACTACGAGTTCACGGCCAAGCTGGAGGACGAGCTGGACGCGATCTCGCGCGGCGAGGAGGAATGGGTGCCGCTGCTGGCCCGCTTCTGGGGCGAGTTCAAGCCCACCGTCGACTCCAAGATGGAGCTGTCGCGCTCGGAGGTGTCGGAGGCGCGGCAGATCGGCATCGATCCGGTCAGCGGCAAGCCGGTCAGCGCGCGCCTCGGTCGCTTCGGGCCGTTCGTGCAGATCGGTACCAAGGAGGACGTCGACAAGCCGCGCTTCGCCTCGCTGCGCGGCACCCAGCGCATCGATACCATCACCCTGGAGCAGGCGCTGGAGTTGTTCAAGCTGCCACGCAAGCTCGGCCATTTGCCGACCGGCGAGGAAGTGGAGACCAACATTGGCCGCTTCGGCCCCTATGCGCGCTATGGCGACCTGTTCGTTTCGCTGAAGAAGGACGACGACCCCTACACCGTCGAGCTGCCGCGGGTGATCGAGCTGATCGAAGCCAAGCAGGCGGCGCTGGAAGCGGCCACGATCCGTATCTTCGACAACACCGGCATCCGTATCGTCAAGGGCCGCTTCGGGCCCTACATCACCGACGGCAGGCGCCGCGCGCCGATCCCGCGCACCCGCGATCCGGCTTCGCTGTCGGTGTTCGAGTGCGAGGCCTTCCTGGCCGAGGCGGAGATCGCCAAGGCCGGCAAGAAAAAGGGCGGCAAGAAGACTGCGGCGAAGAAGGCCGCGCCCGCCGAAGGCGAGGGCGAGACCAAGGCCGCCGCCAAGAAGGCGCCGGCCAAGAAAGCTGCCGCGAAAAAGACCGCCGCGAAGAAAGCTCCGGCCAAGAAAGCCGCGGCGAAGAAAAAAGCTTAAGGACCGGTTATGGCTTCGACGACGCAGTTGCGCGCCGCCTGCGCCGCGCTGCGCGCCGGCGGGGTCATCGCCTATCCGACCGAAGGTGTGTGGGGCCTGGGCTGCGATCCGCGCAACGAGGCGGCGGTGGAGCGGCTGCTGGCGCTCAAGCGGCGCCACTGGAGCAAGGGCCTGATCCTGGTCGCGGCGGAGTTCGAGCAGCTCGAACCCTACGTCCAGCTGCCTTCGCGCACGGCGCAGAAGCGCGCCTTTGCCACCTGGCCGGGTCCGGCCACCTGGATCTTCCCGGCTTCCGACCTCACGCCGATGGTGGTCAGCGGCGACCGCGACACCGTGGCGATCCGCGTCAGCGCCCACCCGGTGGTGCGCGAGCTGTGCCTGGCCTTCCGCGGTCCCATCGTCTCGACCAGCGCCAACCGCGCCGGGCACGAGCCGGCGCGCAGCGCCAGCACCGTGCGCATCCAGCTCGGCGCCGGCATCGCCGCGCTGGTGCCCGGCGCGCTCGGCGGCCTCGACAAGCCCACCGTGATCCGCGACGTCATCAGCGGGCTTATCCTGCGCCGATGAGCACCGTCGACATCGGCGCGGTCGAAACCTATCTGCGCGGCTTGCAGGACCGCGTCTGCGCCGAGCTGGAGCAGCTGGACGGCACCGCGAAATTCCAGCGCGACGCCTGGCAGCGACCCGAGGGCGGCGGCGGCGAAAGCCGCGTTCTCAGCGAGGGCGCGGTGTTCGAGCGCGGCGGCGTGAATTTCTCCGACGTCAGCGGTGCGAAACTGCCGCCCTCTGCCACGGCGCAGCGGCCGGAGCTGGACGGCCGCCGCATCCGCTCCCGCGGCTTGTCGCCGTTGTGGCTCGCCCGCTTGCGCGATGCGACGCCCCCGTACTGAAACCTGCCCCTCAGCCTGGCCGATAGCCGGGTTCAGGTTCCGGAACTCCCTCAATTTGGGCTGGTGCCGG
>CAYWPB010000139.1:0-7303 GCA_964458725.1 uncultured Nevskia sp. | reverse complement strand
CGACCACGCACTGCAACGTGCGCTTTCTGCTGGCCGAGGCGCCGGGGCAGGAGCCGGTGTGGTGGTTCGGCGGCGGCTTCGATCTGACGCCGTACTACGGCTACGAGGACGATGTGCGCCACTGGCACGCCACCGCGCGCGACGCCTGCGCGCCGTTCGGCGCGGAGATATACCCGCGCCTGAAGCAGTGGTGCGACGACTACTTCCATCTCAAGCACCGCCAGGAGCCGCGCGGCGTTGGCGGCCTGTTCTTCGACGACTGGCGCGAAGGCGGCTTCGAGCAGAGCTTCGGTCTGATGCGCAGCGTCGGCGACCATTTCCTGCCGGCCTACCTGCCGCTGGTGCGGGAGCGCAAGGACCAGCCCTATGGCCAGCGCGAGCGCGACTGGCAGCTTTACCGCCGCGGCCGCTACGTCGAGTTCAACCTGGTGTGGGATCGCGGTACCCTGTTCGGGCTGCAGTCCGGCGGCCGCATCGAGTCGATCCTGATGTCGATGCCGCCGCTGGCCGCATGGCGGTACGATCACCGGCCCGAGCCCGGCAGCGCCGAGGCGCGGCTGTACACCGACTTCCTGATCAGGCGGGACTGGGTATGACATTGCACCGACGTCTGCGCCTGATGACCCATCCCTGGAAGCTGGCGATCACGCGCCTGCCGCGTTCGGCGACCCTGCCGCTGCCTTCGTCGCAGGACAGCCTGTTCGCGGTGGTGCGCAGTCCCGAGTCGCTGACCGTGGTGCGCGAAGCCGAGAAGGGGTTCGAGGGCGCGGTGTGGCGCGCGCTGGAAGTCGCCGGGCCATTTCCGTTCTCCGAATCCGGCGTGCTCGCCGCGGTCGCCGGGCCATTGGCCGAGGCCGGCGTCAGCATCTTCGCCGTCAACAGCTACGAGACCGAGTACGTGCTGGTGCAGGAGCCGGACCTGGAGCGGGCGCGGGAAGCGCTGGCGCAGGTCGGTCACTTGCTGGATTGACCGATTGTGCGATGCGAAGCTTCCTTATCAATCTCTGCCGCACAGCGTTGCTGCTAGCGGCGTTCTGGTGGATATTGACCTGGGTTAATTGGGTTTCAGATACGCTTGATGCCCTTTATCCGTGGAAATTCATGCGGCCGATTCGGTGGACGGGACTGTTGCTTGAAGTTTTCATCGTCCAGTCGCTTGCCGCGCTGCCGCTGGTCTATCCGCTAGCTTGGATTTATCGAGGATTTGCGGTGCCTGCCGCTGTTTTGCTCGCTTTTCCATTCCTGTTCTGGGCGGATCTTGATTGGGAAGTGCACGGCCACGGAACCTATTTCTCGGCCTTGCTGGCATATAAGATCGTGTGCCATGTGATCTTTCTGGTGGGTGGTACGTGGGTCGCCCGACGGCATCTCATTGGTCAACGACGTAGTGTTCAGCCACAAATAGTGACGGCCGCATAAGACGTTAGTCCCCATGACCCTGACCGAACTCCGCTACCTCGTGAACCTCGACAAGGAGCGCCACTTCTCGCGCGCCGCCGAGCGTTCCTTCGTGTCGCAGCCGACCTTGTCGGTGGCGCTGAAGAAGCTGGAGGAGGAGCTGGGGGTGACGTTGTTCGAGCGCATCCGCGGTGAGGCCAGGCCTACGCCCGTAGGCGAGCGCATCATCGCGCAGGCCAAGCGTGTGCTGGCCGAGGCCAAGCGGGTCGAGGACATCGCCGGCGAGGGCAAGGACGAGCTGGTCGGCCCGCTGCGGCTGGGCGCGATCTACACCGTCGGCCCCTACCTGCTGCCGAACCTGGTGCCCGCGCTGCGCGACGGAGCGCCGCGCATGCCGCTGGTGATCGAGGAGAACTTCACCGCGGTGCTGCTGGAGCAGCTGCGCGACAACGAGCTCGACGTGGCCATCGTCGCCTTGCCGGTGGACTTGCACGGCCTGTCCGCCTGGCCGCTGTACGACGAGGAATTCGTGGTGGTGCTGCCGCGCGAACACCGCTGGGCGCAGGAGTCGGCGCTGCCGGCGAAGAAGCTGGCGGAAGAGCACCTGCTGCTGCTCGGCCCCGGCCATTGCTTCCGCGACCAGGTCATCGCGGTCTGCCCCAAGTGCGTCGACGCCGAGGGCGACGGGCCGCGCCCGCACACCGGCAGCTCGCTGGAGACGATCCGCTACATGGTCGGCAGCGGCCTCGGTGTCACCGTGCTGCCGCGCGGCTCCATCGACAACCGCCCGCCGGAGCCGCACCCGTTGCCCGCGGTGCCGTTCGTCGCGCCGGCGCCGACGCGCCGCATCGGCCTGGTCTGGCGCCGCAGCCTGCCGCGCCAGCAGGCGATCCGCGTGCTGCGCGACGGCATCCTCGGCTGCGGCCTGCGCGGCGTGCGCCTGCTGAGCGACGCCGAAGCGCAGATTGCCGAAGGCTGAATATGGCTGAAGCACTGGCGCGGGCGACGCGCGACTTCTTCACCGGGCGCATGCTTGGCTTGGTGCTGTGGCCGCTGCTCGGTTCGCTTCTGCTGTGGGCCGTGCTCGGCGTGTTCTTCTGGCACGACCTCGTTGGCGGCCTGCAGCACCTGGCCTCGGTGCCGATCCTGCAGCGCCTGCTGGGCGAGGCGGTGCTGCACTGGTTCAGCGAGTTCAGCGTGCTGATCACCCTGCTGCTGCTGATCCCGCCACTGGTGCAGGCCACGGCGCTGCTGATCACCGCCACCGTCGCGCTGCCGGTAATGGTCGAGTTCGTGGCGCAGCGCAGCTATCCGCAGCTGCAGCGGCGCCAGGGCGGCAGCGTCGCCGGCAGCGTCTGGAACGCGCTGTTCGCCACCGTCGTCTACCTGGTGCTGTGGTTGCTGACCCTGCCGCTGTGGTTCTTCGCGCTGCCGGCGCTGGTGCTGCCGGTGCTGCTCAACGGCTGGCTCAACGACCGCGTGTTCCGCTACGACGCGCTGGCCGAGCATGCCGACCGCGACGAGTACGCGGTGCTGTCGCGCCGCCTCGGCGGCAATTTCTTCCTGCTCGGCTGCGCCGGCGCGCTGCTGCAGCTGGTGCCGCTGCTCAACCTGGCGGCGCCGGTCTACATCGGTCTGGCCTTCCTGCACTACGGCTGCGCCAGCCTGGAGCGGCTGCGCGCCGGTGCCTGACAGTTGCCATTCATCTTGCCCGCGTAAGCTGCCGCAAACCGCTGCAAGCCGCACCAGCGGCGGGTTTCCGGCCGGGCTTGAAAATGGCCCCGGCTGGCAGCACTTTCCGATGTAGCGCTGTCCAAGCGTAGACCAGGTATCCAGTACGGAATCCCCATGGCCAACACCCTCTCCAAGACTTTCCTGATTCTCCTGTTCGCGGCCGGCAGCAGCTTCGGCGCCGCCGCCGCGCCGGCCGACGATCCCGGCATCCACCAGGTCTACGAGGCCGCCAACAGCGGCCATCTCGACCAGGCGCGCAACATGATGTCGCAGGTGCTGAAGGATCATCCCGACAGCGCCAAGGCGCATTACGTCGCCGCCGAGATCGATGCGCGCAGTGGCGACCTCGCTTCCGCACGCAGCGAGTTCCAGAGCGCCGAGAAGCTGGCGCCGGGCCTGCCCTTCGCCAAGCCCTACGCGGTGCAGGAGCTGCGCAGCCAGCTCTACGCGCAGCAGCTGCAGCAGCCGCGGGTGGTGACGCCGATCAACGCCATCGCGCCGATCCGCGCCCATGCCGCCTTTCCCTGGCTGACGGTGATCGGCATCGGTTTCGTGGTGTGGATCGCCTGGCTGATCTTCCGCCGCCGCAGCTACCAGGCAGCGCCGCCGGTGTACGGCGGCTACAACAATGGTCCCGCGCCCGGCCCCGGCGGCTACTATGGCGGTGGTTATCCGCCTCCCGGCGGCGGTTCCGGCCTGCTCGGCAGCCTCGGCACCGGCCTGGCGGTCGGTGCCGGCGTGGTGGCGGGCGAAGAGCTGGCGCACCGTCTGCTCGACGGCAACGGCGAGCGCGGTACGGTCATTCCTGGGGAGCGCGACGTGGCCTACCGCGATGATCCGCCGCAAAACCAGAACGCCGACATGGGCGGCAACGACTTCGGCGTCAGCGACAGCGGCAGCTGGGACGACGGCGGCGGCAGCGCAGATATCGGCGGCAGCGACGACTGGTCGTAAGCCGAAGCGCGCAGCATCAAAGCCTGCCGCCCTTCGGGCGGCAGGCTTTTTCATGGCTGCTTGGACGTCCGGCCATGGGCGTGGCGCGCTTTCGCAGGGGCGCCTGAGCCGCTAAACTGCACGCTCCCTTGGGGAGTAGCCGCCCGCCTTTTCCTCGAATCGAGCGGGGGACGCGTCAACAGACTTGGCTTCCGTTATATGGCAGCCATGGCGCGTCCGGCATCAGGCCTGGCGAGACCACGGTACGCGCGCCGGCGCAGGCCCGGGCTGGTGCGCGGCCGTCGGTCAGACGTCGCCGGGCTGAGAGGCTCCAACATCGTGCATCCCTTCCTGGTGTCCACCGCCACCGTCGGCCTCGGCGAGATCGGCGACAAGACGCAGCTGCTGGCGCTGCTGCTGGCGGTCCGCTATCGCCGACCCTGGACCATCCTGCTCGGCATCCTCGCCGCCACCGTGCTCAACCACCTGCTCGCGGCGCTGGGTGGCGAGCTGCTGCGCAGCCTGCTGACGCCAGCGGTGCTGCGCTGGGGCGTGGGCCTGTCGCTGCTGGCCGTGGCGGCTTGGACCCTGAAGCCGGACCAGCTCGACGACGAAGAGGAAGTGGCGGCGCCGCGGCACGGCTTGTTCTGGCTGGTGCTGGTGTCGTTCTTCCTCGCCGAGATGGGCGACAAGACGCAGATCGCCACCGCGCTGCTGGCGGCGCGCTACGGCGCGCTGCTATGGGTGGTGCTGGGCACCACCCTGGGCATGATGATGGCGAACGCGCCGGCGGTGCTGTTCGGCCATCGTCTCGGCGACCGCATCCCGCTGGTCTGGGTGCGGCGCGGCGCCGCGTTGCTGTTCGGCGGGCAGGGCCTGCTGGTGCTGCTGGGGTACGCGCCGGGACTCGGCGCTTAACACAGCTGTCATCCACCTGTCGTTTGCAAGCGACAGGTGATTCGGCTTATGTTGACCGTGCGGTACGCCCAACATGGACTCGGGGGAGATTTCATGCGCAAGATGCGCCGTATTGTCGCGGTCGCGCTGTTCGGTGTGTGCAGCCTGCCGGTACTGGCCGACACCGATATCGCTGCGGGGCGGGTCAGCGTCGACGGCGCACCGTTGCCGGAAGCCGGTCTGGCCGACCCGCTCAGCACACTCAGCAATCTCTACCTGGCCTGCGACTGGCGGCAGGCCAACGGCACGCCCACGCCGGCCAACCCGAATCCGATCCGCTACGGCTACATCGAGCTGGCGGCGGGCTATTACCAGTTCTTCCTGTCGCCGCAGTTTCCGGTGGGCACGCACTTCCGCATCGAGGGGCAGTATCCGAAGGCGCGCTATTTCTCCTACCAGCTCTACAACGGCCCCAACACCGGCGTCGGCTTCCTGCCGGACTACCAGGTCCAGCCCGATCCCGGCAGCCAGTCGCCCTACACCGGCATCAACACGATCGACACCGCGATCCAGCCGGGCGGCCGCTACACCGTGCACGTGATCTACGGCAAGGCGCCGGCGAGCCCGGCGGCCAACACCATCTATGTCGATGCCAGCCAGTTTTCCCTCGGCAGCCAGGCGGTGTTCATCTACCGCATCTACAACGCCTTCCCGGGCGTGTCGGTGATCGACCACGGCGGCGTGCCGATGCCGGCGGTCTACAAGGAGACCGCGCAGGGCGACGTGCCGCTGGCCAAGCTCGACCAGGGGCTGCTCTGCGACGCCGGCATCGGCCAGCGCAACGCGCGCCGCGTGGTCCGCGCCCAGGTGTCGGACTGGATCAACGCCCAGCCCGAGCAGCCGCAGCCGATCCCGGCGCAACCGGTGCCGGCGGCGCTGCAGTTCCTGCTGCGCGACGATCCCAGCGACGTGCTGGTCAACCACGATAACCGCTACATCTACGCGCAGCTGTCGCAGAAGCCGGGCGATCTGGTGCTGATGCGCTTCAAGGCGCCGACTTACGCCACCGGCCCGGGCGCCGGCTCCGACCCGCAGCTGCGCCACTGGTCGGTGTGCGAGAACGCCTGGGTCACGGTGGAGACCTACAGCTGCATCGAGGACAGCGCCGCCACGATCGACGCCGAGGGCTATTCCAACATCGTCATCTCGGTGCCGGCCAAGCGCCCGCCGAATGCGGTGCCGGCGCACGGCTTCGACTGGCTCACCTACGGCACCGCGCAGATCGGCACGCCGATCCTGCGCCACATGCTGGCCTCGCCGCATTTCACCCAGTCGGCGTTCAACGTGCCGACCGGCCAGGCGGCGCAGGCGCCGGCGCTGATGGGCGAGTATTTCCCGCTGGCCACCTACTGCGCCAACACGGTATTCGCGGCGCACACCGCGGCGGGCGAGACGCCGAAGCAGGTGTTCGCAGGCTGCGCCGCCGGGCGGTAAGCGCCGGCGCGCGGCGGCGGTCCGCGCGCGGTTTAGAATGGAGCGGGCAGGGCGATCGCGAACTCGCGCGCCCTCAGGCACTCCAAGCTAGACCAAGAAGAGCAAGTCCGGTTCCGCCATGAGGTTCCTTTCCGTCCTGCTGCCCAGCCTGTTGCTCGTGCCCGCGGCACTGTGCGCCGATGCGGGGCCGGTCAACCCCGGCAGCGATGCCTACGCCGACGTCCGCCGTGACTTCCTCGCCGCCTATGGCCCGGCCAGCGCGCTGCTGCCCGATGTTCCGGCGCCGGACAGCGACGCGCTGCGCGCCTACCCGCTGTATCCCTACCTGCAGGCGGCGCGCCTGAAGCGCGACCTGCGGCTGGCGCCCGATCCGGCGGCGGTGGATGCGCGCATCGTCGACTTCCTCAAGCCCTATGGCGACCAGCCGGTGGGCCGCGCGCTGCGCCGCGCCTGGCTGCCGGAGCTGGCCCGGCGCAAGTCCTGGACCCTGTTCTACGCGCAGTACGGCGACAGCACTTCCGACCCCGCGCTGCGCTGCGACCTGCTGCAGGCGCGCATCGCCCTGGAGCAGACCAAGGACCTGGCGCCGGCGATCGTCGAGCAATGGCTCAATCCGCGCGACCTGCCGGCCGAGTGCGAGCCGCCGTTCGACTGGCTGCGCGCGCACAAGCTGCTGCCGGCCTCGCTGGTCGACCAGCGCGCGCGCCTGGCGCTCGCCGCAGGCAACAGCCGCCTGGCACAGAGCCTCAGCCGAGGCCTGCCGCCCGAGGTGGCGGCGCCGCTGCGGCAATGGGCGGCGCTGATCGAGCAGCCGCAGCGCGAGATCGACCGCCTCATCGCGGAAGCC
>CAYWPB010000138.1:0-9169 GCA_964458725.1 uncultured Nevskia sp. | reverse complement strand
GCGTCGGTCAGCAGGCCGCCCTGGTCGAAGCCGACGTAGCCCGGCGGCGCGCCGATCAGGCGCGACACGGTATGCCGCTCCATGTACTCGGACATGTCGAAGCGGATCAGCTCGATGCCGAGCTGGTTGGCGAGCTGGCGGGTGACCTCGGTCTTGCCGACGCCGGTGGGGCCGGCCAGCAGGAAGTTGCCGATCGGCCGGTCGGGGTTGCCGAGGCCGGAACGGGACAGCTTGATGCAGGACGAGAGGGTTTCGATCGCCGCATCCTGGCCGAAGATCACCAGCTTGAGATCGCGCTCGAGGTTGGCCAGCCGGTCGCGGTCGTTGTTCGACACGCTCTTCGGCGGGATCCGTGCGATCTTGGCGACGGTCTCCTCGATGTCGCGCACCTGCACCGTCTTGCGGCGCTTGGTTTCGGGCAGCAGGCGCAGGCGCGCCGCGGCCTCGTCGATGACATCGATGGCCTTGTCCGGCAGGTGGCGGTCGGTGATGTGGCGCGCCGACAGCTCCACCGCCGAGCGGATTGCGCCGCTGGTGAAGTGCACCTGGTGGTGCTCTTCGAAGCGCTCGCGCAGGCCCTCGATGATCTTGATGGTGTCCTCGACCGAGGGCTCCGGCACGTCGATCTTCTGGAAGCGACGCGACAGCGCGCGGTCCTTCTCGAAGATGCCGCGGTATTCCTGGTAGGTGGTGCTGCCGATGCAGCGCAGCTCGCCGCTGGCGAGCATCGGCTTGAGCAGGTTGGAGGCGTCCATCACGCCGCCGCTGGCGGCGCCGGCGCCGATGATCATGTGGATCTCGTCGATGAACAGGATCGCGCCGGGGGTGCGGGTCAGCTCGGTGATGACGCCCTTGAAACGCTTCTCGAAGTCGCCGCGGTACTTGGTGCCGGCGATCAGGCTGCCCAGGTCGAGGCTGTAGACCACGCCGTTGCGCAGCAGCTCGGGCACCTTGCCTTCGGTGATCAGCCAGGCCAGGCCTTCGGCGATGGCAGTCTTGCCGACGCCGGCCTCGCCCACCAGCAGCGGGTTGTTCTTGCGGCGCCGGCACAGGGTCTGCATCACCCGCTCCAGCTCCAGGGTGCGGCCGATCAGGGGATCGATCTGGCCGCGCAAGGCGCGCTCGTTGAGGTTGGTGGTGAACTGCTCCAGCGCGGTCTTGCCGCCGGGCTTGCCCGGCTCTTCCTTCTCCTCGCTCTCGCTGGAGGTCTCGGGGGCGGCGGGCTGGCTGTTCTTGGCGATGCCGTGCGAAATGTAGTTGACGATGTCGAGACGGCTCACGCCCTGCTCGTTGAGCAGGAACACGGCGTGGGTGTCCTTTTCGGCGAACAGCGCCACCAGCACGTTGAGGGTAGAGACGCGCTTCTTGCCGGAGGCCTGGACGTGATAAATGGCGCGCTGCAGCACGCGCTGGAACGACAGCGTCGGCTGCACTTCCTGGTTGCCGGCCGCTTCCTTGTTGGAATGGATGTTCTGGGCGATGTAGTCGCGCAGCGCCTGCTCGAGCTTGTCCAGGTCGGCGCCGCTGGCGGTCAGCACCTCGCTGACATTGGAATCCGACAACAGCGCCAGCAGCAGGTGCTCCACCGTCAGCAGCTCGTGGCCGTCGCTGCGGGCGGCCAGGAACGCTGCGTCGAGCGCCTTTTGAAGTTCATCGCTGAGCATGTGTGCTCCTCTACTTTGCTGCACCCTTTATGGGGCTAAGTTCAGGCATTTGCAACTTCCCCGCAAGAGTCATTTGCTACCTATTGCGTCCATGCTTATTCCCTGCAATTCCCGCACCATTCCGCGCCCCGGGCGGAAATGCCTGGATAGGAGTAAGACAGCGGGAACCGCCCCACTGCGGACCCGGGGCGATGAAAGGGAACGGGCGACCGACGAAGGCGCCCGGACACGGCTGCCCGGGGCAGGATCGAAGCCCTAGGCCTTTTCCATCACGGTCAGCAGCGGGTGCTGGTTCTTGCGGGCGTAGCTGTTGACCTGGGCCACCTTGGTCTCGGCGATCTCCGCCGGGAACATGCCGGCCACGCCGCGGCCGGTCTGGTGCACCTGCAGCATGATCTGCACCGCCTGCTCGCGGGCATGGTGGAAGAACAGCTGCAGCACCTGCACGACAAACTCCATCGGCGTGAAGTCGTCGTTGATCATGATGACCTTGTACAACGGCGGCTGTTGCAGGCGCGGCTTTGCCTCCTCGACGGCGAGGCCGGTGCCGGTGCCATGTTCCCGCTCACTCATGAGGACAGTGTAGCGAATTGCATTGGCTGCTCAATGGGGCCGCCGAGGGCGCCGTTCAAGGGCCGCCGTGGGGTTCCATCCCTTTGACTGCACAGGGGAAGCGGCTGTTCCCGACCAAAGAAAAACCGCGCCGGGCAAGCCCGGCGCGGTCGGTCGAAACCACTTGCAGCGGGCGGCCGTGCCGGCCGCCGGCGCAAGCTTAGTTGCAGAGGTCGGTGTCGGTGCCGTCGACGCCGGCCGAGGCGGTGTAAACCATCACGCGGCTGTTGGCGGTGTCGCTGACGATCAGCTGGCCGCCGGAAGTCAGGGTGACGCCGCGCGGGTTGTTCAGCGTCCCCTGGGTGGGGCCGATGGTCGCCGGGTTGTTGCGCTGGTCGCCGACCTGATTGTTCTGGTCGGGATCGTTGGCGGCGTTGTGGTTGAAGTCCTGCTGGCCGAAGACGTAGTTCGCCGGCTGCTGGTTGCGGCCGAAGGCACTGACGTACTCGAGGATGCGGTTGTTGCCACTGTCGGCGACGAAGATGTTGTTGCCGTCGGAGGTCACGCCCCAGGGGGTGTTGAGGCCGGTGGTGCCGGTGCCCGGGGTCTGCACGATCGAGCCGATGTTCGACTGGCCGATGACGTTGTCCGCCGTCGGATTATTGGTGTTGGGGATGTTGTTGTACACCAGCACGCGCTGATTGTTGGTGTCGGTGATCAGCAGCTGCACGCCCTCGCTCCAGGCATCGGTCGGCTGACGCATGCCGATGGTGTAGGCCTGGGTGGCGTTGTTGAACACGTCGCCGCTCGGGGTGTTGGTGGTCGGGCTGCTCTGGCCCAGCACGAAGTCGGAAGCCGGCAGCGAGCTGCCCGCGGCCGGAACGGTCTTCCAGATCAGCACGCGGTTGTTGCCCTTGTCCACCACGATCAGCTTGCCGTTGGCAATGATCGCGGAGGTCGGGTTGTTCAGATTGTTGGCGGCCGGGAGGTTGCCGCCGGCGGTGCCGGCAGGAACGTAGTTGGCGTCGTTATGGTTGATATCCGGCTGGCCGACGACGACCGTGGGAGCGACATTGGAGGTCGGCACCGGGTTCCAGATCAGCACGCGGTTGTTGCCGGTATCGGCAACAACCAGGTAGGAGCCGGTCGGATCGACCCAGACGCGGCTGGGGTTGCTGAGGCGGTACGGCAGGGTGCCGTCGGCGCCGGTGCCCGGGGTGCCGGTGGTAAAGCCGTCCTGGCCCAGCACAAAGGTCGCGGCGACGCTGACGCTGGCCGGGATGCTGGAATACCCGAGGATGCGGTTGCGGTTGGTGTCCGCCACATACAGGGTGCTGCCGTTGACCGCGACCGAGCCCTGCAGGCCGCCGAGGGTGCTGCCGGTGATGGTCGTGTCGGGCTGGGCGACGGTGTAGCCGACCTGGCCGATCTCGGCTGTGGCCGGCGACAGGTTCGGGCAGGGGTCGTGGTGGTTGCCGCCACAGGCGGCGACAACGGCCGCCGCAGCGACGGTGGCGGCGACGCCGAGCGCCGCGTTACGGCTCAGCAGACGGGCCTTCAGGACCCTGCTGGAGGACTGTTTCATTACTTCGACCCCTTGATCAGTTATGCAGTGTGGTGTGCTGAAACTAAAAGTATTAAAGCGCCGTCAAAAAGCGGCGCTTCGCCGGTTGACCGCAGGCGGAGGAATTCGTTCAAAGCGGTGGGCGGCCACCTCATCATTCCCGGAACCATCGGCAGCGCCACCTCAGGCCGCCGGCTGCCGAACCGACCTTCTGGCCGCCGATCATACATGACGGCGCGCGGGTGCTGTAGTGCCGCCGGAGCGGCGGCAAGCCCCTGTAAATATAGGTTGCGCCGGCTTGCGGGGTGCTTACTTGGTGTCGAAGGCCACGGCGCCGTCCCAATCCGCCGGCGGCGGATGCAAGCGGTACTCGGCAATCCGGCCCAGGTACAGCTCATACAGCGGGTGCGGCCGGCCCGAGCGCGACAGGCCGAAGAACTCGCGCTCCGCCTCGTCCCAGCGCTGGGCACGGAGCGCCCGCAGCGCCTGGCGCAGGCGGGTCAGGTCTTGCTTCAGGCCGGCGTCGAGCGCATCCTTGGGGCCGAGCGGCTCCCAGATCGCAACCGGCTCGTTCTTGCCCTTCACCTTGACCAGGTCGAGCTCGCGGAAAGCCCAGTCCGGCACCGCGGCGCGGGTGGCGTCGCCGCAGATGATCGCCACGCCGTAGCGCTTGGTCGCACCTTCAAGGCGCGATCCCAGATTTACCGCGTCGCCAAGCACGGTATAGGCCTTGCGCACGCGCGAACCCATGTCACCCACGCTCATCGAGCCGGTATTGAGGCCGATGCCGATGTGCAGCTTTGGCCAGCCGCGTGCCTCGAAGGCCGCGTCCAGTCCGCGCACTACCTCATTGAACTTCATCGCCGCCTGCAGGCCGTGCAGCGCGTGCTCCGCGTCGTCGAGCGGGGCGCCCCAGAACGCCATGATGGCGTCACCCATGTACTTATCCACCGTGCCGCGGTGGCTAAAGATCACCTCGGTCAGCGGCGACAAGAAGGCATCCATCAGCTCGCGCAGTTCGTGCGGATTGTCGCGGTAGCGCTCCGAGATGGTGGTGAAACCGCGCACGTCGGAAAACAGCACGGTCATGTCCAGACGGCGCGCCTCCATCGAAAAAGCGGCGGGATTTTCGGCCATCTCGGCGACGATCTCCGGCGGCACATATTCGCCGAAGCGCTTCACCAGGTCGCGCTTGCCGCGCGACTCGCCGAAGTAGCTGTACAGCATCTGCGCCAGGAACAAGGTCAGCACGAATACCACCGGGATGCCCAGCGGCGTGATGAAATTGCTGGCCCAGGCGATGAAGGCCAGCGCGGTCAGGCCGGCGATGATGCCCAGCACCAGCAGGCCGCCGGCCAGCGGCGCCAGGCGCGGATACAGCAGCGCCATCAGGGCGGCGACGAGCAGCAGCAGCACCGCCTCGATGCCGCTGTAGTAAGGAGCCTTCTGCTTGATGCGGCCATCGAGCAGGCCGGAAATGATGTTGGCGTGAACCTCCACCCCCGGGAAGATCTTGGACACCGGCGTGCTGCGGAAGTCGATCAGTCCCGCCGCGGTGGTGCCGAGCAGCACCACCGCGCCCTTCAGCACCGCCGGGTCGGCCTTGCCGTGCAGCACGTCGGTCACCGAGACGTATGGGAAACTGCCCTGCGGGCCGCGATACGGCACGTAGAGGGCGGCCTGGCCATCGACCGGCGCAGCGGCCTGCCCGACCCGGACCCGCTCCAGGTGCAGCGAATTCTTGATGTCCGGCGGGTCGAACTCCAGGCTCACCGGCACGTCGCCGAGCGCCAGCTGCGCCACCGCCAGCGGCATCGAGGGGTAGACCTGGCCCTGATACTCGCGCAGCATCGGCACGCGCCGGAACACGCCGTCCTCGTCCACGCCGGGGTTGTCGAAAAAGCCGCAACGCGGCGTGGCCGCCTGCAGCGGCGCGACGTTGCCGCCGTAACCCTCGGCCCGGTAGAAATTCACGTCGAGCAGGCGCCGCCCGGCGGCATCGATGACCGGAGCGCAGATCGCGCCGGTCGCCGCCGTCTCCCCCGACGGCACGGTCTGCTTGAGGAACAGCCCCAGCACCACCGCCTTGCCCTGCAGGGCCTCGGCAAACGCGCGGTCGCCATCCAGCTTGTCGCGCAGCGCCGGCACCCGCTCGGCGAAACCCGGCAGGTCGGCCAGCGGGCCGCGCGCAAGGCCATCGAGCAGCTGGACGCCGGAGGTTGAATCCGGCTCGGCGAAGTCGACGTCGAAGCCGAGCACCCGGACGTCGTAGTGCTCGAACAGCTGCCGCACCAGCTCGCCGTATTTGGCGCGAGACAGGGGCCAGCCCTCGGCGGCCAGGGTCCTCTCGTCCAGGTCGGCGATGACGATGCGCGTGTCCATCGTCCTCGGCATGGTCAGCAACAGGCGGGTGTCGTAGCTGAACGCCTCCAGTTCGTCGAGCAGGGTATGGCCGAGCACGCCGGCAGTCTGCAGCAGGAACAATAGAAACACGGCCGCGCTGATCCCCAGCCGGACCCAGATTCTTTGCATCACCCCTCCCCCTGCAATGTCCCTGTCACAACGGCTTGTCCGTTAAAAGGATATTCTTCGCCGGCAGGCTGGCCCGCCACCCCTCAAAAGAGCCCAAAAGAGCAATCTTCCACCGCCCGCGGCGTGCGGATGAGACATATTTACCCAACCTTAGCCGAAAGTTTCCGCCCCCTCCAAACGCCCGCTATGATGCCGTCATGAGTTCCATCACCCTGCGGGACTGGTCCGCGTTGCCCAAGACGCTGGCGCCCTTGTACGAGCGCTATGCCCGCTGGCTGCCCGCCGCCGTGGACGTGGTGCTGGCGGTGCTGATCGCCCGGCTGCTGGCGCAGCTGGTGTGGGCCCTGGTGCCGACTCCGGCTTCCGCCGCCTGGCAGCCGGCGCCGGTGACCCTGGCCCCCGCCAATCCGGCCGACCAGGTCGACGTCAACCGCATCGTCGGCGCGCACCTGTTCGGGATCTATAACCCGGCGCCGGCAAAATCGGATATCGCCAAGGCGCCGGACACCACGCTCAACCTGACCCTGCTCGGCATCCTCGCCAACAGCAAGAACAAGGCCGCCTCGCGCGCCCTGATCTCCAGCGGCAGCGAGGAAAAGCCCTACTCGGTCAACGACGCGATCTCGGCCGGCGTCACTCTCTACGCGATCTTTCCCGACCGCGTGGTACTGTCGCGCAACGGCCAGCTCGAGACGCTGCGCCTGGACAAGGACCAGCCCAACAGCGATGCGGCGCCGCTGGCGGTGGCCGCCGACAACAACGACGGCGCGGCGCAGTCGCTGGCGCAGATCCGCCAGCAGATGCTGGCCAACCCGGCCAAGGTGCAGGATTACATCCGGGTGCAGCCGGCGCCCAACGCCACCGGCAATGGCCAGATGGGCTACCGCATTTTCCCCGGCCGCGACCGCGCCGTGTTCAACGGCGCCGGGCTCCACCCCGGCGATGTGGTGACCGCGGTCAACGGCGTACAATTGGACGATCCGGCCAAGTCCCTGCAACTGCTGAGCGATCTGAGCCAGGCCAGTTCCGTCACGCTGACCGTGATGCGCGGCGGCGAGCCCCAGACCATAAACGTCAATCTGAGTCCTTAGCATGACCTTGCGTTCCTTTTCGATCCGCTCCTTCCTGGGCGGCGTGGTGCTGGCGTGCTGCGGCGGCCTGTCCGGGGGCGCCCTGGCGGAGAAGAACGGCGCCGAGGTCACGCTCAACCTCAAGGACGCCGACATCGCCACCCTGATCGCCACGGTCAGCGAGGTCACCGGCAAGAATTTCGTGATCGACCCGCGCGTCAAGGGCAAGGTCACGGTGGTCTCGTCCAGCCCGATGGATGCCAACGCGGTCTACGCCACCTTCCTGTCGGTGCTGGAAGTGAACGGCTTCGCCGCCATCCCCTCCGGTTCGACCATCAAAATCGTGCCGGAGGCCAATGCCCGCACCGAGGGTGGCGGCTTCGTCAGCAGCCGCGGCACCGTCGGCGACGACATCGTCACCAAGGTGTTCGACATTCACAACGGCTCGGCTTCGCAGCTGGTGGCGATCCTGCGGCCCCTGGTGGCGCAATCCGGCCACCTGGCGGCCTACACCTCCAGCAACAGCCTGATCGTCTCCGACCGCGCCGCCAACGTGGTGCGCCTGGAGAAGCTGATCGACCAGATCGACCAGAACGGCGACCGCAACATCGAGATCGTGCACCTGGACAACGCCGTTGCCGACGACGTGGTCAAGGTGCTGACCACCCTGGCGCAGCAGGCGCGCCAGGCCGATCCGGGCGCGGTGCAGACCACCGTGATCTCCGATCCGCGCAGCAACAGCGTGCTGATCGGCGGCGAGAGTTCCGAGCGCCAGAAGCTGCTGGCCCTGATCAAGCAGCTCGACAAGCCCAACAACAACAAGGGCGATACCCAGGTGGTGTACCTGAAATACGCCAGCGCCGAGAACCTGGCGCCGATCCTGGAGGGCTACGCCCAGCAGGTGAGCAAGCCGGCGAGTACCAAGAGCTCGATGTTCAGCAACTCCTCGTCGTCCTTCGGCAGCAACCGCGAGAGCGCTGCTCCGGTCTCCACCGCGGCGCCGGTATCCAGCCCCGCCTCCTACGGCGGTGGCGGCGGCGGCCAGGGCAGCAACCCGGACCTGCGCGTCATCGCCGACAAGGAGACCAACGCGCTGGTCATCACCGCGCCGCCCAAGACCATGCAGCAGGTGCGGGCGGTGATTGCCCAGCTCGACATTCGCCGGCCGCAGGTGCTGGTGGAGGCGATCATCGCCGAAGTCAGCGCCGGCAAATCCAGCGAGCTGGGCATCGACTACATCGCCTACAAGCCGAACACCATCGCCGCCGCCGGCATCCTCAACCCGAGCACTTCGACCGCGCTGAGCAACCTCGGCAGCCTGGCCTCCAGCGCCGGCAGTCTCGGCAGCAGCGGCATCACCAGTGGCCTGACCGGCGGCACCAGCACCCTGGTCGGCGCCGCCAGCAGCATCATCGGCACCGGCGGCACCGCCCTGGTCGGCACGCGCGGCAGCGACGGCTCGATCTTCGGCGGCCTGATCAAGGCCCTGGCCAGCGACGCCAACACCAATATCCTGTCCACCCCCTCGCTGGTGACCCTGGACAACCAGGAAGCCAAGATCGAGGTGGGCCAGACCGTGCCCGAGCTGACCGGCAGCTACGCCAACAGCGGCGTCACCAGCACCAGCGGCGTGGTCAATCCGTTCCAGACCATCGACCGCCAGGACATCGGCCTGAAGCTGGGCATCACCCCCACCATCGGCGAGGGCAACACCGTCCGCCTGAAGCTGGAGTTCGAGAACTCCACCATCGCCAGCGGCACTGCCGGCACCGCCAGCCTGATCACCA
>CAYWPB010000137.1:0-9179 GCA_964458725.1 uncultured Nevskia sp. | reverse complement strand
GGCGGAAAGTGTCGGTCGCGGATTCGTACAGGAACGTGGCATAACCCCAGCCGCCGCTGTCAGCGAAGCGCTTGCTGTCCTTCACCATGAAGTCGACGTCGTGCTGGCTGTCTGGCACGGAGGCGGCAGGGAATATTTCCATCTTCTTCGGGTTCCAGTGGACCTTGGCCATCTTCGAGCCTTCGGGGAAAGGCTTGCCGTTGCCGGGGGCGCCGGCGCGGAAGGCTTCGAGCATCACCGGGTTGGCCAGGATCGCGGCGTAGAGGCCGCCGTCCTCGCTGACCGAGACGAGTTGCCAGTTCTCGTAGCCCTTGAACTCGGCAAAGGCCAGGCCGCCGGGCACCTTGAGGCTGTACTTGTCATCGGCGCCGGCGGCGCTGGCGCCGAGGGCCAGGGCCAGCATCGCGATCGTCAGCAGATTCCTGCGTTTCATGGTGCAACCTCCTCGTGATTGGAGCGATTAGGAAAGCCGGGTTCCGGGGTGGGTGTGAAACCCGGCAAGGCGCCGGGCGCTGCGGGCCGGGCGGACACCGGCGGAGAGTGGGCGCGTGCGCCGGCGTTGGGGGACAGGGTGCGCATCACGCGGCCGCCTCGGCGATCACTTCCAGCTCCACCGGCAGGTTCAGCGGCACGCTGGCGACGCCGAGCACCAGTCGCGGCGGCGCGGCGCCGAACACTGCGGCGAACAGCTCGGAAGCAGCGTCGGCGACGCGCGGCTGGTCGAAGGGCTCGCCGGTGGTGGCGAGGTAGATGCCCAGGCGTGCGACCCGCGCCACCCGGTCGAGCGAGCCGAGGTGCTCGCGCAGGGCGGCAAGGGCGTTGAGCGCGGCAATGCGCAGCGCATCGCGGCCGGACTCGACGTCGATGTCGCGGCCGAAGCGGCCAATGTAGCGCGGCTTGCCGTCGAGCACCGGCAGCATGCCGCTGAGGAACAGCAGCCGCCCGCTCTGCAACACTTCGACATAGGCGCCCAGCGGCCGCGGCGGTTGCGGCAGGTCCAGGCCCAGCTCGCGCAGGCGCTGCTCGGGGTCGGAGGATGGCATCGGCTTCACCATTTGCCGGCGTGGGCGCCGCCATCGACGTGCAGCACCTCGCCGGTGACCTGGCGCGCCTCGCTCAGGTAGACAACGGCCTCGGCGATGTCGGCGATGCTGGAGATGGTGCCCATCGGCGCCAGGCTGCGCAGGAATTCCGGCGGGTCGTTGGCGTGCATCGGCGTGTCGACGATGCCGGGAGCGACGGCGTTGAAGCGGATGTGGTCCTTGGCGTATTCGATGGCCAGGTTGCGCAGGCCGGCTTCGAGGCCGCCCTTGGTGATCATCGGCAGCGACACCGGCACGCCGGCGACGGGGTTGCGCACCAACGAGGTAGTGATGCCGACGACGCTGCCGCCGCGCTTCTGCGCCAGCATCTGCCGCACGCAGTGCTGGGCGATATGGATGAAGCCGTCGAGATTGGTGGCGACCAGGGTGCGGAAGTCCTCTGCGCTGTAGTCGGTGAATGGCTTGATCGAGAAGATGCCGGCGTTGGCAACCAGGACGTCGATCGCGCCGAAGCGGCGCACCGTGAACTGCGCGACGTTGGCGGCGGTCTCGGCCTGGCCGATGTCGCCGTCGATCAGCGCCAGGCGCTCGGACTGGGTCAGCTCCTTCGACTTGCTGGCGTTGCGCGAGGTGCCGACCACGTTGTAGCCGCGCTCGAGGAAGGCGCGCGCCACGCCGGCGCCGATGCCCTGCGAAGCGCCGGTGATGATGACGGTCTTGCTGGTGCCGGTCATGACAGCCTCCCTGTCAGGTGCTGAAGGTTTGGCGAACGCAGCCAGTGTCCGCGCCGGAGCGGGCTTTTTGAATTGGAAAAACGCTGCGCCTTGCTGTAGGTTTTTACACCCGGGTGCGGAACGGCCCGCTTCAGGGACGCCATGGACGGCGCGGCAACCACAAGGGCTGGAACGTGGAGGGCTCCATGTTGACCCGTGCTCCAGCATTGTCCGCGCGCCTGCAGACGTACATGCTGCAGCTGGCCGCGGACCCCACCGAGGTGGTGATCCGCATTCACGCGCTGCTCGCCGAGCACGAGGAAGCCTATGCCCGGCTGCCCGCTGCGGCCACCCAGGATGTGCTGCGCTTCATCGAGCACTGCGCCAGGCTGGTATTCAATGCATTGGGCAAGGCGGAGCTGCCGTCGCCGTCGGAATGGGACGTCCTGTCCGACGTCGGCCGCAGGCGCGTGCACCAGAGTGTCCCGCTTCCTTCTGTCCTGCGCGGATTCCGCTTCGGCGGGCAGGAGATATGGAAAGCCTGCATCGCCTTTCCCGAGGCGACGAAGGAGGAACACGACGAGCTGCTGTACTCGGTCGCCGGCTTCGTGCTCGAGTTCTTCGACTGGATGTCGCAGACCATCTCCCAGGCCTACCTCGACGAGCAGTACCAGCGCGCGCGCTGGCGCGACGCGCTGCGTTACGAGCTGGTCAGCATCGTCTTCCAGTTCCCCAACGACCTCGAGGGTTTCCAGCGCGTGGCGGAGGCGCTCGGCATCGACCCGACCATGCCGCGCATCGCCCTCGCCCTGCAGATCAACCTGCGCAGCGAGCACCCGTCGCGGCTGGAGGAGGAGTTCGACCGCGTGGTGCTGGCGGCCTCACGCAAGCTGAAGCTGGCGGTGGACGAGCTGGTGCGGGTGTACTACCGGGGGCGCCTGGTGATCTGGGTGCCCAGCATCCGCGGCGAATCGGTGGTGACCGCGGACCGCCGCGTCGCCGAGGGGGTCGAGCAGTTGGCGAAGGCGCTGCCGGAGATCCGCTGCGCCGGCGTCGGCCTGATGAACCAGGGGCCGGCGGGTTGGGCCATGTCGGTCGACGAGGCCGGCAAGGCGCTGGAATACGGACTGCGCACCAGCTCCGATCGCAAGGTCCATGTCTACTCCGACATCTCGGTCAACGAGAGCGTGCGGCGCACCGACAACGTCCTGCGCTACCTCAACTCCCTGCTGGAACGGCTGAGCGCCGAGCCGGACCTGCTGCTGACCCTGCAGAGCTATTTCGACCACCGCCAGCACCGCAAGGCGGCGGCCGACGCGCTGGGCGTGCATCCCAACACCCTCAATCACCGCCTGGAGCGGATCGAATCGATCCTGGGCGCCAACCTGGAGGACGCCGGATGGATCGCCAAGCTGCACATCGTCCTCAAGCTGCGTCAGTGAAGCGCGCCCCCACCCCACCCGCCAGGCGCGCACAAAAAAGCCGGGCTGAGCCCGGCTTTTTTGCAGCGCCGTGAGGATTTACAGCAAGTCGTAGCGGAATTCCTTCTTGAAGCGGGCGCGGAACTGATCCATGGTGAAGGTGTGGTTCTGCGGGCCCGGGCGCTCGATCTTGATCGCGCCGATCAGCGAGGCGACGCGGCCGGTGGTCTCCCAGTCCAGGCCGCGCAGCAGGCCGTAGAGCAGGCCGCCGCGGTAGGCGTCGCCGCAGCCGGTCGGATCGGCCAGGGAGTTGGCGCGGGCGCAAGGAACCTCGTAGACCTTGTTCTTGGCGAAGATGTGCGATCCCTTGCCGCCGCTGGTGACGATCAGGGCGTCGACCCGCTCGGCGATCTGCTTCAGGGTCCAACCGGTGCGGCTCATGATGATCTCGGACTCGTAGTCGTTGACCGCGACGTAGCTGGCCTTGTTGATGAAGTCCTTCAGTTCGTCGCCGGTGAACATCGGCAGGCCCTGGCCCGGATCGAAGATGAAGGGGATGCCGGCGTCGGCGAACTGGGTCGCGTGCAGGATCATGCCGTCGCGGCCGTCCGGCGAAACCGTGCCGATCTTGACCGCGCCCTTGTCGGCCTTCTTCACGATGTTCTGGGTATGGGCGAAGCTCATCGCGCCTGGATGGAACGCGGTGATCTGGTTGTCGTCCAGGTCGGTGGTGATGTAAGCCTGGGCGGTGTAGCTGTCCGGCACCACCTTGAGAAACTGGCGCGGGATGCCGTGCTGGTCCATCCACTCGGCATAGGCGCCGAAGTCGTGGCCGATGGTGGCCATCGGCAGGGCCTCGCCGCCCAGCAGGTTGAGGTTGTAGGCGATGTTGCCGGCGGTACCGCCGAACTCGCGCCGCAGCTTGGGCACCAGGAACGAGACGTTCAGGATGTGAACCTTGTCCGGCAGGATTTCATTCTTGAACTGGCCGGAGAACACCATGATGGTGTCGAACGCCATGGAGCCGCAGATCAAAGCTGACATCAGGTTACCTTTCCAGAATCTTGTGGTTTTCCAGGGGCTTGGAAGTCGGCCCCGCCGTCGACCGGCCCGCTCGCCGGGTCCCCCGGGCGGGCGAAATATGTTTCCGTAAAGTGACAGTTTGGGATGTTCCTGCCGCTCCGGCAATACCTCGGCGAGCAGCTGGACCCCCGGCTCCGGCCGGTCTCACCGGTCGAGCAGTACCAGCCCCCATACCAGGGGCACCTGCAGCAGGGACAGATGGACAGCAGCCGAGCCCAGATCCTTGGCGCGGCCGGACAGGACATGGCGTTCCGTGCCGATACGGTCGACCACCACCTCGATGCCGGTATTGAGCAGCTCGGTGATCAGCACCGCCACCAGGGACATCAGCAGCACCGCCTTTTCCAGGCCGCCGCGGCCCAGCCACAGGGCCAGGGGCGCCAGCACCGCGGCCAGGGCCGCCTCGATGCGGAACGCTTCCTCGCCGCGGATGGCCCAGCCCAGGCCGAGGTAGGAGACCTTGGTGGCGCGCACCAGCCGCGCCCAGCCCTTGATGCCGTCAGCCATGCTCCCTCCCCCCCGTACTTTTGCCGGTCCCGGCCTGCCTCAGGCGGCCGGGTTGTAGCGGATATCCAGCTGGCGCACCGCACGTACGTCGGCGAGGCGGCGCACCGGCATCGTCCAGGGCGCGCCCTTGAGCTTGCCGATGTCCTGTTTTGCTTCCTCGTAGATCGCGCACAGGGCCTCGACGAAGGCGTCCAGCGTCTCCTTGTCCTCGGTCTCGGTCGGCTCGATCAGCAGGCACTCCGGCACCAGTAGCGGGAAGTAGATGGTCGGCGCGTGGAAACCGTAGTCGAGCAGGCGCTTTGCCACGTCGGTGGCGGTGAGCTCAATCTCCTGCTTCTGCCGCTTCAGGGTGACGATGAACTCGTGGCTGGCACGACGGCTGGGGAAGGCCAGGTCGAAGCCGCGCTCGCGCAGGCGCGCCTGCAGGTAGTTAGCGTTGAGCGTGGCGAACTCGGCGACGCGGTGCATGCCGTCGCGGCCCAGCATGCGGGCGTAGACGTAGGCGCGCAGCAGCACTCCGGCATTGCCCATGAAGGCCGACAGGCGGCCGATGCTCTGCGGCAGGTCGCGCTCGTCGAGCCAGCGGTACTTCTTGCCCTTCTTGCCGACCACCGGGATCGGCATGTACGGCAGCAGGCGCTTGGACACGCCCACCGCCCCGGCACCCGGACCGCCGCCGCCGTGCGGCGTGCTGAAGGTCTTGTGCAGGTTCATGTGGATCACGTCGAAGCCCATGTCGCCGGGGCGCACCTTGCCGAGGATGGCGTTGAGGTTGGCGCCGTCGTAGTACAGCAGGCCGCCGGCCTTGTGCACGATCTTCGCGATCTTGGCGATGTCGCGCTCGAACACGCCCAGGGTCGAGGGGTTGGTCAGCATGATGCCGGCGGTCTGCGGACCGACCGCGGCCTTCAGCGCCTCGAGGTCGACGTCGCCGACAGCATCGGTGGGGATCTCCCGCACCGTCATGCCGAGCATCGTGGCGGTGGCCGGGTTGGTGCCGTGCGCCGCGTTCGGCACCAGGATCTCGTTGCGGGCGTGGTCGTTGCGCGCGCGGTGGTAGGCGCGGATCATCGCCACGCCGGCAAACTCACCCTGGGCACCGGCCATCGGCGACAGCGACACGCCGGCCATGCCGGTCACTTCCTTCAGCATCTCCTGCAGCTCGTGCATGCAGGCCAGGAAACCCTGGCTGTGCGACTCCGGCGTCAGTGGATGGCGGCCGAGAAACTCCGGCAGCATAGCCAGCTTGTTGCAGGCGCGCGGGTTGTACTTCATGGTGCAGCTGCCGAGCGGATAGAAGTGCGTATCGATGCTGAAGTTCAGCTGCGACAGGCGTGTGTAATGCCGCACCGCCTGCAGCTCCGACACCTGCGGCAGGGCCGGCGCGGCTTTGCGGCGCAGGCGCTCTGGCAGCGCCGCGTCGATGGCGGATGATGGGCTCTGGGCGGTGGCGCGGCGGCCGTCGCGGGAGACTTCAAAGATCAGCTTTTCAGACATTCGTTGTTCTCAAAGATAAAATCTTGTCTCACGCTAAAGATGCCAAGACAGCAAAGAACAGCGACAACTCCTTGCGTTCTTCTTTGCGTCTTTGCGCTTTTGCGTGAAATCGCTTTTTCTCAGCCCAGCGCTTTCAGCGCGGCCTCGTAGTTCGGTTCCTGGGCGATCTCGGGCACCAGCTCGGAGTGCAGCACCTTGTTGTCGGTGTCCAGCACCACCACGGCGCGTGCGGTCAGCCCGGCCAGGGGGCCATCCTCGATCAGCACGCCGTAGTCGCGGGCGAAGTTGTGGCCGCGCATCAGCGACAGCGTGACGACGTTGCTGAGTCCTTCGGCGCCGCAGAAGCGCTTTTGCGCGAACGGCAGGTCGGCGGAGATGCAAAGCACCACCGTGTCCTTCAGTGCCGCGGCCTTCTCGTTGAACTTGCGCACCGAGGTGGCGCAGGTCGGGGTGTCGATCGACGGGAAGATGTTCAGCACTTTGCGCTTGCCGGCGTAGTCGTGCAGCGTCGCGTCCTTCAGATTGGCGTCGACCAGGCGGAAGCCGGTGCTCTCGCTGCCGCGCTCGGGCAGTTCGCCCGAGGTGTGGATCGGATTGCCGCGCAGGGTAATGGTGGCCATCGTGTTGCTCCTCTCGCTTAACCCGCCAGGATCTTGTGCAGCGCCGTGGCGTAACGGTCCAGGTCCACCTCGTTCTTGGTCTCGGTGGCGCAGACCAGAACGGCGTTGCCCAGCTCGGGGTAGTGCCGCGACAGGTCGAACCCGCCGAGGACGTCCTGCTTCGCCAGCTTCTCCAGCACCGGCCCGGCCGGTTGCGGCAGGCGGATCACCGCTTCGTGGAAGCGGTCGCCGGTGAACACCGCTTCGACTCCATCAATAGCCGTCAGCTTTTCCACCAGGGTGCGGGTGTTGGTCACGCTGTGCGCACCGGCGCGGGCCAGGCCTTCGGCGCCGAGCATCGACATGTGGATAGTGGCGGCCGTGACCAGCAGGCCCTGGTTGGTGCAGATGTTGGAGGTGGCCTTGGAGCGGCGGATGTGCTGCTCGCGTGCCTGCAGGGTCAGGGTGAAACCCGGCTTGCCGTCGACGTCGACGGTGCGGCCGACGATGCGGCCCGGCATCTGGCGCACGAACTGCTGCTTGGCGGTGAGGAAGCCGAAGTACGGACCGCCGGAAGACATCGGCGCGCCGAGCGGCTGGCCGTCGCCGCAGACGATGTCTGCGCCCTTGGTGCCCCATTCGCCCGGCGGCTTGAGCAGGGCCAGCGACAGCGGATTGACCACGGCCACCACCATGGCGCCGTTGGCATGGGCCCAGTCGGTGAGCGTGTCGACGTCTTCCAGCACGCCAAAGAAGTTGGGCTGGGCGATGACCAGCGCGGTGATGTCCTGCCCTTCATAGGCCTTGAGCTGGGCCGCCGGCGTCTCGCCGCGCGCCGGATCGAACGCCAGCGGCAGCAGCTGCACGCCCTGCGCCTCGGTGATCGCCTGCACCGCCTCGCGGTAGTACGGGTGCACTGCCTTGGGCAGCAGCACCTTCACCGCACCGCTCTTGGGGTTGGAGCGCACCGCCATCAGCAGCGCTTCGGCCAGGGCCGAGGCGCCGTCGTACATCGAGGCATTGCTCACCTCCATGCCGGTGAGCGCGGTCATCATGCTCTGGTATTCGTACAACAGCTGCAGCGTGCCCTGGCTGGCCTCGGCCTGGTACGGGGTATAGGCGGAATAGAACTCGCCGCGGGTGGTGATCTCCCACACCGCCGCCGGGATGTGGTGCTCGTAGGCACCGGCGCCGATGAAGTTGAGCGGCTGCCCGTCCTGTTCGGCGCGGGCATGCATCAGGCGGGTGATGTCCATCTCGCCCAGGCCTTCCGGCACGCCGTGCAGGCCTTGGCAGATCAGCTCCGGCGGAATCTCGTCGAACAGGTTGGAAATGGACGGCGCGCCGATGGTGGCGAGCATCTCGCGGACATCGGACTCGGTATGGGGAATAAACGGCATCTCAAAACCTCAAAAGCAGTTGTCAGTTGTCAGTGGTCAGTTGCCAGCGATCAGTAGCGCGGTTGCCCGCGCTTTTATCGATAACTGACAACCGACAACTGACTACTTTTTATCAAAGGGCAGCCAGGACCTTCTCGTAGCCGGCGGCATCCAGCAGCGCGTCGACATCGGCCAGGTTGGCCGGCTTGAGCTTCCACATCCAGCCGGCGTCGTAGGGGTCGCTGTTGAGCGTCTCCGGCGCGTCGGCCAGCTTGGGATTGGCGTCGATCACTTCGCCGGCGACCGGGGCGTACACGTCGGACGCGGCCTTCACCGACTCGACCACCGCACAGGCCTCGCCGGCGGCGAGCTTGCGGCCGGCCTTCGGCACTTCCACGAACACCAGGTCGCCGAGCGAGGACTGGGCGTAATCGGTGATGCCGATCAGCAGGCTGCCGTCCGGCAGCTTCTTCACCCACTCGTGGGACTTGACGTATTTCAGATCGGCGGGGACGTTGCTCATGATTGACTCCTTATAGGACCTTGCGGTCCGGCAATTTCAAAACGAATCGAACTTCAAACCAGTACTTTGCCGTTGCGCACGAACGGCAGCTTGACCTCGCGCGCCGGCAGCCACTGGCCGCGGATCTCGACCTGGTAAGGCGCCACCGCGGCGGCCGGAACTCGGGCGAAGGCTATCGAGCCCTTCATGGTGGGCGCAAAGCCGCCGCTGGTAGTCTCGCCCACCACGCCGTTGGCGCCCTGCACCGCCATGTGCGCGCGCAGCACACCGCGGCCTTCCAGCACCAGGCCGACGGTCTTGCGCGGCGGCGCCGCGCGCTGGGCCTCCAGCGCCTTGCGGCCGGTGAAATCGCGGTCTTCCGGAGCCCAGGCCACGGTCCAGGCCAGGCCGCTTTCCAGCGGGCTGACGTGGTCG
>CAYWPB010000136.1:0-9236 GCA_964458725.1 uncultured Nevskia sp. | reverse complement strand
GCCGAGCCCGCGCCCAAGCCGCGCGAGGACGTGCGCTTTCCCGGCGGTCACAGGGCGGACGGCTCGATCCACCGCCTCGGCGATCCCGAACCCGAGCCGCCGCCAGTCAATGCCGGCGCCGCGGGCATGCCGGCCTGGATGCAGAGCGAGGTCGAGGAGACCGAGCTGTACCGCGCCTTCCTCGGCCCCAACAACGCCGAGCGCTACCTCGCGGTATTCCAGCGCTTCGACTCCGGCGGCGGCAGCGCCACCTGGAATCTCGCTGGCGGCCTGATCACGCAGCTGTGGATGCTGTACCGCGGCATGTACCTGTGGGGCCTGCTGTTCTATCCGCTGCTGGCCATCGCCGGTGGCGTGGCCCTGGGCGTGGTCGGCGGCCTGCTGGGGCTGGACACCGGCGTGTCGGTTCTCAGCTTCATCCTCGGCATCGCCATCCCCGGCATGTATGCGGACAGCATCTACCATGGCCATGCCCGCAAGCTGATCGAGCGCAGCGCCCTGATGGGCCTGGCCCCGCAAGCCCGACGCGAATGGCTGATGCGCAAGGGCGGCACCAATCTGCTGGCGCCCCTGCTGCTGGTCGCCTTCAATGTCACGGTGATCGGCATCCTCGCCGCCATCGCCGTCCCGGCCTACAAGTCCTACGTGGTCCGCGCCGAGGTGATGGAGGGACAGTCGATCGCGCTCAAGGTGCGGCTGGGGGTGGAGCGCTACTACCAGGCCATGCATGTCCTGCCGGTGGACAACGCCAGCATGCAGCTGCCCGAGGCGGGCGAGATCGCCGGCCACTACGTCAAGAGCGTGGAAGTCTCCAACGGCGCGGTGCTGATCACTTTCGGCGACCAGTCGGACCGCCAGGTTGCCGGCGCGGTGCTGGCATACGTTCCCGAGCCCGCGGACGGCACCGGGCTGCACTGGAACTGCGCCACCGAAACCACCACGCTGGCCAACCAGTATCGTCCCACCGAGTGCCGCCAGTAGGGCACCACCTCAACAAGGAGAACCTGAATGTCGGATGCCGTGTTCCTGGGCCGCAACGGCCAGCAGCTGGGGCCGTATTCGCAGGCGCAGCTTGCCGCCATGGCGGGGCGCGCCGAGATCCATGCCGGCGACCTGGCCTGGTACGAGGGCATGGCCGGCTGGCTGCCGGTGGCCGACGTGCTGGCAGCCCTGGGCATTGCCGTGACCATTGCGCCGCCGCTGCCGGCAGCGCAGGTTCCGATCGCGCGCGGCGGCGCGCCGGCCGCAGCGCCGATGACGAAGAAGGACATGTACGAGGCCTTCATCGGTCCGGAGAAGGCCGGTTACTACGTGCCGATCTTCGAGGGCTTTGACCAGGGCGGCGGCGCCGTCTCCTGGAACACACCGGCGGCGCTGATCACGCAGTGGTGGATGCTTTACCGCGGCATGTTCCTGTGGGGCTTCCTGTGGTACCCGATCCTGTCCTCGGTGGTGTCGCTGACGGTGACGATGGCGTGCTCGGCCATCAGTCCGGCGCTGGGCGGCCTGGGGCCGTGGCTGGTGATCCTCGGCTCGGTGGTGGTGATGGGCCTGTACAGCAACAAGATCTATCACGGCCACGTCAACAAGCTGATCGAGCGCAGCGGTCGGCTCGGCCTCAGCGAGCAGCTACGGCGCGAGTGGCTGATCCGCAAGGGCGCCACCAACTTCATCTGGGTGTTCTTCGTGCTGATCATCGGCGTTGCCATGATCGGCATCCTTGCCGCCATCGCCATCCCGGCTTACCAGGACTATGTCATCCGCGCCCAGGTGAGCGAGGGCGCCATACTGGCCGACGGCGCCAAGACCGCCGTGCTCGACTACCAGCGCCAGCACAATGCCCTGCCTGCTTCCAACGCCGATGCCGGCCTGGAAGCGCCGGACCGGATCAAAGGCAAGTACGTGCAGCAGGTCGAGGTGCACGACGGCGCGGTCACCGTCACCTACGGCGGCGAGGCCAACCGGCTGATCCAGGGCAGCGTGCTGGCCTACGTGCCGGAGGAGACGGGCGGCGGCGGCAACCTGGTCTGGCACTGCAACGGCGAGCAGACCACGATCAAGAACAAATACCGGCCGCAGCTGTGCAGGAATTGAGGTCTCGACGACGGCGAGCGGGCCGGGATTGACGATCCCGGCCCGCTGTTTTGTACCTCAGCGGTTGCCGTACACCGTGTATTCGAACGCGTAGAACAGCGGCATCGCCTTGATGTCGGCGAAGGGCAGGATCTGGCTCAGCATCACGCCGCCGATGCCGTTGCTCGGGTCGATCCAGTAGTAGCAGTTGGTCAGGCCGGCCCACATCAGGCCGCCGGCGGGGCGGCCGGTGGGCAGGGGCTTGGTGTTGATCAGCCAGGCCAGGCCCCACTTGTGCGGGATATCCGGCGGCAGCACCAGGTCATTGGTGAGGTTCTTGTCGATGCTCTTCAGCGAGGGCACGTTCATCTCGCCGAGCTGGTTGCGCTTCATCTCATCCAGCGTCTCGGTCTTGAGGATGCGGCCGCCCGGCGCGTTGCCGCCGTTGAGCACCATGCGGATGAACTTGAGGTAGTCGCCCACGGTGGCGTACAGGCCGCCGCCGCCCATGTCGAAGCCCGGCGGTTGCGGCACTTCCAGCGGCGAGGGCACAAGCGTGCCGTCAGGCAGACGGGCGTGGACCCGGGCCAGGCGCGCGCGCATAGAGGGTGTGATCACGAACGCGGTGTCGTGCATGCCGAGCGGGCCGAGGATGTTGTCGGCCAGGTAGGCACCGAGCTTCTGCCCGGTGGCGGCCTCCAGCACCTGGCCGGCCCAGTCGATGCCAATGCCGTAGTTCCAGCGTGTGCCCGGATCGAACAGGATCGGCTGGCGCAAGGTGGCGGGGTCGGTGTGGAAGATCGGCGCCAGCTTGTTGTCGGCCTGGTAGCGCGCGGCTTCGGTGTTGAGGAACTCGTAGCCGAAGCCGGAGGTATGGGTTAGCAGATGGCGCAAGGTGATCGGCGTCTTCGGCGCGCGCAGCTGCGGCCGGCCGGCGGCGTCGTAGCCTTCCAGCACCTGCACCTGCGCCAGGTGCGGCTGCCATTTGCCAGCGGGGGCGTTCAGGTCAAGCTTGCCGCGCTCAACCAACTGCATCACGGCGACGGAGGTAAGGGCTTTGGTCATCGAGGCGATGAGGCCGACGGTATCCGTCGTCATCGGCACGCCTTCGCCCGCCACGCGCACCCCGAAGGCGCCCTCGTAAAACGTCCCCTCGCGGTCGGTGGCCATCGCCACCACGCCGGGCACGTCGCCCCTTGCGGCCGCGGCGCCGAGCAGTCCATCGAGCTGGGCTTTCAGGGACATGTGTTTTCTCCTCCTGGTATGGATGTTCTGGATGCGGCATTGAAGCCTGGCCGCGGCGGGCGGCGCCATACTCGATCGGGTAGGGCGCTCCGCATCCTACACGCCGCCGCCGGGCGCGGGCCGCTCCTGGCCGCCGCGATCTGTTTATTGTCCACGGAAAGCAATCGGCCGCACGGGGTGCTGCGCACGGCCGCGAATGCCGCTATGCTCGGTCAAAACACAAAAACCATCATCATGACCAACCGTATTCTCCGCCGTGCGGCGCTGCTGGCGCCGCTGCTGTTGGGTGCCTGCGTGGAGACCCACGCCTATCTCGGCGCCGGCTACGAGAGCAACCTGGCCTCGCCGCCGCGGCCCATGTCGCAGCCGCTGCCGATCCGGGTCGTGACGGAGTTCCGCACCAACGACGAATTGTCGCCCAGCGCGACCAGGGTGCTGGCGCGCGAGGTGAAGCGGGTGCTGGAGGACAGCGGCGCTTACCGGACGGCAGCCGACGCGGACCTGGTCCTGCGGGTCAGCGTGGACGATCGCGCCGACCTGCACCAGGCTTCGCACGAAGGCTTCATGACCGGGCTCACCGCCGGACGCTCCGGCGCGGCCACCGAGGACCGCTACGACTTCGTGGTCACGCTGGAAGGCCCGCGCGGCGTCGTCCACAGTGGGCGCTACCAATCGGTGCTGACCACCACTGGTTTGGGGCGGGTTCCGGCTTCGTATGGCCAGCCGCGCAGCGCGGAAGACGCTTTCAACCTCATCGTGCGCGACACGGTCAACCGCTTCCTGGTCGCCGCGGCGCCGCGCTGAAATCCGGCGCAATCGGCCCAGGACGCCGCCGCCGCCGGAGTGGGAACAGAACCGTAGCGGCGCTGTCCAACCCCTGCGCGTAATCCACGCCGCGCAGGTCCGGTGCTTGAAGCCGGCCGGGGCGGTCGCATATTGTTGTTGCCGGGTGCGAACGCGCACCGTATCCACAACCAAGGAAGCAGCACATGCCCATCGATCTGAATTCGATGCGTAACCCCCGCGTGATCCAGGCCCAGGCCGACACCGGCCTGCGCGAGTATTTCCGCTCCATCTACAGTTACATGACCCTGGCGCTGGCGCTCACCGGCCTGGTGGCCTGGTTCGCCTACGATTCCGGCTTCTATGCGCAGATTGCGCGGACGCCGCTGATCTGGGTGGTGATGCTGGCGCCGCTGGGCCTGGCCATGTTTCTCGGCTTCCGCATCCAGAAGATGAGCCTGGGCGCGGCGCAGGCGGCCTACTGGGTATTCGCCGCCGTGATGGGCCTGTCGCTGGCCGGAATCTTCGCGGTCTACTCCGGCCAGAGCATCGCGCGCGTGTTCTTCATCACCGCGGGCACCTTCGGCGGCATGAGCCTGTATGGCTATACCACCAAGACTGACCTCACGCGCATGGGCAACTTCATGATCATGGGCCTGTGGGGCATCATCATCGCCAGCCTGGTCAACATCTTCCTGAAGTCCAGCGCCCTGCAGTTCGCCGTGTCGGTGATCGGCGTGATCGTCTTCGTCGGCCTCACCGCCTACGACACGCAGAAGCTGAAGGAGCTGTACTACCAGGTGGGCCAGAGCGACATGCGCGGCAAGGTGGTGATCATGGGCGCGCTGAACCTGTACCTGGACTTCATCAACCTGTTCATCATGCTGCTGCGCCTGTTCGGCGACCGCCGCAACTGAGCGCGGGATTGCGCAGCAAAAAGCCCCGGCCCGTGCCGGGGCTTTTTTATTGGCCCGCCCGGCGTTCCGGCATTTACGCCGCCATGTCGCCTTTCTTCAGCGCGTAGGTCCGGTCGAGGTAGTCGAGGATGTCGCGCGACTCGTACATTTCCGCGCCGGTGTTCGGATCGATCAGGTACGGCACCTGCACCCGGCCGGTGTGCTCGGCCAGCCATTTGCGGTTGCGGGTGGTGCCCATCGGTCCCTTGAACAGCTTGTCGCGGAAGCTCGGCGGGCCCATGTCCTTCCAGCCGCCCTTGCCGGTGTTGCGCAGCAAGTAGGGCAGCTCCAGTTCGCACAGGCGCGTGCGCACCGGCTTGGAATACGGGCTGGTCTCGAAGCTGAACAGCACCAGCGGCTGCTCCGGCACACGGGCCGGGCGGGCACGCAGGCCGCCGAGGCCGCTGGCGCGCAGCATCGTCGCCGAGGACAGCTGCGAGGTCAGGACGTTCAGCGGCCGTGCCAGGGTCCCGCTGCCGCGCTCGCGGTTGCCATAGGTCCGCCACAAGTAGGCGACGATATCGGCGGATTCGTACAGCGTGGTGCCGGTGTTCTCATCCACCAGCAGCGGGAACTGGGTCTTGCCGCCGATCCCCTTGGCCTCCTTGCGGTAGCGCCGGCCACCGCGCGGGCAGGGCAGGATCATCGCGTCCAGGTCGAGCTCGGTCAGCGCTTCGCGCACCAGGCGGCAGTAGGGACAGACTTCGATGTCGTAGAGCCGGATGGCCTGCGCCGGCGGCGCCTCGCGCTTCCCCCGGGCGACGGTGCCACGCCAGCCGCGGAGGGTGCCGGCCAGCATGTTGATCAGGGCTTCCGCTTCGGTGGACATGGCGCAGCCGGTGGTGAACGGTGAGTCATGATAGTGGAGCGCGGCGCCAGCGGGGGCCTTGGCGCGGCGACCGGCAGGCGTCGGGTTCGCGCTGCTTCATCGCTGGCTACGGCGCGGAGCCGAGCGGGAGCGAGGTCGGCACGCCGGCACCGCCGATTTCAGCGCGACGCGGAAGGAGGATCACCGGCTCTACGGCCGGCGCAAGGCCGGGACTTGCTGTTCGAGGGTGGGCTGGCGCCCGCCGCCGTGCCGCTCAGCGGCCGGGTTGCTCCAGCCAGAGCTGGGTGGGCAGGTCGAAGCTCAAAGCCGGATGAGTCTGGCGCAGCCGGGTCAGCAGGGTCCGCACCTCTTCCTGCCGCCACAGGCGCAGGTCCAGCCGGATCAACTCGCGGCTGCCGCTGCGCAGCGCCAGTTCGCGGATGCCGCGGCCGGCGCGGCTGCATTCGATCGCCGCCAGCCCGCTCAGGTCCACCACCGAGCCGACCAGCCAGGAACTGACGCCGAGCCACCGCCCATCGCTGATCAGGCGGCGGCTGGCGCGGGTGCGCTGCCGCAGCACGCTGACCGCCAGGGCGGCGCAGGTGGCGCCAGCCAGCGCTATGGCGTGCTCGGCGCAGAACTCCGGCCGGGTTCCGACCAGCCAGGCCATGACGGCCGCACCCGCCAGGGCGAGCAACAGGCCGGAGCTCTGCGAGTGAGGCCGGGCGCGCACGACCGCCACGCCGGAACTCGCGGCGGGCGCAGCGAGGCGGACCTTGCCGAGTTGTTCGTATTGCAGGGTGTGCATGAGCTGACTTCCGGGTCCGGGGTCCTTGGAGTCCCTGCTACGGGGACGCCGCCAGCTTGCGCCGCGCCGGCAAGGGGGCGGGTGCGGTGCCGCTGAAAGGGCCCGGACGGGGGATGAGAGGTCGCCAACTGACTGCCGAACCAGATGACGCGGCGATCCGTACCGGGTGTAACCGGGCGATTCCTTGGCAGGGGCCTAAGCCGGCTTATCGAGCCGGCGCGCGGCCCGCGCCAGCAGGCTGCGCACGATCAGCCGGTGGAACGGCAGGATCAGGACCAGGTAGGCGCGGCCGAGCCGGTTGTGGGTGTGCACCACGGTGGTGACGGTGAGGCTGCACCCTGCGCCGGGCGAGCCGGCGGCCAGGCTGACGGCGACGCGGAAGTCGAGGTGGCGGTCGTCCAGGCCCAGCAGGATCTCCGCCGGCGATTCCTCCAGCACCGGGAACAGGCCGATGCGGCCGCGCGCACCGGCGTATTGCCGCAGGTCGGTCTTGACCCGGAACGGGCGCATCAGCGCGTTGCGCAGCCCCATCAGCGCGCCGACCCAGGGTGGCGAGGCGCTGAAGATGGCGAGGCTGGCCTGGCGTGCGTCGGCCGCGGCGCAGGGCAGGCGGTAGGCGTCCGCGAACACCGGTTGCGGCAGCAGCGCCAGCAAGCGCGGCGCCGGCGGGATCGATTCGGCGGGCACGGCCTTCAGGCGGCCAGCGCCGTCACCGGCGCCGCCGCACCGGTGACGGTGGCGCGGACCGCGTCGGCAGCGGCGAGGGGGTCGCCGCTGCGCTGGAAGGCGGCGAGCCAGGTGTCGTAGGTCTGCATGCCGCCGTGCTTCCACGGGTGGAAGCCGGGGCGATACCAGGCCCAGTAGTGGGCGGCGACGCCGCTGTACAGGCCGTCGCGTCCGTACATCCAGCGCAGGCCATGCCACCACAGGCCGAGCCGCTGGCGCAGGCCGAAGCCGTCGATGCGGAACATCAAGCCCATGATGCTGAACACGGTGAGCGGGAAGGTGATGCTGGTGTAGAGCATCGCCAGCAGGCGCACCAGGTAGCCGCCGCGCGCTACCTGCTGCAGCACGTCGAAGGCCACCGCCTTGTGCTCGATCTCCTCCATGCCGTGCCACAGGTACATGGCGTTGACGCGGCGGTCGGCATCGAGGAACTGCTGGCCGTTGACGGAGAAGCCATGGGTGGTGACCGCCGTCATGTGCTCGGCGGCGGCGGTGCAGGCCAGGGTGAAGCGTTTGGGGAAGAAGCGGCGCTCGTCCTCCATCAACCGGTGCAGCACCTGTTCGATCTTCTTCACCGGGATGCCCTGGCGCTCCAGGCGCCGGTTGAAGGCGTCGTGGACCATGCCGTGCTGGCCTTCCTGGCGGATGAAGTCCTTGACCTGTTGCTGCTGCGCCGGGTCGGTGACGCGGTCGCGGTAGTCGCGCACGCAGTTGATGAAGAAGCGCTCGCCTTCGGGGAACAGCACGGAGAAGGCGTCGAACAGCCGGGTCTTGAACGGATCGCCGGCGAACCACCAGCGCGGGATGTCGCCGTCCAGGCCGAAATCCAGGTCCTGGCGCGGGACGATGGCGGGTTGGTGCGTCGTATCCATCCGGCTCTCCAACGGGAGGTGCTTCGAAACCTGCACCCAGCCTATGCCCGGCGCGGTGGGCGGGCAAGCCGGCATGACTTTATTCACCCCCGTGGGGAGCGCCTTGCCCCGGTGTGCGCCGCCGATGGTCGTTCCAGCGGCGCCGGTGCAGCGTGAGGCCCCATCGCGCGCAAACCAGCGCGAACCGGCGTCAGCGCGTACCAGGAGATACCACATGGTTTGAAGCGCGTCACAGTTGGGGCGGAATTCCAAATCGGCCCGTGGCGCGGCCCGCGCGCGGCCGTGTGAAGCGCTTCACAGGCGATGCGGTGTCTGCTGTTGCTTTTGACGGAGAAGAAGCGCTCATATGCGCCCCACAACAAAGTGGCAAACAAGGAAGTTTGGCCGCTCCAAGGAAACCTAACGCCCCTATTTGCAGTTCGGACCAAGTTAGGAGGAGCACACAATGTCGTCATACACCCAAGGGTCGCCCCTAGGCATTCTGCCGCACGCATCGTTCCTGCGCCGGACCGGTGCCTACAGTCTCAAAGATTTCCATCACGACAGCCGCGTGCAGGTGCGCGGCCGCTCGGAATTCGCCGCGATGCAGGACCACATCGACAACCTCTATCGGGGAGTCGACGTGGTGCACAGCTTCGAGGATCCGTCGGGACAGATCTTCGACTGCATTCCGGTCGAGCAGCAGCCCGGCCTGCGCAACGCGCGCGTGCCGATGCCCACGCCGCCGGACATGAGCCGCGCGCCGGTGATGCCCGGTGCCGCCGCCGCGATGCGGCCGCTCACTCAGGGGCCGGCGCAGCCCGACCTCGACCGCCACGGCAACCTGCGCCGCGCGCCGCAGGGCACCATCCCGATGCGGCGGATCACGCTCGCCGAGATGACGCGCTTCGCCAACGTCCCAGAGTTCTTCCACAAGCACCCGACGCGCACGGTGACCCGGAGCCAGGGCTTAAGCCCGACACTAC
>CAYWPB010000135.1:0-9401 GCA_964458725.1 uncultured Nevskia sp. | reverse complement strand
CCAGCACGCCCTTGACGGCCCCAGTGGCGGCGCCCACCAGGGCGGCCTTGCGCGGATTGGCAAGAGTGTCGGCGATCAGATCCATTGGTGCTCCTTCAAGCCGCGGGAATCTGCATGGTCACGCAATGCAGGCTTCCATACTGGTGGATGAGTGCCCTGCATTCAATAGGTACCACTTCACGATCCGGGAAGCACGGCCGCAGGCGCTCAAGCGCCACCGCGTCGTTCTTCGCGTCACCGTAGACCGGCACCAGCACGGCGCCGTTGAGGATCAGGAAATTGGGGTAGCCGGCCGGCAGGCGGCGGCCGTCGTCGGGATCGTGGATCGCCGCCGGCAGCGGCAGCGGCACCAGCTTGTAGGGCTTGCCCTCGAAGTCGCGCAGCGCGGCCAGTTCCTGCGCCATCGCCCGCAGGTCGTCGTAGTGCGGATCGTCGCGGTCGTCGCAGGCCTGGTAAGCGATGGTGCGCGCATCGCAGTAGCGGGCGATGGTGTCGATGTGGCCGTCGGTGTCGTCGCCGAGGAGGTCGCCGTGCTTCAGCCACAGGATGCGCCGCACGCCGAGCTTGTCCTTCAGCAGATTCTCGATGCCGGCCTGGTCCAGCTGCGGGTTGCGCGTGGCGGCGAGCAGGCAGCGCTCGGTGGTGAGCAGAGTGCCTTCGCCGTCGACTTCGATGGCGCCGCCCTCCAGCACGAAGTCCACCGTCTCCACCGGCGCGTTCCAGGCGCCGGCGGTGATCAGGCGCGAGGTGAGCGCGTTGTCGCGCTCCGCCGGGAACTTGTTGCCCCAGCCGTTGAAGGTGAAGTCCAGGTGCACCGGCTCGCCGTCGCGCACGACCGTGATCGGGCCGTGGTCGCGCGCCCAGACGTCGTCATTGGGCACGGCATAGACACGCAGGCGCCCGTGCGGCACGCCGGCCGCCACCAACCGCGCCGCCAGCCCGGGCGCATCGTGGGCGACGTTGACGTGGAGGTTTTCGTAGCGGGCAATGGCCACGGCAATGGCGAAGAAGTTGCGCTCCACCGAGTCGAAGCTGCGCGCGAAATCGCCGTCCGGGCGCGGCCAGGTCAGCATCACGGCGGATTGGGGCGCCCACTCGGGCGGCAGGAATACGGAGGACATGGAATTCCCGGAAGGCATCGGAAACAAAGTCTGCCGCCGCAGCTTTGCGGCGGGATGACGCGGCCGGCGATTAAGGCGCCGGGCGGCTCAGGATGCGGGCTTGAGCTGCTCGGTGTGATACACCTGCGGCGGGCTGCCCGGCACCACGGTGTCGACCACGTGGGCGTGTTCGAAGAACACCGAGAAGCCGGCGTAGTCCCAGCGGGTGATCGGCGGGTGTTTCGGCGCATCGCCGCCGGCCGCTTTGTGCTTCATCTGCGGCTCGCCGAAGCGCTTCACCACCTCGGCCATGGTCTGGCCCTTGGCCGGAATCCCGGCCGGCTTGGCCGCCGCCATCTGCTGCGTTGCGGCATCCGGCTGCATCACGACGTCATCGGCCTGGACCGCGAAAGCCAGAGCCAGGAGGCCGCAGGAGAAGACCGCGGGCGTGAAAGCTGACTTGAGGGTAGGCATGAGCAAAGTCTTTGATTCCGCAGGCGCTTGTCCGGAAATATAGCATCCGTTTCGACGGCTTGCACAGCGCCGGCCACGGCTCGTCCCTGGGCCGACGCGCATCCGTAACACCGGGAGTAGAGTATTGAGTGCGGCATGCGCCTGGGATGGCGCCCGTGGACGGCTGAACATAAATGCCGAACGCAGGAAGCTGTCGCGGTCCGGGCACTTTGCAGGAGGATGCGTTGACGCAACGCGCAGGGCTTGCGCGCTGCGACACCGCAAGTCTGTGTTACCCCACTACAAGGGCCCTCGGGCCTCGGAGACCTGTTATGAAAGTTGCCAAGATGAGTGGTTTCGCCGTTGCCACCGCCGCTGCCGCGCTGTTCCTGGCCGCCCCGATGGCCATGGCCGGCGATACCGGCGCCAGCGCCGGCGGCAAGTGTGTCGGCGGCAATGCCTGCAAGGGCCAGAGCGCCTGCAAGGGCGCCAAGAACTCCTGCAAGGGCCAGAACTCCTGCAAGGGCGAAGGCTTCACCACCGGCGTGAGCAAGGCCGACTGCGAGAAGGCCGGCGGCCACATGGACAGCGGCGCCGCGAAGTAAGGCATCAAGACCGGCCGCCCTCCAGGGCGGCCGGTTTTCTTTTTTCGCATCAAACCCGAATCCCACATGTCCCGGCCCGAGCGTGAACCGCTGCCTCAGCTCGGCTTCGGCCTGGGTCTGCGGTCCGACCATTACGAGCAGATCGCCGCTGCGCCGCAGCGCGTCGACTGGTTCGAGGCGATCAGCGAGAACTACATGGTCGGCGGCGGCCGGCCGCTGCGCTGGCTGGAGCGCATCCGCGCCGACTACCCGGTAGTGCTGCACGGCGTGTCGCTGTCGATCGGCAGCAGCGATGCCCTGGACCGCGCCTACCTGATCGAGCTGAAGGCCCTGGCCGAGCGGGTGCAGCCGGCCTGGATCTCCGATCATCTGTGCTGGACCGGCATCGCCGGGCGCAATATGCACGACCTGCTGCCGCTGCCGCACACCGAGGAAGCGGTGCGCCACGTCGCCGCGCGGGTGCGTGAGGTGCAGGACTTCCTCGGCCGCCGCATCCTGCTGGAAAACGTCTCCAGCTATGCCGTGTTCCGCGACTCGCGGCTGCCGGAGTGGGATTTCCTCAAGGCCATCGCCGAGGAAGCCGACTGCCTGCTGCTGCTCGACGTCAACAACATCTATGTCAACAGCCAGAACCACGGTTTCGACCCGCTCGACTACCTGCGCACGATCCCGGCGCGCCGAGTGCAGCAGATCCACCTTGCCGGCCACAGCCGCAACGGCGAGCTGCTGATCGACACCCACGATCATCCGGTCCCCGAACCGGTGTGGCAGCTGTACGCCGCGGCGGTGCGCCGCTTCGGCGCGGTGGCCACCATGGTCGAGCGCGACGACCATATCCCGCCCCTGGCCGAGCTGGTGGCCGAGCTCGACCGCGCCCGCGCCATTGCCGCCGACAACCTGGCGGTGGCGGCATGAGCCGGTCCGGGTTGCTCCGCGCGCAGCGGCTTTTCCAGGATCACCTGCTGCACGGCAGCGTGGCCGCGGACCTGGTCATCGCCGACGGTAAGGCCGATGCGGCGACGCGCCTTGCCGTCTACGCCGACGCCTACCGTCTGCGCCTGCTGGAAGTTCTGGGCAACGACTATCCGGTTCTGCGCGCGGTGGCCGGGGTGGAAGATTTCGAGCGCATCGGCCGTGCCTACATCGAGGCGCATCCTTCCGATACGCCCTCGGTGCGCTGGTTCGGCCGCCACTTGGCCGAATTCCTTGCACAGTCCCCGGCTGGGGAACGGCACGAACTGCTGGCCGAGCTGGCCGCTTTCGAATGGGCGCAGGGAGAAGTGTTCGACGCGCCCGAAGCCCCGGCGCTGGAGCTGGCCGCCGTCGCCGCGGTGCCACCCGAGTCCTGGCCCGAGATGCGCCTGCTGCTGCAGCCGGCGCTGCGCCGCCTGGATCTGCGCTGGAATGTCACCGAACTGGTCCAGGCGCAGGAGGCACAGCGTGAGCTGCCTGAGGCGCGACGCTCGGCCGACGCCGTGCACTGGCTGCTGTGGCGCGACGCCGAGCTGAACATCCGCTGGCGCTCGCTCGGCGACGACGAGGCCACCGCACTTGATGCCGCCCGGGATGGAGCCAGCTTCGGCGCGATCTGTGAGCGCCTGTGCGACTGGGTCGAGCCCGACGAGGCCGCAATGCATGCCGCCGGCCTGCTCAAACGCTGGATCTTCGATGGACTGGTGGTGGAGCTGGAGGGGATCGGCTGATGTCATCCTGACCCCGGACTTGATCCGGGGGAAGGATCTGGTGCCGTACCTCACCTTCGAGGATCGTGGCCAGATTCTTCGCTCCGCTCAGGATGACAATCACGACTGCGCCGCCAGCGCCTTCTGCAATCGGTCCACCGTCGCCCCCAGTTTCTGCGCCTCGAACACCGGGCTGGAGCAGGCCTGCGCGCTGCAGGCATAGGCCGCGGCCCGGGGCATCGCCGGATATTTGATGTCCGGATTCGGCAGCGGGCCTTCGGCGCGATCCCACCAGTCCACCCGCAGGTAGTTCGAGGGGTAGCGCAGCGCCGCGGCGTGCAGCGCCTGCGCCGCGGGGTCGGATTTGGCGCCGACCACGGTGATGTGCACCGGCGCCTGCGCGTTCTCGGCGTCGGCCAGCAGCACGCCAGGGAGGAAGCGTCCCGACTCGGCCAGCCCCGGCGCCGCGAGATAGCGCAGCGCCTGCCGGTCCATCTCCTGCCAGCGCGCCTCGGCGGTGGTGCGCCAGGCCAGGTTGGCCAGCCGCGCCAGCGCCGTGTTCTCCTCGTACAGGCGCACCGGTCGCGCGAACACCCCCTGTGCTTTTGCCGGCGCGGTGGCGGTGTCGTAGCCGCCTTGCGCGTCGCGAAAGTGATGCTCGATGAAATCCAGCGCCTGCGCCGCTTGCTCCAGCCAGGCGCGCTCGCCGCTGGCGCGGTACAAGGCGAGGAAGGCCTGGCCCATGGCGAGGCTGTCGCCGAGGTAGGGCCCGCCACGGTCCTTGTCGTCGTGGCGGTAGCCGCCACCCGGCAGGGCGCGGTGCGCCTGCACCCAGCGCGCGGCGCGTACCGCCTCGTCGAGCGCGCTGCGGTCGCCGGAGACCTCGCTGTAGCGGCACAGCGCGGCGATGGCCCAGCCGTTCTCGCGCGCGTAGAGGTGCCGATCGATGCGTGGCTCGCCCAGGGCGAGCCGCTTTTGTTCGTCAAGAACGTAGTAGTCGTGGCCGGTGGTGGTCGCGCTCAGGTCGGCGTCCTGGCTGACGTAGTAGGCGCCGTCGGGGCTGCGCAGGAAGCGGTTCAGATAAGCGCGGATCGCCTGCGCCGCCTGCAGATAGCGAGGGTCCTGCCAGCGCGCGTAGGCCTCGGCGTAGAGGCGCAGATCGTCGGCCTGGAACGACATGATCTTCTCGAAATGCGGCGCGCTCCAGTCCGGCTTTTCCGAGTACTGGTAGACGCCGCCCCACACCGGGTCGAGCAGGCGCAGGTTGCCGTCGAGGGTCTGCCGCGTCATGCGCTCCGCCGCGGAGTCGCCGTGCTGTGCGCCGTGCAACGCCCACTCCAGCGCGTAAGCGTCGACGAAGCGCAAGCCCTCGCCCCAGCCGCCGTCGGCGTTGTCGTAGAGCGTGTTGAACTGCTGCTCCAGCCGCGCGCGCAGCGCCGGGGTCAGGGCGCCCTCGGCGGCGGCCTCCAGCGGCCGCTCCTCGCGCACCGATGGGCCCGGGGTGGGATCGTCGACGATGGCCTGCAGCAGCGAGGCCATGTTGCGCGGCGGGATGAAGCCGCGGCGCTTGACGATCTCGCTGCCGTCCGGGGCGAAGACGATGGTCGCCGGCCAGCCCCAGTCGCCGTAGCGGTTGGACAGCTCCGGGTCGGAGTCCTGGTCCACCTTCACCGCGAGGTAATGCGCACCGACCAGCTGCGCCACCTGCGGATCGGCATAGGTCTGCGCTTCCATCACGTGGCACCAGTGGCACCACACCGCTTCCAGGTCGAGCAGCACGTAGCGGTGTTCGCGCTGCGCCTGCGCCAGCAGTCCGGGGTTCCAGCCCTGGTGCCAGGCGATGGCGGGCGCGGCGTGAGCGAGCGCCGGCAGTAGCCACGCGGCGAGCAGGGACAAGGTTCTTGCGTTCATGCCGCCAATACGGCGGGCGGCGGCGCCTGGATGAGCCGGAGTGTGATGCACTGCGCACACTCCGATCACCTAACCCGCGGGCTTGGCCGGCGGCGGGGGTGGTTCAAGCCAGTTCAGACCCAGCATGGCGCGGTACAGCAGCTCGTTGCTGAACCAGACCACGATCAGCGCGCCGAGCACGTCGCTGAAGAAGTGGCCACCCTGGACGATGCGCGCCAGACCGATCAGGCCGCCGGCGGCGATGCCGACGCCGCGCCACTCCCAGCGGCGCCGCGGCCAGACCCAGGCGCCGGTGATCAGGAAGAAGCCGGCGGCGGCGTGGCCGCTGACGAAGGAGCAGTTGTGCTGGCAGGAACCGGTCGGCCATAGCGCCGGCACGAACTCGGCCTGCCCGCCGAATTCCCGCAGTTGTTCCGGCCGCGGCCGGCCCCAGTGCTCCTTGAGCAGGCCGTTGACGATCAGGCCGGGGCCGAGCGCGAAGGCCAGCAGGGCGTAAGCAGCGAGGTTGCGCACGCGCCGCTGTTTGGTCAGCGCGCCCCAGGCGAGCACGCCGAACATGCCGGCACCGAGCGCGGCGCTGAACCAGCGGGTGCCGTGGTAGAGCAGCTGCACCGGCGCGCTGCGGTCGAGGAAGAAGCCATCGCCGGGGCGGTAGAACAGTCGGCTCAGCGGCTCGTCGATGGCCTGGCTCAGCTCCAGCGCGAGCAGCGCGACGAGCACGGCCGGCAGCGCTTTGACCAGACGGTCCCACAGCCAGGACAGGCCCGACTGCTCCGGCGCCTGCGCGTTCACGGTGTGTCCTGGGCGTAGCCCTTGAAGCCCTGCAGGTACCAGGCGCGGTAGTCCAGCGCGTAGTCGCTGTGCACCGTGACGTGCAGTGGCGGCAGCGCCTCGGCCGAGTCGAAGCTGCGCAACACTTCGGGCGGAAGGCGGCTGGCCTCGGTGATGTAGAGGAAGCTGCGGCCGGTCTTGTCGTCCATGCGGGTGTTCAGCGCGTAGTCGTTGTCCATCACCCCGTGCGGATTCCACAGCACGGCGTCGAGCGGATGCGGGCGCACGTAGTACATCAGCTCCGCCAGCACGTCACGCGAGTCGCCGAGGAACAGCGCGTCCGGGTACTGGCTGTGCAGCGACTGTGCCTGGCGCCCGAGCTGGGCCCAGCCGCGCACCCGCTTGTAGGGATCAGTCTTCGCCTTCAGGTCGACGACAAAGTAGCGGGTCAGCGCGTCGAAGTGATAGGCGATCGGCATCAGCGCGAGGTTGATGGCGAAGCCGGTGAGGAACAGGCCCATCAGGCCACGTTGCAGCAGCAGCGCCACCAGGAAGATGGTGGCGCCGGCATAGGCCATCGCACCCCAGTTGGCGTTGGCCCGGCCGAGCAGGGCCTGCACGCAGATCAGGCCGAGGAAGGGCAGGGCGAAGCAGGCCAGGAACCGGTAGCGCTCGTCGGCGTACCAGCCGCGGGGGCGCCACAGCATCAGTCCGATCCAGGTGCCGAAGAACAACGGGCCCATCACCGCGAACTGGCCGCCGAGGAAGTCGCCGAGGTGGTTCCAGTGCAGGCCGGCGTCGCCGTTGAGATGGGAGATGTCCTCGGTGTGGCGCAGGGTCGGCCAGCCGTGCTGTGCGTTCCACCAAAGGTTGGGCGCGAACACCAGCAGCGCCACCAGTATCGCGGCGTACAGCTTCGGGCTGCGCAGGTGCCGGCGCAGGGAAGGCGTCAGCGCCATATGCAGTAGCACCGACAGGGCGAAGATCACCATGGTGTACTTGGTCAGCAGGCCCAGGCCCGCCGCCGCCCCGGCCAGCAGCCACCAGCCCCAGGCGCCGCTCTGGCTGGCGCGCAGGTAGGCGTACAGCGCCAGGGCCCAGAACAGGAAGAACGGCACGTCGGTGGAAATGATCAGCGAGGACAGCGACACCCCCGGCAGCAGCAGGAAGGCCAGCGCGCCCCATAAGGCGACGCGGGCGTCGAACAGGCGCCGGGCGGTGGCCCAGATCAGCAGCGCGACCAGGGGGTAGAGCAGCAGGGCGCCGCTCTTGACGCAGAATGCGCTGTCGCCGCAAATCGACGTGGTCAGGGCGATCAGGCCGGCGATCACCGGCGGCTTGGAGTAGTAGCCCCAGTCCAGCCGCTGCGCCCAGGTCCAGTACTGGGCCTCGTCGACATACAGATCCAGGCCGGCGTAGTACAGGCTCACGGCGCGGTAGCCGGTGACCACGGCCAGCAGGACCAGCAACAGCCAGAAGCGGGCGCGGCCGGTGTCGGCGGACGGGGAGGCGGGGTTGGGGTTCAAGGCGGGGGCCTGTTGGATTCAGCGGAACATTCTACCCATCCTGTATGGTCTAATGGCGCTCAAAATCCCCGACTTCTATGCGAATTCCCTACGAGCTGCTGACCGGCCTGCGCTATACGCGCGCCAAGCGCCGCAATCACTTCATCTCGTTCATCTCGGCCACCTCCATGATCTGCATCGCCCTGGGCGTGGCGACGCTGATCGTGGTGCTGTCGGTGATGAACGGTTTCGAGCGCGAGATGCGCGACCGCATTCTCGGCATGGCCTCGCACGCCATCATCTACCGTCCCGGCGAGGGCATCGCGGACTGGCAGCGGCTGGCCGACCTGGCCCGGCAGAATTCCAAGGTTGAGGCCACCGCGCCCTACATCGAGGGCGAGGCCATGCTGCGCGAGGGTGGCGACCTGTCCGGTACCCTGCTGCGCGGCATCGACCCGGCGCAGGAGCAGACCGTGTCGGAAATCGGCCAGCATATGAAGGCCGGCAAGCTGGAGGACCTGCGCCCCGGCGAGTTCAACCTGGTGCTGGGCGCGGAGTTGGCCGAGCAGCTCGGCGTGGATGTCGGCGACAAGGTCGACCTGATGATCCCGGTCGCCACCGTCACCCCGGCTGGCATCCTGCCGCGTTTCCGCCGCTTCAACGTGGTCGGCATCTTCCAGGTCGGCATGTACGAGTTCGATCGCGGCCTGGTGCTGCTCAACATCCAGGACGCCGGCGCGCTGTACCGCATGGGCGACCGCGTCACCGGCGTGCGCCTGAAGCTGCACGACCTGTTCGAGGCGCCCACCGTGGCGCGGCAGATCGCGCAGCAGCTGCCGCAGCTGGTCTACATCAGCGACTGGACGCGCCAGCACGCCAACTTCTTCCGCGCGGTGGCCACGGAAAAGACCGTGATGTTCCTGATCCTGTCGCTGCTGGTGGGCATCGCCGCCTTCAATATCGTCTCCACCCTGGTGATGGTGGTGCAGGAGAAGCAGGCGGACATCGCCATCCTGCGCACGCTCGGCGCCACGCCGCGCTCGATCATGGTGATCTTCATGATGCAGGGCTCGATCATCGGCATCGTCGGCACCGTGTTCGGCGTCGCGCTCGGCGTGACCCTGGCGCTCAACGTCACCACCCTGGTGCCGCTGCTGCAGGCCGCCACCGGCCACCAGTTCCTCGACCCCAGCATCTACTACATCAGCGACCTGCCGTCCGAGCTGACCGCGCCCGACGTAATCAAGATCAGTTTCCTGTCGCTGGCGCTGGGCCTGCTGTCGACCCTGTACCCCGCCCTGCGCGCCGCGCGCGTGCAGCCGGCCGAGGCGCTGCGCTATGAGTGAGATGAACGGCTATGTCATCGCCGCCCGC
>CAYWPB010000134.1:0-9420 GCA_964458725.1 uncultured Nevskia sp. | reverse complement strand
CGGCCAGCAGCAGCGCCAGCGCCGCGCCGCCGCTCCAGGCCAGACGCGCACGCAGCCGCGGCGGCGGCCGCGCCGCGGCCGATGCGGCGGGTCTACTCGTACTCGTAGTAATAGGCTTCGGTGTAGTGGTTGTGCCGCTTCAGGTCGACCTGGTTGACGATGCTGCCGACCAGGTTGGCCTGCACCAGCTGCAGCCGCTTGACCACGTGCTTGATGGTGCGGCGGTTGACCTTGTCCGGCTTGACCACGAACAGCACGCCGTCGACCAGGCGGCTGAGGATCAGCGCATCGGCGCCGACCTGGCAGGGCGGGCAGTCGAAGATGATCTGGTCGTACTGCTGCTTGAGCTGCTCCACCAGTTCCTGGAACGCGTCCGAGGACAGGATGTCGGCCGGATTGGACACGGTCTTGCCGGCGAGCAGCACATGGAACGGCAGGTTCGGCGGCTGCTGCACGCAGTCCTGCAGCGTCGCCTGCCCGTTCAGCACATGGACCAGGCCGGTCGGCCCCGGCTTGAGGCCGAGGTAGCGGGTCAGCGAGGGCTTGCGCAGGTCGGCTTCGATCAGCAGCACCTTGGTCGCCGCGCCCAGGCCGGCGGCGATGCAGGCAGCGAGCGTGCTCTTGCCCTCGTCCGGCAGCGAGGAGGTGATCATCAGCGTGTGCTGGTGCTGTCCCCAGTTGGATACCTGCAGCGCGGTCTGCACGCTGCGCAGGCCCTCCGCATAGGGCGAACGCGGCTGCTCCAGGATGAAGCGCACCGGCGAGGAATCGCGCGGCAGGTTCGGAATCAGCGGCAGCACGCCGAAGGCGGGGAGGCGGGTCAGCGCCTCCAGGTCTTCGGCCGAGCGGATCTCCTCGCTCAGCAGGTGGCGCAAGGTGGCCAGCACGATGCCCAGCAGCAGGCCGGCCAGGCCGGCCAGCACGGTGATCTTGCCCTTGCGCGGCGAGAACGGGTGCAGCGGCGGCACCGCCGGGTCGATGACGCGGGCGTTGGCGCCGCTGAAGCTCTCGCCGGTGTTGGCTTCCTTGAACTGCTTGAGGAAGGTGTCGAACAGCTGGCGATTGGTGTCGACATTCCGCTCCAGCACATTCATCTGGTAGGACTTGTCGTCGAGGCTGCGCAGCTGCTCCTGGTTGGAAGAGACTTGCCCGGCCAGCGCGTTGTAGTTCTGCTTGGCGATGTCGTACTGCGCCCTGACGCCCTGCGCCGCCAGCCGCAGCGCCTGGTAATAGGAGGACTTCGCCGCCTCGAGGCGGCCGCGGGCGACATCCATCGCCGGGTGCTTGGGACCGTAACGCTGTTCCTGCTGGCGATAGGATTCCTGGGCGTCGAGATAGCTGGCGCTGGCCTTCTGCACCACCGGATCGAGCAGCAGGGTGCTGATGCCCTCCAGCCGGGACGGGTCGTTGCCGGCGGCGCTGACCTTGGCCGCGGCGTTGCCGAGGTCGGTGACCTTGAGCTGGGCGTCACGCAGCAGCTTGGAGTTGTCGACCAGCTGTTCCTGCAGCAGGTTGCGCTCGCCGCCGACGTTGACCAGCTTCTGGTTGTCGCGGAACTCCTGCAGGCTCTTCTCCGACTCCTCCATCTGGCCGCGCACGTCGCCCATCTTCTCCGACAGCCAGTTCACCGCCTGGCGGGTGATGTTGAGCCGGGCCTGCAGCGCGTTCTCGATGTACTGGTTGGCGACCTCGTTGGCGACGCTCGAGGCCAGATCGGCCGAGTGCGAGTCGTAGTTGACTTTGACCAGCTGGGTGCCGAGCACCGGCTCGATGGTCAGCCGGCCGAGCAAGGCGTCGACCGCATTGGCCTTGCGGGTGCGGGCGATCTGTTCCGGCGTGCCGCTCTCGCCCTTGGGCAGCAGCGAGGACAGCAGCGCCAGCGGCGAGAAGCGGCCGGGCTTCTGGTCGGCCTCGAAATCGGGCGAGTCCATCAGCTTGAGCTTATCGACCACCCGCTCGGCCACGCTGCGCGCACGCAGGATCTCGTACTGCGAGGCGTAGTATTCGTAGGTGCCGGTGCCGGGGTTGTAGACGTCGGTGCCGGTCTGGATGGCGCGGTTGTCGCGGGCCTCGATCAGCAGGGTCAGGGTGGCGCGGTACACCGGCGACACGGCGAAGGTGTACAGCGCCGCGGCCACGGCGGTGAGCAGGCCGATCGCCAGCACGCCCCACTTGTAGCGGTTGAGGGTGCGGATCAGGTCCGGCAGGTCGATCAGATCATGATCGGCGGGCTCCGCGTATGGCGCCTTGAGCGGCTGCTGCGCGAGCGGCTGCAGCTCTCCTTGGATGTTCAAAAGGTCCGCTCCTCGACGATGATGGTGTCGCCGGGCAGCAGCTGCGAGTCCATCGACAGGCGCACCCGCGCCGTCTTCGAAGTGTTCTCATGCTGCACGAAGATGTTGCCGGGCGAGGCATAGTCGGTCATGCCGCCGGCCAGGGCCAGCGCCTGCTGCAGGGTCAGGCCCAGGGTGAAGGGATACGACGCCGGCCGCCGCACCTGCCCGGAAATGTAGATCGGCCGGTACTCGGCGACGCTGACCCGCACGTCCGGATTGACCAGATAACCGTTGCGCAGGCCGGCGGCGATGACCGCCGCCAGCTGCGGCGCGGTGCGGCCGGCCGCGACCACCTGGCCGAGGAACGGATAGTTGATCTTGCCGGCCGGGTCGATCAGCACCCGCACCGACAGGTCGGGCTCGCCATAGACGTTGACCTGCACCGAATCGCCCGGCGCCAGGCGGTAGACCGCGGCGTCGAGTGCCGCGGCGGCGTTGGCGCTGCGGGTGACGGGAGTCCGGGGATCAGCCTGCTGGACGGGTTCCGCGCACGAGCAAAGCGAGGCGAGCATGAGGCCCGCCAGGAACAAACGGATGTAAGGCATGTGTCGTCGCGGAGGCGTCCTGCCGGTCGGGTTTAGTGGGGGCTAGAGGTTGGAGAAGAATACATACTTGATGCCGGCGAACACGTCGGCGCGGCTGTACTCGAGGCTGGCATCCTCGGAATTGCGCCGGCCGAAGGCACCGATGACGAACGCGTCGAGGCTGCGGCTCACCGAGTAGTTGACGAACAGGGCGCCGAAATAGTTGTTGTCCTGGCGCGAGGTGTTCTCGAAGTTGGCGTGCACGTAGTTGCCGACCACGCGGGTATAAAGACGCGTGGTCCAGTTTTCCATCCACTGCGTTTGCACGTAGCTGGTGTTGATGAAGCCGGCCTGCGGCAGGTAGCTCGGGTCGCTGCGCCGCCCGGCTTCGAGGTTGAACACGCGGAACGGCGCCGGCGCCCAGGTGGCGGACGCGGTGTAGGCGACGCCGCTGAAGTCGGGGCGGCTGCCGTTGTCGAACTGGCGCCGCACCCAGCCGGCGCGCAGGTCGGTGAAGAACTTGGCCGAGGCGTACCAGCGTCCGCCGCCCAGCACCTGGTACTGCAGCGCGCTCTGGTCGGCGAAACTGGCGAAAGTGTTCGGCTGGTCGAATTTGGTGACGGCGAAGTCGCCCAGCACCTGGGTCTTGGGGCTGAGCGCGTAGTACGCGGCGGCTTCGCCGGTGACCGCGTGGAAGTTCTCGTACTTGGTGGCGTCCTTGTTGTTGAGGTAGGTGCGGTCGATGTAACTGACCTTGGCTTCCGTCAACAGGCCGCGGATGGTCGAGCCGTGCTGCCAGTCCACACTGGCGGTGCCATTGCCCCACTTGTCGGGCGAAGCGGAGCTGGGGCCGGCGGTGCCGGTGCCCTCGGTGCGGTTGGTGCCGAAGGGATCGTGGCCGAGACCGTAGGCGGCGTCGAAATTGACATGGTCGAACTGCAGCGGCGCCCAGTGCGCGCCGAGCGTCACGGTGCCGTCGGCGTAGTCGTCGTGCTGGCCCGGCGTGTTGTAGGTGGCGAGCGTGCTGTTGAGACCGGCGGTCAGGTGCAGGCGCGGCAGGTCGTTGGAATAGACCAGGCCCGGCTGCAGGGCCCAACCCCAGGCACGGACCTTCTCCTCGTTGCTGGTGGCGTAATACATGTTGCTGGTGTAGGTGCGCATCAGGTTGGCCTGCGCCCTGAAGCGGCCGCCGAGATCGCCGCCGGTGTCCCCGCCGCCGCTGCTGTCGGAAGCCGGGGTGGAGGACTTGGGTGCCGCGCTATTGAACGGCTGGCCGGGCATGACGTCCTGCGCGGAGACGCCGACGGCATATCCACCCAGGGCCAATGCACCGAACATCAAGGACCACCGCAGCTGCCGATTCTTCACTCGAATTTCCCCAATTATTTTTGCGGCATATCGTAGCCGCGCCAACAAGATATCGACGCGGCTTGAGGCTTCACCTGAACCATTGCAGATATTAGGGATCGGCGCGCCGACCGTCCATAGGCCCGCGTCACAGTCCGTAAGGGAGTTGTACCGATGCCGCGGCGCCGGCTGTTCACCCCCACCCCGCCCTTGCACTATCCTAGCCGCGGCCGCCCGGCCGGGATGACAGTTCCATGTCAGGGACCCGGCCTCACACCACAAGGGACTCATGAGCCTCGTCACCAAACTCGCGCGCGCCGTGTTGCCGCAACCACTGGTACCGGCAGCCCGCCGGGCGGCGATCAATGCCGGGCTGCTGCCGCAGCCGCCGCACCAGTACCCGTTCCGCGAGCTGCTGCACCACGACCCCTCGCCGCGGCCGCACTACCGCTGGGGCACGCTGTGCGCCGCCTTCCTGGCCAAGACCCTGGGCTACGAGCGGATCTCGGTGATCGAATTCGGCGTCGCCGGCGGCGACGGCCTGCTGGCCCTGGAACAGGTCTCGGCCCAGGCCGCGGCCGCCTCCGGCGTGGCCATCGACGTCTACGGCTTCGATACCGGCACCGGCCTGACCAAGCCCCTCGACTACCGCGACCTGCCGCAGCTGTGGTCGGAGGGCGACTACGTCATGGACGTGGCCAAGCTGAAAAGCCGGCTGAAGGATGCCCGCCTGGTGCTGGGACCGGTGGCCGAGACCGTGCCTCGGTTCCTCGCCGGCAAGCCGGCGCCGATCGGTTTCGTGGTGTTCGATCTGGATCTGTATTCCTCGACCATGGACGCGTTCGGCATCTTCGACGCGCCGGACGCGCTGCTGCTGCCGCGGGTGACCTGCTATTTCGACGACATCGCCGGCTACTCCCACAGCGACTTCAACGGCGAGCGCCTGGCCATCGCCGATTTCAACCAGGCCCATGAAATGCGAAAGATTTCGCAGATTTACGGCCTGAAGCACGCGCTGAACATCGACCAATGGTGGATCGAGATGATGTTCATGTTCCATGCCTTCCGGCACCCGCGCTACAACGACTACGATGGCACCAACCCGCTGCGCCAGATCCCGCTGAAGGACGCCTGAGCCCGCATATTGGGGCCTTTTTCCGACAGTTGCTGAGCTGTTTTTACCCAATTGCGCCCTTCCCGGCGAAGCCCGGCTTTGCTAAGGTCGACGGCGCTGGGCAGGGGCGATTTCGTCATGCAATTCCGAAAGACGAAGCCGCACCGGGTCTGAGGAGGTCCGGGCCCTGCAACGGCAAGTCCCGTTTCAACACAACTATAAAGGTTCCGCGCGAGCGGCCAAGGCGCAGTATGCGCTGTGGTGTCCGCTCAGATCAGGAGCGCGGCGGTGGTGCGGTGATCATGCGGGGTGGAGGTTCGCGAATGAGCGACCTGGTGACGGAGACGGGCGAGATCGAGCTGCCGCTCGAGGTTTCCCCGGAGCCGGAGCTGACGACTGGTTCGGTTTCGACCGTTGCCGAGTTGCATCTGGTCGGCTACTGGACCGTCCTTGCCAAGCGCAGCTTCGATATCGTCTGCAGCACTCTGCTGCTGCTGCTGCTGTCCCCGGTATTCCTGTTGATCGGCGGCGCCCTGCTGCGCACCGGCCGCCCCATCCTGTTTGCCCAGGAGCGCGCCGGCTTCGGCGGCCGCCCGTTCCGCTGCCTCAAGTTCCGCACCATGATTCCCGGCGCCGAGGAAATCCTCGAACGCCTGCTGCAGCAGGACCCGGCATTGCAGCGCGAGTGGCAGCAGCACCAGAAGCTCAAAGTCGATTTCCGCATCACCCGGCTCGGCGCGCTGCTGCGCAAGTGGAGCCTGGACGAGCTGCCGCAGCTGTGGAACGTGCTGTGCGGCGAGATGAGCCTGGTCGGCCCCCGCCCCGCCCTGCTCGACCAGATGCACATGTACGGCAACCTGGCGCGCTACTACTACGCCGTGCGCCCGGGCATCACCGGTCCCTGGCAGGTCGGCGCGCGCGGCGACGGCGGTTTCGAGCGGCGCATCGAGCTGGACTGCCACTACGTGCGGCAGCTCGGCTTCTGGTCCGACCTCTGGATCCTGCTGCGCACCATCCCCGCGGTGCTGAGCGCGCGCGGCGCGCACTGATCCCGGGCTGCCGCCGGCAGGCGGCATTTCCCAACGACAGCTTTCGTGCCGGCCGCGGCTCAGGCCGCGCGGCGCTGTGGCGGACGGCCGCGCTGCGCCGCGCCCTGCCGCAGCAGCGACCAGGCCACCGGGATCAGCGCCAGGTAGCACAGGCCGGCCAGGGCCATGGTCACGTTGATCCCCAGACCCATGCCGACGATCACCGCCAGGCACGAGGCCAGCACGCCGGTGGCGCCGTTGATGCCCCAGAACCAGGGCGTCGGCTCGGCATCCACCGCTTCGACCAGGCGCATGCCGGTGGGGAAGGCGAAGCCGAGCAGGAAGCCGATCGGCATCACCACCGCCAGCGAGTAGCCGATCCGCACCGGCAGGGGCTGTGCGGTCGTGGCATGGAACAGGCCGGTGAGCCAGTGCTGGCCGGCGAACAGTGCGGCGGCGACCAGCAGCCCCCAGGCGGCGAAGGCGCCGCGCGAATCCAGCGCCAGCCGGCCCGAGACCAGGGCGCCGAGGCCGGTGGAGAAGATCAGGCTGAACAGGCACACGCCGAGCGAATAGATCGGATGGCCAAGATAGACGCTGAAGTATTGCAGCAGCGAAATCTCGCCGAACATGAACCCGAGGCCGATCAGGGCGAAATAAATCGTCCCGGAGGCGATCAGCGCGCGCGGCGCCGAGCGCGCGGCGTGGCGCAGCGGCAGCACGATGGCCAGCAGCACCGCGACGACCGAGATCGCCAGGATCAGCAGCAGGGTCAGCGAGGCACGGGTGTTGCCGACGATGACGCCGTTGCCGAGCTGGCCGTGCATCAGGCTGCGCACCGCCTCCGGGATGTGGGTGAAGCGCAGCTGATTGAAGAAGAAGGGCCGGTTGTCGGTGGGCACCGACAGGTCGAGGTAGGCCGCGGCGGCGACGCGGTTGATCTCGTCGATCGACTGTGCGTCGGCGATGGCCTTGAGCAGCGGGCTGTCCGGCTCGCGGTCCGGTGCCAGCAGCACCGGGAAGCCGAGGCGGTCCGCCTCGTCCTCCAGCACCTTGACCTGCTCCGCCGTGAACGCCTGCTTGGCCAGCACCAGGGTGGCGATATTGTCGGCGTGGGCCACGAACATGTGGGCGCGCGCGTTGCGGTCGCCGCTGTCGTGGATCGCCGCCGCGGCCAGCGCGATCATGCGGCCGGTCTCGTCGATGTTGTTGGGGTTGAACCAGCGACTGACGGTGAACACGCCGCCGTCGTTGAGGCGGCCAAGGAATGCGCGCCAGCCCTCCAGGGTGTAAAGGCCGTTCTCGCTGAGGCTGAAGGCACCGGCGCCGGTGGCGGCCCAGGTGTCGATCATGCTCATTTCGATCAGGTCGAAATGCTCGGGCGTGCTGGCGAACCAGCTGCGTGCGTCGTCGACGTGCAGCTTGAGGTTGGGAATGGTGGTGAGGCCGGAGAACTTGCTGTAGAACGGCTGGGTCGTGTGCAGGCCGATGAAGATCGGGTTCAGCTCGACGCCGGTGATGTCGGCGACGCCGTAGAGGTAGGCCGACATCAGGTCGCGGCCGCCGCCGACGCCGATCACCGCCGACTTCTTGATTCCCGGCAGGTTGTAGCCGAGGTTGACGATGTCATAGCGCAGGAAGTCGATCGAGGCCTTGGTGCCGTCGTAGTGATGCATGATGGTGCCGGCGGCGCCGTCGATATTGAGCAGGGCCATCGGCACGTCGTAGTCCTTCGGCATCTTCGGCGAGGGGCCCCACAGGTAGGGGAAGCCCTTGATCGGCGGCGAGGCGATGATGCGCGAATAGGAATTCCACTTCTCGTAGCGGCTGAACAGGTCGTGCTCGACCGCGTCCTTGACGTAGATCGGCTTGAGGCCGAAGGGCGAAGCGTTGTTGAACAGGGTCAGCACCGCCAGCACCGCCGTAGCCAGGGCGGCGCGCCTGCGGTCCGTGCCGAGTCCGCCGCTGGCGGCGAAGCAGGCGGCCGCAAGCGCCGCCACCGCGCCGGAAAAGATCATCACCGACGGCCCGTCGAGCAGGTTCAGCACCACCACCACCGAAGCGCAGCCCAGGGCCGCGCCCAGCATGTCGACGCCATAGACTTGGTTCACCGGGAACGGGCTGCGGGTCAGCGCCAGGCTCACCGCCACGCCGGCGAAGACGTAGGGCAGCGCCATCGCCGTCATCAGCAGGCCCCAGGCGGCGATGGTGCTGAGCGAGGGCACCAGCGAGGTCATGATGCTGAACTGCGCCAGCAGCGAGGCCGGCATCGCCACGGCCGCCAGCAGAGCGAAGCGCGACAGCTCGGCGGCGAGCCGCTCCGGGGTGAAGCGCTCGCGGTGCAGGTAGACCCAGACCGCGCCGGCGGTCATGCCGAGCATCGCCACGCTGATGGCGAAGAACGCCAGGTAATACCAGGCGATCACCGACAGCACGCGGGTCTGCACGATCTGGAACACCAGCACTGAGTAGGTGATCAGGAACACCCCAAGCAGGAACGGGCGGCGCGACAGCGTCGGGTTCGGGGAGGACGGGGCACTGTTCACGGGAGCTTCTCCGGGGTATCGGGGGCAGCGGCGGGATCGAGGCGATGGAAGCTTCGGTCGGAAGGATCGAAATACAGCATTTTCCACTCACGCGGGCGGCCGCCCAACGGCAGTCCGTCGTGCATTTCGCCGGGGTTGACCATGATGGTATCGCCGGCGTGCGCCTCGACATGGCCGACCCCGCTCCAAGAGCGATGCGCCCCCGACACGATGACGCCAACGCCCAGCCCATCGTGCGAGTGGCGCGGGAAGGCGCGGTTCGACGCTAGCCTCCGCCCTCCGACCCACCGAAGAATCCCCGGGAGCCGCGTCGTGCGCGGCCGTTGAGCAATGATGACGGATCGGCGAGCTGGCCGAGGGACGCGGCTCTCCCTGCGGGGGATCCCGCGCGCCCGAGCCACGCAGGGTTGTCCGGCGCGCGACAGCTCAGCCCGGTCAGGCGGTGAGCGGCGCGGGGGCCTGGGCCGCGTCCGGCGAATCGACCACCAGGCCGTAGAGCGTCACCACCGCGGGCCACAGCTGGAG
>CAYWPB010000133.1:0-9424 GCA_964458725.1 uncultured Nevskia sp. | reverse complement strand
GGTCGTGTCCCGCCCATCAGCCGCCTGAATCGGAACAACGTGTTGAGACGCGACAATTAGGGACGGCAGGGGTTGGGGCGGTATGCGCGCTGCGCTTATTCCGCCTACCCCTTAATCGCCGCCTCCAGCACCAGCTCCAGCTCCGCCTGCACATCGTTCAGCGCCTGCGCGCTCTTCGCCGCCCGGCACAGGGCCACCGTCCCTTCCACCGAGGCCACGATCAGCGCCGCCAGTCGGCGCGCCCGCGCCGCCATGACGCCTTCCTTGCGCAAGGCCGCGGCCAGGGTCTGCTGCCACGCCTCAAAGATGCCGTGCGCCAACCCGAGCAGCTGCGCCTGGACCCGCGCATCGGGCGCGCCGTCGTCGCCCAGGTATTGCTCCACCGCCACCGCCAGCACCGGGCAGCCGGCTTCGTAGCGGCTGTCCTCCAGCACCTTGCGCCACAGTGCGATGAAGGCGCGCAGCCCGGCCACCGCGCCGTGCTGCGCCACCAGCTCTTGCAGCGGTTCGCCCACCTCGCGGCCGGACCAGGCCACCGCCTCCTCCACCATCTGCCGCTTGCCGCGCGGGAAGTGGTGGCCAATGGAACCGCGCGGCGTGTCGGTGTAGCGCACCACCTCCCGCAGGCTGGTGGCATTGACGCCGCGCCGGCTGATCAGGTCCGCCGCGCCCGCCACCATCCTGCCCCTGGTTCCGCTCCTCATGGTCTGCTCCGCGATTGACTATGACGCACGACATAGTCTAGCATCGCCGAACTATGACACGTGACATATTCACATCCTATTCCGAGGACTGACCCGATGGACCGCTCCATCAAAATCTACAAAACCCTGATCTGGCTCACGCTGTACGGGGCCTCGCTGCACTTCTTCGACAATACCTACTTCTTCGACCAGTACCCCGAGCCGGCCTGGCTCAGCGCCGGCATCGTCGCGGCGCTATGGATTCCGGTGGCGCTGCTGGCGCACCGCGCAGTGGACCGCATCTACAGCGGCAAAACCGATCGCAGCTATTCGCTGGTGCACGGCTACGTCTTCGCCAACTGGATCTCGCTCGGCCACTACTTGTTCGCCAGTCCCGCCGCGATCTTGCCGCGCATCAACTTCGCCATCGCCATCCAGGTCGGACTCGCCACCGTGCTGTTCGGGTACACGCTGTGGCTGCAATTCTCGCGTTCTCCGGAGTCGCTACGCTGGACCCGACGCGCCTGGGCCAAGAATCTCATCCTCTACACCGCGGTTATCGCCGTGTTGGAATTCTTCTGGCCCTCCAGCTACAGCGCCTGGTGGATGTTCTGGCGCTCGTGAAGGACTCGCTCCACGACCGGCTTCTGCTTGGGTTCGCTGTTGCCGGCCCGCTGCTGATGCTGGTGCTGGGCGCCTGGCGCAGCTCGCTCGACCGCTGGTACACACCCCTGGACGCGGCGGGCAACAGCTTCGGCCCGCAGTTCGAGCACCAGGTTTCCGACTGGCTCGCCGCGAGCCCGGGTGCGGCGGCGCAGCTGCTGGTGATCGCCGACCGCGACTGCCCCTGCACCCGCGCCACGCTGGCGAAGCTGGACCAGGCGGTGGCGCAGTCCGGGCGCAAGGATTTCCGCGTGGTAGTGCGTGACATCCATGACACGAACGATGACCCAAGCTGGAGGCGCATCCTGCAAGCCGTCCCCGCCACGCCGACGCTGCTCGCCATCGCGAGCCGGCGGCTGATCTATGCCGGGCCGGTCACCTCCGGAAACTTCTGCACCACCGCCGTCGGTCGGGTGCTGGGCGTGTCGGCACTGCAGGTACCGCGCGCAACGGCCCTTTTCGACGTGGTGGACAAGGGCTGCTACTGCCGCCTGACGAAACCCTAGAAAACAAAGCCGGCCCGGATTGCCCGGGCCGGCCTGAACTGCCACGCCGCGCGGCCTACTGCGCCGACATCGGATAGGCGAGGGCGCAGTTCGGCGCCTTCGCCGTGGCCGGACTCAGCGCGTTCTCGATCAGCTGGAACACGACGTTGTCGTAGGACAGGTCGCCGTGATCGACGAAGTCACTGCTGCAGGAGGTCTGCACGTATTCGTTGGTCACGCCGGGTTCGTTGATGAAGGCCGAGCCCACCGGCGTCACCACATACTCGTCCTGGGTCTCGATGATGGTGTAGTTGACGCCGGGCTGGGCGATGGGGCCGTTGTCGAGCTGCTGGATCACTGCCGAGCCGCTCTCCTGGTCGACGCAGGCCTGGCAGCCGGTGCCGACCACCAGGTTGGCGCCGGGGAAATACTGCGCGGCGATGGCGAAGCCGTTAAGCGTGGTGCCGTGGGTGGTGGGCGACAGCCCCACCAGGTTGTGGACGAAGGCCGCGCCGCCGTACACCTTGGCGTAATACTCGGCCAGCATGCCGCCCTGCGAGTGGCCGACCAGGTCGACCTTGGCGGCGCCGGTCTGCGCGCGCACCTGCTGCACGAAGCTGGCGAGCTGCGAGGCCGAGGCCGGCACCGGACCGGTAGCTTCGACGAAGCTGTTGGGATAGGGGGAGCCGTAGTTGAAGGCGTAGACGCAGTAGCCGTCGTTGGCCAGGTGCGGCGCCAGTCCGCCGAAGTCGTCCTCCATCACCGAGAAGGTGCCGTTAACCAGCACCACCGGGTAAGGATGCTGCGCCAGGCTGCACGAGGACAGGTTGGCGCCCGGCGGCGACATCGACGGATTGCCCATAGCGTAATAGATGCCCATGCCGATGTTGGGCGCCACGGCGTAGCTGCCGGCGAAGGCGGGCGCCGCAAGCAACGCGGCGAACAGGAACAGGGCGGACAGGCCCGAACGGCGGGACGGGGTTTGACGCATGGCGACCTCACTCCTCTGCTGTGGTTATCGTTGTTTCCGCCGCTGCCCGGTGCCGGGACTCGCGGGCGGCTGATCCTGATGCGCCAGAGCTTGGGATACGGCGGCCCGGCCGTCTTGACAATGCTTGCCTCCCGATTGCGAAATTGCGCCAGGGGAGGCCCATGGACGGCATCGACAAAAACAGCACCGGCACAGTGGCCGGGCAATACGTCAGCCTGGTGCTGGACTACCTGCGCGCCGGCGCTCATGCGCCGGAGGCCTTGTTCGGCGCCGAGCGGGTGGCCGCGCTCGAGGCAGCCGAGGCGCCGGCGCGGCTGACCGTGGACGAATATCTCGACATGCTCGAACGCTCGGTGGCCGTCACCGGCGATCCGGACTTCGGCTTCCATGCCGGCCTGCGCATCGGGCCGCGCCATCTCGGCGTGGTCGGCTACGTGCTGATGTGCTGCGCCACCCTGGGCGAGGCGATGCGCCAGTACGACCGCTACGTGCGCCTGGTGCACAGCATCGGCCGGCCGCTGGTGGAACACCATGGCGATCGCGTCGAGATGCCGCTGGACTGGCCCCGCGCCTCGCCGCCACCGCCAGCGCTGGCGCAGCTGATCATGACCACCCGCGCGCGCATGGGCCGCCTGCTCACCGGCCGCGAGACAGCTGCGATCGGCGCCTCGTTCCAGTTCCCGGCGCCGCGCGATGCGGGCGCCTACCAGCGCTTCTTCGGCGGCGCGGTGCGCTTCGCCGCGGCGCGGACCAGCCTGGAATTCAGCGCCGAATACCTCGATTTCCCCGTGATCATGGCCAGCGCCGAGATGGCACAGGTGATCCGCGCCCAGGCCGAGGCGCAGATGAGCCGGCTGGCGCAGGAGCCGGAATTCATGCGCGCGGTGAAAGTCGCGCTGCTGCAGGGTCTGGCGGTCGGCCGCGTCTCCGCCGAGGAAGCGGCGCAAGCCCTGGGCTTGTCGGTGCGCACCCTGCACCGCCGGCTGAAGGACCACGGCTGCGCCTTCCGCGACCTGCTCGACGAACTGCGCTGCGAGCGCGCCCGCCACTACCTGCGGCAGCATTCTCTTGCGGATGTCGCCTTCATGCTCGGCTATACCGAGCAAAGCGCATTCCAGCACGCCTTCAAGCGCTGGACCGGCATCACGCCGGGGCAATACAAGCTCGACGCCGGCCGCAAATGAACCGTCCGGGGCGTGGCCTCTGCGGCCCTTGTGCGGAGTTGCATTCGGGCGGAGGATGACCGCGGCCGGCAAGCACCGGCACCCCGCGGCACGGGGAACCCTTCCTTCGCAGGTTAGAGGAGTCGACCCATGAACGAGACCACCCCCACCATCGTCCTGGTCCATGGCTTCTGGGGCGGCGCCGCCCACTGGAGCAAGGTCATCACCGAACTGACGCGCCAGGGCCACCGCAAGCTGCGCGCCGTGGAGCTGGCGCTGACCTCGCTGGCGGACGATGCCAAACGCACGCAGAAGATGGTGGCGCAGCAGGCCGGGCCGGTGCTGCTGGTGGGGCATTCCTACGGCGGCGCGGTGATCACCGAGGCCGGCAACCTGCCCAACGTGGTCGGCCTGGTCTATATCGCCGCGTTCGCGCCCGACGCGGACGAAAGCCCGGGCATGATCACCCAGCAGAAGCCGCCGGCCGCCATCGCCAACGTCGCGCCGGACAGCGACGGCTATCTCTGGATCAACCACGACAAGTTCGGCGAAAGCTTCTGCCAGGACCTGGACGCCGACGAAGCCTGGGTGATGGCGGTGACCCAGAAGGCGCCGCTGGCGACGACCTTCGGCGACAACATCACCGCGCCGGCCTGGAGGAACAAGCCCTGCTGGTATCAGATCTCCAGCGAGGACCGCATGATCAACCCCGAGAACCAGAAGCGCATGGCCGAGCGGATGAAGCCGCGCAAGACCATCACCCTGGCGGCCGGCCATGCCTCGCTGGCATCCAAGCCGGTAGAGGTCGCGGCGCTGATCCGCGAAGCGGCGGCGGCATGAGGGAACTCCACCTGTAGCGGCCGGGAGAGGGGCCGTAGAGACCAGGTTTTACGGCCCTCTCCCGCTTGCTTGCGGGAGAGGGCGCTTGTACGCACTTGAAGTGAAAACGCCCTAGCGTTTCCGGTTCAGGGCTTCGTATCCCGCCACCAGCGCATCCAGCAACTGGCGCACGGCCGGTACCATGCCGCGTCGGGTCGGGAAGATCGCGTGAACCAGGCCCGGTTTTGCCGCGAGGTCCGGCAGCAGCCGCTGCAACCGGCCCGTTTGCAGGTCCTCGTCGACGAATTCCCGGGGCAGCATCGCCACGCCCAGGCCCAGGGTCGCTGCAAGGCGCAGGCTGGCGATGTCGTCCGTCGCCAGGCGCGGGCGATGATGCAGCGACAGCTCGCGCCCATCGGCGTCGACCACGTTCCAGGCGTAGCGCTCGCCGCGGTTGGCCATGGCGAGCGTCGGCCAGTCCCGTAACGACTCTATCGAGGTGACGGCGGCGTGCCGCCGCACCCGCTCGGGGCTGGCCACCAGCACCAGGGTCGATATCCCCAGCTGGCGCACCGCGAGGTCGGTGTCTTCCAGCGGCGGCAGCCTGACGCGGATGGCGAAGTCCAGGCCCTCCTCGATCACATCGACGCGGCGGTTGGTGGCGTCGACCAGCACCTGCACCTCGGGGTTGTCCTCGAGATAGCGCGCGATGATGGCGGCGATGCCGGAGCTGAGCAGCGCCACCGGGCAGCTGATCCGCACCGTGCCCTGCGGCTTGGTCCGGGTCTGCTCGACGATCTCGCGCGCGGCGCGGGACTCCGCCACCAGCGCCAGGCAGTGCTGGTGAAACTGCCGCCCGGTTTCGGTCAGCGACAGGCTGCGGGTGGTGCGGTTGAGCAGGCGCACCCCAAGCTCCTCCTCCAGCGCGCGGACGCGACGGCTGAGCTTGGAAGTCTGCAGGCCAAGGCCGCGCGCGGCGGCGGTGAAGCTGCCGCGTTCGACCACTTCCGCGAACAGGCGCAGATCGTTGAGATCGGAGATCGGGTCCACGCAGTAGCCTCCGGATTGCTCCAATCGTTCTACTGCAAGCAACGATCATTTGCAATATTGGAGATATGCAGGACATCGTTGTCGAAATAGCATTCTCTCCGTCGCCACCCAGGCGGCGAAAGACGGGGAAGGAAGATGCTCGCGCACCGGCGTTGGGACTCACTGGATCAGGCGGACTTTGGCTGGCTGCGTGCCAAGTACCACTTCCAGGTCAACGCCGCCGGCAACCCCGCCCACCACGCGCTGGGCTCCCTCATCGTCTGGAACGACGACGAGATCGCCGTAGGCGGCGGCTTTCCCCTGCACGGCCACCGCGACATCGAGATCGTCACCTACGTCCGCCAGGGCGTGCTCGGGCACCGCGACACCCTCGGCTCCGAAGGCACCCTCGGCGCCGGCGACGTGCAGGTGATGAGCGCCGGCCACGGCATCCGCCACGCCGAATTCAACCGCGGTGAAGTGCCGCTCAAGCTCTACCAGATCTGGCTGCGCCCGCGCCAAGGCGGCGGCGCGCCGCGCTGGGACACCCGGCCGTTTCCGCGCAGCGACCGCTCCGGACGTTTTGCGGTGCTCGCCAGCGGTTTCGACGGCGACCGCGAGGCGTTGCCGATCCGCGCCGATGCGCGCCTGCTCGGCGCCAGCTTGCGGGCCGGTGCCGGCATCCGCCAGCCGCTGGCCCCGTCGCGCCGTGCCTACCTGGTGGTGGCCTCGGGCCGGATCGAAATCGACGGCGAGCCCATGGGGCCGCTGGACGGCACCGCGATCACGCACGCGGCAGCCGCCGGAATAACCGCTCTCGAAGACTCCGAGCTGGTGATGGTGGAAACCGGCTGAGGGTCATTTTCCTTGTCCACCGCTGCATTTTCTTTTGAAGGAGATTCGCCATGGAAAGCAACAAAGTCGTTCCCCTGTTGGGTCGTATCCTGCTCGGCGCGCCGTTCCTGATGAGCGGCCTGTCCAAGCTCGGCGCCTATGCCGGCACCGTCGGCTACATCGCGGCCGTCGGCCTGCCGGCGCCGTCGCTCGCTTATCTCGTCGCCGTGGCGATCGAGGTCGGCGGCGGCCTGCTGCTGCTGTCGGGCTACAAGGTCCGCCCGGCGGCGTTGGCGATGGCCGTGTTCAGCCTGGTCACCGCGTTCTTTTTCCACCGCAACTTCGGCGACCAGAACCAGATGATCCACTTCCTCAAGAACGTGATGATCGCCGGCGGCCTGCTGCAGATCAGCGCCTTCGGCGCCGGCGCCTGGAGCCTGGACGGCCGCGCTCCGGCCTCCTCCCCGCGCAAGGCGGTTCTGAGTGCGGGCTGAGACGGCGGTATCGCAAGACAACTGCCTGCCGCAAGCCGGCAGGTAGTTGTCCCAATCGGCGCAAGCTCTACCGGAGACAACCCATGTCCAACACTATCGCCACCCTGCTGCTGCGCAATCTTCACGACGTCTTCGGCGAAAACGATCCGGCGCGCCGGCGCGCGGCCATCGACGAAATCTTCGCTGAGGATGCGGTGTTCTACGACCCCAACCAGGGCGTCCACCGTGGCCGCGAGGCGATCGACCGGATCGCCGGCACGATCAAGGCCATGCATCCAGACTTCAGGTACCAGCCTCTGGCCGAGCCTGAAGTGGCGGGCGATGGCGGACGGGTCCGCTGGGTGTCGGGCCGTCCCGGCGAGGCGCCCGCCTACGCCGGCACCGACTTCATCGTCGCCCGCGACGGCCGCATCGCCGCTGTCTACCTGTTCTTCGACACGGCGCCCTGAACCGATTGCCGCAGTACTGGTCTTCTCTATCCAACCCGGCGCCGCCGGAACCATCGCAAGGAGCTTCGCAATGTCCAAAGTCCTGGTGCTCTACTACTCCTCCTACGGCCACGTCGAAGCGCTGGCCGGGGCGGTCGCGGAAGGCGCCCGCGCCGCCGGCGCCACCGTCGACGTCAAGCGCGTGCCGGAAACGGCCCCGCCCGAAGTCGCCAAGGCCGCCCACTTCAAGCTCGACCAGAAGGCGCCGGTGGCGGTGGTCGACGACCTCGCCAACTACGACGCCATCGTCGTCGGCACCCCCACCCGCTTCGGCCGCATCGCCTCGCAAATGGCCGCGTTCCTGGACCAGGCCGGTGGCTTATGGATGCGCGGCGCGCTCAACGGCAAGGTCGGCGGCGCCTTCACCTCCACCGCCACCCAGCACGGCGGACAGGAAGCGACGCTGTTCTCGATCATCACCAACCTGCTGCACTTCGGCATGACCATCGTCGGCCTGCCCTACAGCCACCAGGGCCAGATGACCCTCGACGAGATCGTCGGCGGCTCGCCATACGGGGCGACCACCATCGCCGGCGGCCAGGGCCAGCGTCAGCCGAGCGCCATCGAACTCGCCGGCGCACGACACCAGGGCGAGCTGATCGCACGGACGGCGAACAAGCTGTTCGGTTAGCGCCCGCAAGCCTCGACTCTCACACCCGCCGGGAACAGGCAGCCGGTCACGGCCGGCTGCCTCCGCCCAACCGCCACGGAACGAGCCGCGTGGCCGTGCTACCCTGCCGCCGCACTATGCGGGAACGCCCGGAACACTCTTCGTGATCGATCGATGGCTCACCGCCTGGCAGCACGCGCCGCTGCCGGCCGCATGGCTGATCGCCGTGGGCTTTCACCTGTTCATCTACGTCTTCTGGGCCTGCGCCATCGCCGCTTTCTGCCGCGTGCTGCAGGCTTGCGGCGCCGGCGCGGTGCTGGATCAGCGGCCGATGTTCAGCGCCCAGCCGCGCACCGAAATCCTGCGTGGCCTGGCCAACTGCCTGGTGGTGTCCCTGGTGACGCTGGCCTGCGTCCGGAGCGCCGCTGGCCTCTGGCCGTCCACACCCTGGCTGGTGCCGGTGCAGGTCCTGGCGCTGATCCTGTTCTATGATCTGGCCTGGTACGGCATCCATCGCCTGCTGCACACCCGGCCACTTCGCGCCCTGCACGGCGTGCACCACCGCAGCGTGCGCACCACGCCCTGGTCCGGGCTTTCGGTGCACCCGCTGGAAGCGGTGTTGATCGAGCTGCCGGTGCTCGCGTTCATGCTGGCGACGCCGTTCGGCCTCGGCCCGATGGTGATCTTCCAGTTCACCCTGCACTTCGGCAGCTCGGTCGGGCACGGCAACTTCGATCCGTTCGCCCGGCTCCAGGGCCTGGACTGGCTCAAGCGCTTCATGCGCATTCACCAGCAGCACCACGCCCGCGGCAACGTCAATTTCGCCGCCTTCTTCGCGCACTGGGACCAGCTGTTCGGCACCTACCGCAACGGCGAGGTCGAACAGCAGGTCTAGCGCGTAATTCCGATCTGGCCGAGCTCCGCCTTCGGCGAGGTCGGCAGGCACGGCGGCGGATCGAGCGTCGCCATCAGGAACGCGGTGCCCGCCGGCAGCGGCGCAGCAGAAATCATCCCGGCAGCTCACTATTGATTTACATAACCAAGTGGTGATACGTTATTCATAGCCACGGAGTTATGTATTGTGACGTCCCAGCCCCACGACATCCTGTTCCGCACCCTCGCCGACCCGACGCGCCGCGCGCTGTTCGAGCGGCTGTGCCGCGAA
>CAYWPB010000132.1:0-9439 GCA_964458725.1 uncultured Nevskia sp. | reverse complement strand
CCACCAGCACAGCGCGCAGTGCGGGTCGAGCTGCGCCGCCGCGGCGAACGAGCGCGTGGCCTCGTCGTGGTTGAAGGCCCAGAGGTAGCGCAGGCCCTGGTCGAAATAGCGCTGGGCCTGGTCGGAGCCGGTGCTGACGCGGCGGTGATAGCTGCCCAGGCCGTCGAACAGCTGGGCGCCCTGGGCCCATTGCGCCACCGTGGTGGGTGCCACACCACTGGCGGCGGCTGGGGCCGCGCACAGCGCCGCCGCAGGGGGCGGAGGTGGAGGCGCAGACGTTTGCTTGGAACAGGCGATCAGCGCGATGGCGGCCAGCAGGGGCGCCGAACCGGAGCAGTGGAAGCGCTTCATCGATTCTCCCCTGTCGCCCCGCGGCCGGCCGACCGGAGTTATGAGGGCGATCCGCCGATCATCCGCCCGCCGGCGGCCGGATTCAAGAAGCGGCCCGTCCAGACGGGAGCTTCAGGGCAGCAGCAGGCTGGCGCCCCGGGTGTGGCGCCCTTCCAGCTCCGCATGGGCGCGCGCCACTTCGCGCAGCGGGTAGCGCTGGCCGATGTCGGCCCTGATCACGCCTTGCGCCAGGGCCTGGAACAGGCCGGCGGCGGCGGTGTCCAGCTCCTCGCGGGAGGCGGTGTAGTCGCCCAGCCGCGGCCGGGTCAGGAACAGCGAGCCCTTTTCCGAGAGCAGCACCGGTTCGAATGGCGGCACCTTGCCCGAGGCGTTGCCGAAGCTGACCATCGTGCCGCGTCGGCGCAGCGAGTCGAGCGAGCCGGCGAAGGTGTCCTTGCCGACCGAGTCGTAGACCACGTCGACGCCGCGGCCAGCGGTGAGCCGGCGCACTTCCGCGGCGAAGTCCTGCTCGCGGTAGAGGATGACGTGGTCGCAGCCAGCCCGGCGCGCCGCCTCGGCCTTGTCGGGCGAGCCGGCAGTGCCGATCACGGCGGCGCCCAGATGTTTGGCCCAGGGCACCAGGATGCTGCCGACGCCGCCGGCGGCGGCGTGGACCAGGATGGTTTGGCCGGGCCGGATCGGAAAGCTCAGGTGCAGCAGATACCAGGCGGTCATGCCCTTGAGCATCAGCGCGGCGGCGTCCTCCTCGCTGACCGCGTCCGGCAGCTTCACCGCGTTGATGGCCGGCAGCAGGCGCTCCTCGCAATAGGCGCCGAGCGGGCCGCCGGCGTAGGCGATGCGGTCGCCGGCGGCGAAGCCGGAGACGCCGGGGCCGACCGCCGTCACCACACCGGCCGCTTCGGAGCCCAGGCCGCCGGGAAGGCTGGCCTTGTAAACGCCACTGCGGTGGTAGATGTCGATGAAGTTGAGGCCGATGGCGCGATGACGCAGACGCAGCTGGCCGGCGCCGGGAGGGCCGACGGTTTCATTGACCGGCTGCATCACCTCGGGGCCGCCGGTGTGATCGATCCTGATGGTGAGGCTCATGGATTTTCTTGGGGAAGTTCAGGGAAGGATAACGCGTAGGGCGGCCTGTGGCCGCCGGGGGTGCATCGCGAGGACTACCCCTCCCCGCGCCTGCGGCTCAGCCCTCCCGCAAGGGGAGGGCGAGCGGCCCTGCGGGGCCGCCGAGTTGTAGAGCCCCGCGCTGGGCCTATTGCAGAGCCGTCTCGGCGCCCTTTTTTTCGTGGCCGGCGCTGACCGCATCGTTGTCCTGGATCAAGTCGTCGCCCGACAGCTGGGTGGCGTTCTTGCCGCCGAGGAAGTCGGTGAGTCCGGCCTTGGCGTACATGGGCTTGATGCGCTCGCTCATCAGGCCGATGTATTCGAGGTTGGGGATCAGGCGCTTGAACATGATCTGGCGGAACGCCGCCATGCTCGGCGCGCCGAGAATCACCTCGTCCCAGTCCTTCAGCGACAGCTTGTGCTCGAACCAGTCGTAGTACAACTCGCGGGCGAGGAAGCGGTTGCGCATCAGCAGCGCCACCTCGTAGGCCCAGTCTTCGCGCTCGCGCCGCTCGGCGTCGCTGAGGTGCTTGGTGATGTGCTCGCGCAGGGCCAGCACGCCGTAGTGGACATGGCGCGCCTCGTCCTGGATCACGTACTTAAGCAGGTTCTTCAGCAGCGGCTCACGGGTGAAGTTGTACATGTTGGAGAAAGCGCCGAGCGCCAGGCCCTCGACCATGATCTGCATGCCGAGGAACTTGATGTCCCAGCGGCCGTCGGTGAGCAGGTCGTCGAGGATCACGAACAGGTTGTCGTTGATGACGTAGACCTTCTGCAGCTTGGTGTCGAGGTAGCGCAGGAACACCTCGACGTGACGGCCCTCGTCCATCACCTGGGTGGCGCCGTAGAGCTTGGCGTCGAGCCACTGCACGCTCTCGGTGACCTGGGCCGCGGCGTACAGCGCGCCCTGCTCGCCGTGGGTGAACTGCGCCAGCGACCAGGCGGTCCAGTCATGCGCCATGCGCAGCTTCTCCTTCGGCGTCAGGCGCACCCCCTTGGCCTCGAGCTGCTCGAACGGCAGGTACTCCAGCGGCATCAGTGGACAGTTGGGGTCCTCGGGGTCGACCGACAGCGACCAGTCGAGGTCACGATCACCGTTCCACTGGTTCTCTACCGCGCGCCGGTACAGCTCGTACATCTCCGGCATCTCGCCCTCGTAGGACAGGTCGAAGTAGGCGGCGTGGCTGGCCGCCATCGTCGCCGAACCCTTGCGCCCGCCGCCGAGCAGCAGGCCGCGCACCGCCGACGGCGCGATCGAAGCGGCCACCTTGGGATTGCGCACCGACAGCAGCATCCCGAGGCTGTCCACCGTCGAGTAGATCGAGTTGCGCAGCTTCGGCGGCAGGCCCTTGAGGATCGGTTCCTGCGGCGACAGTTCCTGGGATGACATGGCGTTGCCTCCTTCGCTCAGCAATCGATGACGACCGGTTCCAGCGCATAGGCCGAGCAGGCCAGGGTGTAGCCGGCGGCGCGCTCTTCCGGCGTCAGGCAGTTCGGCTCGTTCAGGGCCACCTTGCCTTCCACCACCCGCACCTTGCAGTGGCCGCAGCCGCCGACCGTGCAGGAGTAGGGCAGGGGCAGGCCCTCGCGCAGGCCGGCTTCGAGGATGGTCTCGCCAGGCTGCTGCAGGGTGTGGCGGTCGTGGCGCAGGAAGCGCAGCGCCTGCGGCGCGGTGGGCCGCTGCTGCACCGGCTGCGGCGCGGCGAGGAAGCGCTCACGATGAATGTACGAGGGGTCGACCCCGGCGCCGCGCAGCGCGTCCTCCGCCGCCAGCATCAGGCCCGCGGGACCGCAGAGGTAGTGCTCCGCGTCCGCAGCCCAGCCGGCGAAATGGCGCGCGATGCGCGCGGTATCGAGCCGGCCGCGCTCGCCAGTCCAGCTGGCGCCGGGCTGCGACAGCACGTGGCATACCTCGAGAGAGGGATGCAGCGCCGCCAGCTGCTCGAGGCGGCGGCGGAAAATGATCGAGTCCTGGTCGCGGCTGGCGTAAAGCAGGCGGATGGCGCGCTGCGGTGCTTGCGCCAGCGCGGTCTCGATCAGACCCAGTACCGGCGTGATGCCGCTGCCGCCGGCGACGAAGCCCAGCGAACCATCGTGGTCCGGCAGCAGGAAGTCGCCGCTGGGGCCGAGCACCGAGTAGGCCTGGCCGACCTGCAGGTGCCGGTTCAGCCAGGTCGAGACTTCTCCGCCCGGAACCATCTGCACCGTGAACGCGGCGCGGCTGCCCTCGGCTGCGCACAGCGAGTAGGCGCGGCGCAGCGAGCGGCCTTCGATCTCGAAGCAATGGGTGAGGTACTGGCCGGCGCGGAATTGCAGGCGCTTGCCGTCCACCGGCTCGATCACCACGGTGAGGGCGCGCGGGGTCTCGCGGATCAGGTCGCAGACCCGAACCGCACGGCGCGCCGCGGCAGTGCCGCCGCGCGCCCAGCGCTTGGACGGGCCGTTCGGACGCTCCAGCACCGAGCGGCGTTTGCCGTTGCCCCACATCGTGGTGGCCTCCTCCCCAATGGGACCACTCTGCGCCGGGATGACTCCAGCGTCAATTTTGGGTAAGCGCGCTTACGTAGGGCGGCCCGCGGCCGCCGATGTCGCGTCGCGACGGGCTACCCCTCCCCCGCGCTTGCAGCGCGGCCCCTTTCTGCGCTTCGCTGTCCTGCTGCGCTCGAAAGCAGGCACGGCGGACCCCGCAGGGGAGGGGCGAGCGGCCTTGCGGCCGCAAGCGTCAGATCGCTTCAGGCGGAGGCCTCTTCCAGCTCCTGCAGCGCCTCGCTGGTGTAGTCCAGCATGCGCTGCAGCTGCGGCACCGACTTGCGGCAGGCGGTGTAGCCGAAGCCGAGCTGGTCGCCGAGGCCGTTGAGGGTGATGTTGAGCGCGCCGTAGTCGATGGGAATGGAGATGGGGTAGGTCTCGTCGAGGCGGAAGCCGTTCATGTACATGGCGTGCCTCGGCCCCGGCACGTTGGAGATGACGACGTTGAAGATCGGCCGCTTGCCGGCCTGGCCCATCAGCATGCTCGGGCCCAGCGGCGTGGCCATGGCGGCGGCGTGGGCCATCTGCTGCAGGCGCGACATCTTGCTGATCTTCTGCTTGGCCTGGGCGGTGGACTGCATGATCGCCTTGAGCCGCTGCACCGGGTCCTCGACGTGGGTGGCGAGGTTGGCGAGGATCATGCTCACCTGGTTGCCGCCCTCCTGGCCTTCGCTGCGGATCGACACCGGCACCATAGCGATCAGTGGCTTGTCCGGCAGCGCACTGTGCACCTGCAGGTACTTGCGCAGGGCGCCGGCGCAGATCGCCAGGCTGACGTCGTTGATGGTCGCGCCGTGCTTCTTGCCCAGCTTCTTCAGCCGCTCCACCGAGTAGGACTGCGCGGCGAAGCGGCGCGAGCCGGAGATCTTCACGTTGAACATGGTCGGCGGCGCCTGGAACGGCTTGGCGTCGTTCTCCTGGCTGGAACGCACGATCTCCCACAGGCCGCTGCCGATACCGGGGGCGATGTCCTTGCCCAGCTTCACCGCCTTGAACAGCGGGTCGAACAGCTTGCGCGCCGCCGCCGGCAGCTCGACGCGCGCCTCGCGCTTGCGCGGCTCCTGCGCCCAGGCCGGCGGCCGCCGGTCTTCGGAGTCCTCGGACAGCGTGCTGGCCAGCATCTTGGTGGCGGCGACGCCATCGAACAGGGCGTGGTGCAGCTTGACGTAGACCGCGACGCGGCCGTCGGCCAGGCCCTCGATGATGTTCATCTCCCACAGCGGCCGGCTGCGGTCCATCAGGGTGCCGTGCAGGCGCGACACCAGGGCCAGCAGTTCGCGGATGCGGCCGGGCCGGGGCAGCGCCGAGTGGCGCAGGTGCCAGTCCAGCTCGAACTCGTCGTCCTCCTCCCAGAACCAGTGGCCGAGCTTGAACACCGGCCGCAGGTTGAACGGTGGGCGCGCCTCGGTGTACTTGCGGAAGCCTTCCACCAGCTCCTGCACGAAGTCCGGGCCGGCGCCGGGCGGCGGCGTGTAGAGCTGCAGGCCGCCGACATGCATCGGCTGGCGCCGGTGCTCCATCCACAGGAACATCGCGTCCATCGGGCTCAGCGGTTTCATTCTTGTTGTCTCCTCTAGCCGATGAAGGGAGTATCACCTTTCGATAGGGCGCTTGTCTCTCCCTCCCCTTGCGGGAGGGAGGGGCGCGTAGTCCGACGAACATGACGGGGCTTCATAGCGAACGGCTACCCCTCCCCTCAATCCCCTTTCCGCGCTTCGCTCTCCTGCTGCGCTTGAAAGCTGGGCGGTGCGTCCTGCACCGCCCGTCCGCCGCGCCAGCGAGCTTCGCTCGCAAGCCGGCACGGCGGACCCCGCAAGGGGAGGGGAGGTCGAGCGGCTGCTCGTTTGCATTGCAGCACGGAACCGTACTCGCTACGCTGCGGTCCATTGCGCCGCCAATCACGGCCGACCACCTCCGCCTTCAATGACCCCATTCAGCTTCCGCGTCCTCTCGGCGCTCGGCTTCCTCGGCTGTGCCGGCGCCATGGGCTTCGCCCTCTACCTGCAGCACGCCAAGGGCTTCGAACCCTGTCCGATGTGCATTTTCCAGCGCATTGCGATGAGCGGCGCCGGCCTGCTGTTCCTGCTCGGTGCGGCGCTCGGGCCCAAGACGGCCGGCGGGCGCTGGACCTGGGCGGTGCTGCCGGCCCTGGCAGCGCTGGTCGGGTCAGGCATCTCGGCGCGCCAGGTCTGGTTGCAGCACCTGCCGGCCGACCAAGTGCCGGCCTGCGGCCCGACCCTGGATTACCTGATGAAGATGATGCCCTGGCAGAACGTGGTCACCTACGTGCTCAAGGGCGAGGGCAGCTGCGCCAAGATCGACGCGCAATGGCTCGGCATCGCCTTGCCGGAGTGGACCCTGTTCGGCTTCATCGCCCTGGCCCTGTTCGCCCTGGCCATGCCGTTGCTCGCCAAGCAAAGGTAGGATGTTCCCCTCTCCCGCTTGCGGGAGAGGGTGGCCCGTCAGGGTCGGGAGAGGGGCCGTGAAGACCAGCATTTACGGCCCCTCTCCCCTGACCCCTCTCCCGCAAGCGGGAGAGGGGAATTTACCGAGACCATCACAGGAACCCGCCATGTCCTTCGCCACCACCGACCTCTCCGACGCCCATCCCGAAGCCCAGGTCTGCGAGCCGCTGTTCGCAGACTTCGGCGGCCGCCTCGACTTCCACGGTGCGATCAAGACCCTCAAGGTGTTCGAGGACAACGCGCTGGTGCGCGCCACGCTGGAGACCCCAGGCGAGGGCCGTGTGCTGGTGGTGGACGGCGGCGGCTCCCTGCGCTGCGCCCTGGTCGGCGGCATGCTGGGCGAATTGGGCGTGAAGAACGGCTGGGCCGGCATCGTCGTCAACGGCTGCGTGCGCGATGCTGAGGAGCTTCAGGGCCACGATCTCGGCATCAAAGCCATCGCCACCCATCCGCGCAAGAGCGAGAAGGGTCTGCATTCGGCCCACGCCGACAAGGTGGTGGCGTTCGCCGGCGTGACCTTCAAGCCGGGCGCGTGGCTCTACGCCGACGCCGACGGCATCGTCGTCTCGGACCAGCCGATCCACGGCTGACACCCGCGCGTGAGCGCCGGGGACAGCCGCGGCAGCTGGAACGGCCTGGCGGCGGTGATCGCCGCCCTGGTCGGCTTCCTGGCGCTGCTGGTCTCGGCCTACACCGCCTACATCCAGCGCCAGCAGACCCGCGCCCAGGTCTGGCCGAGGCTGCTGGCCGGCAACCGCCCCTCGGACCGCCTGGTGGTGGTCTACGACAAGGGCATCGGCCCGGCGATCATCCGCAGCGTGCGGATCTATGTCGACGGGCGTCCGCAACCGGATTGGGATCATGTGGTCGCGGCGATGGGCCTGAAGCTGTCCGAGCCCCCCAGGTATTCCACCATCAACTCGGTGGTGATCTCGCCGGGGGAGGAGCTGCATCTGCTCAAGTTCGCCAGCGACGCGGATTACGCCCAGGTGATGGCGTCCCCGAAGCAGCCGGCGATGCAGATCTGCTACTGCTCGGTGTTGAACGACTGCTGGGTCATGGACGACCAGCAGAAGTCCCCGGCGCTGCGCTTGCGTGAAGTGGACAGCTGCCCCGCCGATCCCGCGCTCGATTTCACCCAGTAGGGCGGCGCGCTAAGCTTCTGGCAGGGAGGCGCCGTGTTCCACCAGATCGAAGTCACCACCCGCTGCAACTTCGAGTGCTTCTACTGCGCCGGCCGCAACATGGCCCAGCGCAACATGGACTGGGCGCTGTTCCAGTCGATCCTCGGCCGCATTCCGGCCGGCAGCACGGTGTCGCTGCAGGGCGAGGGCGAACCGTTCCTGCACCCGCAGTTCTGGGATATGGTCGAAGCGCTACGCGCTGCCGGCATGGTGCCGTACACCATCACCAACGGCACTCTCTTCGACGATCCGGCGCGGGTCGCCGCCTGCTTTCCGGTGATCGGCGTGTCGCTGGATACGCTCGATCCAGAGCGGTCGAAGCAGACCGGCCGGCTTAGCCTGGAGCGGGTGCTGGAAGGCCTGGCGCAGCTGCGTCAGGCGATGCAGCCGGCGGCGCGGATCGTGCTGCACACGGTGGATTTCGGCCAGCCGCTGGAGCCGGTGCGGGAGTTCGTGCAGGTCCAGGGTTTCCGCCACATCGTGCAACCGCTGCAGCCGAAGGACGACTACGCCCGCTATTACGCCAACGAGGTCAGCCTCGGCCCCTGCACCTACCGCTGCCGCTATATCGAGCAGCCAAGCCTGCGCTACTACAACATCGATGGCCTCGAGATGCCCTGCTTCTGCATCAAGCAGACCGGCCACTACCGCGGGATCGAGGCCATCGCGGCGGAGCTGAAGGCGCAACGGGTGCCTGCCACCTGCCGCGGCTGCCGCGAGATCTATCCGGAAGCCAGGGTCAGGAGCTGGTAGGCGGGCCGCCGCTACGAGGCGGGGGCTCGTCGGGGCCGGCGCCTTGCGTACTAGGCTGTCACAAGCCAGTTGTGGCTGCAGGGCCGGGCGAGTAGCCTGTGCCGCGTTTTCGCGGATTTCTTCCCATGAAAGACCTGACCCAAGGCTCGGTCACCCGGCAGTTGCTGGGCATGGCCGGCTTCATGATGATCGGCATGGCGGTGCAGACCCTGTACAGCCTGGTTGACCTGTACTGGGTCGGCCGTCTCGGCGCTGCCGCCCAGGCGGCGGTGACCCTGGCCAGCAACCTGATGATGGTGAGCATGGCGGTGTCGCAGATGCTCGGCGCCGGTACCGGCGCTCTGGTGGCGCAGGCGGTCGGCCGCAAGGACCACGAGGAGGCGCACCATGTCTTCAATCAGGCCTTCGGCATCGGCCTGAGCATGATGGTGGTGTTCCAGCTGCTGGCGATGCTGATTGAGGGGCCGTTCGGCCGCGCCTTCAGCGCCGATGCGGCGACCGCCCGCTACACCAGCGAGTATCTGCGCTGGTTCATCCCCTCGATGGCGCTGCAGTTTCCAATGATGGCAATGGGCGCGGCCCTGCGCGGCACCGGCAATATGAAGCCGGGCACCACGGCGCAGGTCGGCAGTGTGCTGCTCAACATGGCCCTGGCGCCGTTGCTGATCTTCGGCTGGCTCGGCTTTCCGGAACTGGGCGTGGAAGGGGCCGGCCTGGCCACCTTCATCGCGGTGGCGGCGACCACGGTGGGGCTGTGGCTGTACTTCCTGCGGCCGGCCACCTTCCTCAAACTGCGGCCGCGCGAATGGCCGGCGCAGGCGGCGACCTGGTGGCGCATCCTCAAGATCGGCTTGCCCTCGGCGGTCGAGTTCTCGCTGATGTTCCTCTACATGATGTTCGTCTTCGCCATCCTGCGGCCGTTCGGCGCGGCGGAGCAGGCGGCCTTCGGCGTCGGCCAGCGCCTGCTGCAGTCGGCGATGATGCCGGTGCTGTCGCTGAGCTTCGCCGCCGCGGCGGTGGCCGGGCAGAACTACGGCGCCGGTCTGGGGCAGC
>CAYWPB010000131.1:0-9441 GCA_964458725.1 uncultured Nevskia sp. | reverse complement strand
CGACCTCGACGGTGTGCGGGTGCAGATCAGCGGCACGCCGGCCGCCGGCGACAGCTTCACGCTGAAAGCCAACAGCGGCTCCAGCACCGACACCAGCAACGCTTCCGCGCTGGCCGGCATCTCCAGCTTCAAGCTGCTCAATCAGGGCAGCGACACCTTGAGCTCGGCCAACGCCGCACTGGTCTCGCGCACCGGCGCCACCGCGCAGCAGGCCCAGGCCCAGCTCAGCGCGCAGACCGCGATCCGCAGCCAGACCCAGACCACGCGCGACTCGGTGTCGGGCGTCAACCTCGACGAGGAAGCCTCCGACATGATGCGCTTCCAGCAGGCCTACCAGGCCGCCGCGCAGGTGATCTCGACCTCCAACAGTTTGTTCCAGTCGCTGCTGACCGCGCTGCACGGCTAAAGAATTCCAGGAACCGCCATGATCCGCATCGCCAGCTCCATGCTGTACCAGCAGACCGCCGACGCGATTGGCCGCAACCAGGCGCAGCTGGTGCAGTTGCAGAGCCAGATGGGCAGCGGCCTGCGCATCCAGACCGCGGCCGACGATCCGCTGGCGGCGGGGCAGGTGCTGGGCGTCAACCAGTCGCTGGCCGACGTCGGCCAGTGGCAGAGCAACGCCAAGTCCCTGACCACCAGCCTGGGGCTGGAGGACAGCGCGCTGAGCGCGGTGAACTCCGCTCTCGGCCAGATCCAGACCCTCGCGGTGCAGTCCAACAGCGCCGCGCTCAGCGACAGCGACCGCCAGGCCATCGCGGCGCAGATGCAGCAGCAGCTCGCCCTGATCCTGCAGCAGGCCAACGCCCAGGACGCCTCCGGCAACTACCTGTTCGGCGGCACCCAGGGCGGCGCCGCGCCGTTCGCGCTGACCGCGGCCGGCGCCAGCTATGCCGGCAACAGCGGCGTCAGCCTGCTGGCGCTGGGGCCGACCAGCGAGATCGCCGCCGGCGATCCGGGCGACGCGGTGTTCATGCAGCTCAAGTCCGGCGATGGCCAGGTCGACGTGGCGGCCGCAGCCGGCAACGGCGGCAGCGCCAGCATCGGCTCGGCCCAGGTCAGCGACGCCACGCAGTGGAACGGCGCCACTTACACGCTCAAATTCAGCGGCGGCCAGTACCAGGTGCTGGACAGCGCCAGCACGGTGGTCGCCTCCGGCGCCTACACCTCTGGCCAGGCCATCGCCTTCCGCGGCCTCAACGTGACCGTCAACGGCACGCCGGCCGACGGCGACAGTTTCAGCGTCGGGCCGAGTACCGCCCAGAACCTGTTCGCTACGGTGCAGAAGCTGATCGATGTGGTCAGCGCGCCGGCCGGCAACGCCGCCCAGCGCGCGCAGAACCAGACCGCGCTGTACGCCGCGCAGCAGGCGCTGGGCGGCGCGCAGACCCACATCACCAACGTTCTGGCCGGTGTCGGCTCGCGCGAGCAGGCGGTGAACAACGCCAGCAGCCAGCTGTCGGCGCGCAGCACCCAGCTGCAGACCACGCTGTCGGGCCTGCAGGACCTCGACTACGCCCAGGCCACCACCCAGCTGAGCCGGACCAATGTGGTGCTGCAGGCGGCGGAGCAGAGCTACGTGCAGATCCAGGGCCTGAGCCTGTTCAACTACCTCAAGTAGCGCACGCGCCGTTGATCGGGCGCCGCAAACCGCTCGTCCCGACGCACGCAAACCTCCGTCAAGATTCGCCCGGGCGCTCCGCTAAGACACACAAGCAACGGCGGCGCTCCCGGAACGGGACCAACCTCCGGAGCGGTCCGACCGGATTGCCGGCCGGTACACGAGCCAGCCAACCCAGTCAGTCAAGGAGAAATCCCGTGAGCTTAGTCGTCAACACCAACCTCTCGTCCATCTCGACGCAGAACTATCTGTCCTCCACCCAGAGCTCGCTCGCCAAGGCGACGCAGCGTCTGGCCTCGGGCCTGCGCATCAACAGCGCCGCCGACGATGCTGCCGGTTACGCCATCGCCCAGCGCATGACCGCGCAGGTCAACGGCGCCAATACCGCGATCCAGAACACCAACAACGCGGTGTCCCTGGCGCAGACCGCCCTCGGCTCGCTGTCCGAGGTTACCAACAACCTGCAGCGCGTGCGCGAGCTGGCGGTGGAATCGGCCAACGCCACCAATAGCGCCAGCGACCGCCAGTCGCTGGACAACGAAGCGCAGCAGCTGCTGTCGGAAGTCGATCGCGTCGCCAACACCGCCTCGTTCAACGGCGTCAAGCTGCTCGACGGCAGCTTCACCTCGCAGCAGTTCCAGGTCGGCGCCAACGCCGGCGACACCATCACCATCGCCTCAATCTCCAGCGCCACCGTGTCCTCGCTCGGCTCGGTCACCGGTGCGGTGACGCAGTCCGGCGCCACCAGCGGCATCAGCTCGCTGGGCGCCGCCGCCGCCGGCACGCTGCTGATCAATGGCCACGACATCGGCGCCCTGGCCGCTGCCGGCACCATCGCCCAGCGCGTGGGCCAGGTGGTCGACGCCATCAACGCGATCGCCAGCCAGACCGGCGTCAATGCCTCGTATGACGCCGCCAACGGCGTGATCGACCTGGCCTCGTCCTCGGCCATCGCCCTCACCGGCACCGACACCGGCACGGTCACCGGCTTCGCGCCGAACGGCGGCACGGTCACCACCACCACCAGCACGGTGACGGGCCTGAGCTCGCTCAGCCTGCAGTCCTCGGCCGGTGCGTCCATCGCCATCAAGCAGATCGACAGCGCGCTGAACCAGATCAACACCACCAACGCCTCGCTGGGTGCCTACCAGAACCGCTTCCAGTCGGCGGTGGCGAATCTGCAGAGCACCTCGCAGAACCTGACCGCTGCCCGCAGCACGATCCAGGACGCGGACTTCGCGGCGGAAACCGCCAACGAGACCCGCGCCTCGGTCCTGCAGCAGGCCGGTGTGGCGGTCCTCGGCCAGGCCAACTCGCAGCCGCAGCAGATTCTCTCCCTGCTGCAGCACCTGTAAGGGAGCGAGCGAGTCCGCAGTCCACCCCATGCCGGCAGGAAGCCGGCATGGGGTCTTCGCCGTTGTGGAGTAAATCCGCGGCGGCATCTGAAAGGAGCGCGGTGTCATGACCGACCCTCTCGGCAGTTCCACGAATACCATCGTCGTCCCCGCCGCGGCAGCGCAGCCGGTGCCGGCGGCTGCCGTCGTTGCGGCCCAGCCGACGGCGCAGGCCCCTGCACAGCCGGCGCCGGATTTGCAGGCGGTGGCTGAAGCGCTGCGCCAGGCCTTCCAACCGGTGCAGACCGATCTGCATTTCCAGGTCGACAAGGTCACTGGCCAGATGGTGATCTCGGTAATCGACGCCCAGGACGGCAAAACCCTGTTGCAGATTCCGGGCGAAGAAGCGCTGGCCATCGCGCAGAGTCTCGAGCAGCGCCAGGCCAGCCTGATCCAGCGGCAAGCATAGGAAGAGCGAGATGACCATCAGCCTGTCTACCGCCGGCTCCAGCAGCACCGGCACGCTGACCTCCACCGGCCTGGGTTCCGGGCTGGACATCAACACCATGGTCACGGCAATCGTCAACGCCACGATCCAGCCGCAGCAGAACCGCCTGCAGGCTTACCAGACAGCGGACCAGGCGACGATCTCCGCCCTGGGATCGCTCAAGTCCATGCTGTCCAGCCTGCAGACCGCGGCCGACGCCATCACCAGCGGCGGCGCCTTGTCGCAGCTCAGCGCCAGCGTCAGCGACAGCAGCGTGTTCACCGCCAGCGCCGGCACCGGCGCGGTCGCCGGCAGCTACCAGGTGCAGGTCCAGACCCTGGCCAAGGCCAATGCCATCAAGTCGGCGGCCTACTCCAGCGCCGACGCCGCGGTCAGCGCCGGCAGCTATACCCTCAATGCCGGCGGCAAGAGTTTCAGCGTCACGCTCGACTCCAGCAACGACACCCTGAGCGGGCTGGCCGACGCCATCAACAACGCCAGCGACAACAGCGGTGTCTCGGCGACGGTGGTCAACGCCAGCAACGGTTCCTACCTGCTGCTGTCCGCCACCCAGACCGGCACCGCCAACGCCGTGTCGATGTCCGCCGGCTCGCCGATGTCCTTCAGCTCGGTGCAGGACGCGGCCGACGCCACCGGCACCATCGCCGGCCTGCCGTTCGACAGCGCCAGCAACGTCGTCAGCGGCGTGCTCAAGGGCGTGACCCTGACCCTGGCCAGCGCATCGCCCAACACCACCCAGACGCTGAACGTCAGCGCCAACACCAAGGCCGCGACCACTGCGGTGCAGAGCTTCGTCAGCGCCTACAACTCGGCGATCGCGCTGATCACCGCCGACACCAAGTACACGCCCGGCTCGGGCAGCGGCGCCAGCGCCACCGGCGGCAGCGCCGGCCCGCTGCAGGGTGACGTCTCGATCCAGAGCCTGCAGCAGCAGCTCCAGGCCATCGTCGGCGGCGGCGTCAGCGGCGGTACATTCACCTCGCTGTCGCAGCTCGGCCTGAGCTTCAACGACGACGGTACCATCGCTGTCGACAACACCAAGCTCAATACCGCCTTGCAGCAGAACAGTGCAGCAGTGCAGTCGCTGTTTTCCGGCAGCCAGGGCATCGGCACCCGGCTCGATACCCTGCTCGGCAACTACGCCGGCGCCTCCGGCGTGATCGACAACAAGACCAGCGTGCTCAACGACCAGATCGGCACCCTCACCAGCCAGCTCAGCGACCTAACGGCGCGCCAGACGCAGCTGACGGCGCAGTACTACGCCCAGTTCAACGCCATGGACAGTGTCGTCGCCGGCTACAAGAACACCTCCAGCCTGCTGACCCAGCTGTACGCGCCGCGCACCCAGAACTCCAACGGTTCGTCCGGGGGCTAGGCACTAAAGTTTGGGCCGCGACGGCCGATGAATTAACCGTCACGGTTCTTCCAGCGGATTCCAGCCATGCCCCCAGCCCAATTCGCAGCCCTGCGCCAGTACCGGCAGTCCGGCGTCGCCTACCAGCTGGAGGACGCTTCGCCGCACCGGCTGATCGCGATGCTCTACGACGGCGCGCTGGAGCGCCTGGCCATCGCCATCTCCGGCATCGCCAACCGCAACACTTCCGACAAGCTGCGCGGCATCGACTCGACCATCGCCATCCTCGAGCACCTCAACGGCGTGCTCGACTACAAGGCCGGCGGCGACATCGCGCAGCGCCTGTCGTCCTTGTACGACTACATGATCCGGCGCCTGATCAAGGCCAAGCTGGAGAGCGACGCCGAAGGCGTGCGCGAGGTGGCGGGCCTGCTGCGCACCATCAAGGCTGGCTGGGACGCGATCGCGCCGCAGGTCGGCTGAGCGACGACCGGGCCCGCGGCTTGCAGGGAGGCAGGCTCGGGCACACCGGAGTGGACATGAGCAGCGCCAGCACGATGATGGACCAGGTGATCAGCTACCGCGACCGGCTGCCGCTGCGGTGGACGCCGCTGGCGGCGCTGCCCGAAGGGCTGGAAGCGGAACGGCTGGCGGAGAGCAACCTGCGCGTGCTGGGCACGGTGGCGATGCTGGCCGAACACGCGCCGGCCAAGGACGACCCGACCCCGGCCGAGCTGGAGATGCAACGCATGCACCTCAAGCTGAACCTGCTGCTGGAGCTGGTCGGCAGCTTCCTGACGCTGCAGTCGTCCCGGCCGCAGCCCATGCCGTTGCGCCTGTCCTGGCGCGGCGTGGCATGGTCCGCCGGCGGGGTGGAAGCGGGCGCCGCCGGCATCGTCGAGATCCATCTCAGTGCCGCCTTACCGCAGCCGCTGCGCCTGCCGGCGCGCATCGTCGCCGCCGACGGCGACGAGACCGTCGCCGAATTCGCGGCGATGCCGGAATTCTGCCAGGCCGCGCTCGAACGCCACGTTTTCCTGCATCACCGGCGCGAAATTGCGGAAACGCGCCAGCCGTCGAAGCACGGAATCTAGGCAAGCACCGTCCGTCAGCTTACCGGCGGTCGTCGCACTGCCGTTATTCCGCCGCCAGTCCCCCCGTCGGCTACCGTTCACCGGAGCTGTCCGCGACTAGTATTTTTTTGCCACGCGGTGCCAAACCTCGCGTCGATAGGATTCGAGCGACGGAAAATAATTGGCAAAAACGGTGCTACTTATCCTTGCGGATCCACAGACACTGGTGCGGGCGGCGCTGCGCCGCCTGTTCGAGTCCATTGCGCAGGTCGAAGTTGCCGGCGAGGCCGAAGACGGCCGCGGTGTGCTGGACCTGGTTCAGAACCGCCAGGCCGACCTGGTGGTTTGCGAGTTCATCCTGCCGGATCTCGGCGGCGGTGAGCTGCTACAGCACCTTCGCCGCTACTACCCGAAGACCGGCGTGCTGTTCCTCAGCGCCAGCCAGGATGCGGCGCACGTGCGTGCCGCGCTGAAGGGCGGCGCCGCCGGCTTTCTTTCCAAAAACAGCGAACCGCTGGAGCTGGAGCTGGCGCTGCGAGCCTGCGCCCGCGGCCAGATCTATCTCAGCCCTTGCGTCTCGGGCAAGGCGCTGGAAGGCCGGCGTGGGCAGCGCAGCGACAACGGCGCGGTGCTGACACGGCGCCAGCGCGAGGTGCTGCGCATGATCGGTCGCGGCAAGTCCACCAAAGAAATCGCCCAGATCATGGGACTCAGCGCCAAGACGGTGGAGACGCACCGCGCGCGCCTGATGCAGACCCTGGGGCTGCGCGGCACCTCGGCGCTGACGCATTTCGCGGTGCGTGCCCTGTCGCAAGTGGCGGAGCACTGAGATGAAGCGCCATGCCGCATGGACAAAACACACCATGGCCGCCGCCGCGCCGACAGATGGAGTGCGGGCGCGGATCGGCGGAAGTGGTTCGTTGGAGTTTTGACGCAAGTAAGGGAAATCCCGACAAGCCGTCGGAATTTCTCTGATTGGTGCGCAGCGGGAGCTGCACAAGTATTCGACACAGGTTCCGATTGCAGGGGCCGAGACGGGGGAGACACGGATGGAAGCGAAATTGAAATTGCACATCGGCCAGCAGCAGGTGATGACACCGCAGCTGCTGCAGTCGATCCGGTTGCTGCAGCTTTCGGCGCTGGAACTGGAGCAGGAAGTGCGCCAGGCGCTGGAAAAGAATGTGATGCTGGAAGATGGCGAAGACGAGTCCGAAGACGAGGCCGAAACCGCCAGTGAAGCTCCGGCGGCCCCGGCCGACAGCACGGAAGTCGAAGTCAGCGGCTGCGACAGCGCCGCCGCCGACCGCGTCGAGGGCGACTTCGATTGGAGCAGCGCCGAGAGCTGGTCGGGCGGCGAGCCGCTCGACGAGGACGGCGAGCCGATCGAGGCCCGCACCGCGGCGCGCAACGCCGATGACGTGCACATGCGCGCCCTGGCGCAGCTGCGCAACGTCGTTGACGACGAGCGCGAGGCCTGCCTGGTTTCCGCCATCGTCGAACACATCGACGACAACGGATATCTGGCGACGCCGCTCGCCGAAATTCTGGCGCTGCTGCCGGCCGACTGGGCGGTGGGGATGGCCGACCTCGAGGCCGCGCTGCGGCGCGTGCAGACGGTCGAGCCCACCGGCTTCGGCGCGCGTGACCTGCGCGAGTGTCTGCTGCTGCAGCTCGCCGAACTGCCGCGCCGCACTCCGGGCCTGCGTCTGGCGCGCCGGCTGGTCATGGAATTCCTGGAGCGCCTCGGCGGCGGCGATCCGGCGCGGCTGGCGGACGAGGCCGACTGCGACATCGAGCAGCTCGGCGTGGCGATGCGCCTGATCCGCGCGCTCGATCCCAAGCCCGGCTCCACCGTGCGCGAGCCGGCGCGGGACGTGGTACCCGACGTGCTGGTGAGCGGCGCCGCCAACGCCTGGAAGGTGGAGCTGAACCCGGCGACCCTGCCGCGGGTCCGCGTCAACCGCCTGTACGAGCGTCTGCTGGCTGGCCAGGTCCATCGCAATATGCGCGAGCAGCTGGCCGAGGCCCGCTGGCTGGTGCACGGCCTCGAGATGCGCCACGAAACGCTGGTGAAGACCGCCCGCGCGGTGTTTCAGCGGCAATGCGAATTCCTGCGCCGCGGCGAAGAGGGCATGGCGCCGCTGACCCTGCGCGAAGTGGCGCAGCAGATCGGCATGCACGAGTCCACCGTTTGCCGCGTCGTCGCCAACAAGCATGTGCAGACGCCGTGGGGCGTCTACCCGCTGAAGGCCTTCTTCCCCAGCCAGATCGCGCGCGCCGAAGGCGAGACTTCGGGCACCGCGGTCAAGGCCATGATTCGCCGCATCATCGACGCCGAGAGCCGCGCGGCGCCGCTGTGCGACGGCGCCATTGCCGCCTTGCTGGCTCGCAAGGGCGTACGCGTGGCGCGACGCACTGTGGCCAAGTACCGCGAGGCGATGAAGATCCCGCCGGCGGTGTCGCGCGGCCAGCCCCTGCGTGCCGCGCTGGCCTGAGATTGAACTGGCCGCGCCCGTAGCGGGCGCGGCCCGATGTACCGCAACTGAATTGAAGAGAAGCAAGCCATGACCGAATCGAGAATCCTGGTGGTGGACGCGGACGATGAGCGCGGCGCGACGATCGCTTCGATCCTGCGCTTCGCCGAGCACGAGCCGCAGCTGCTGTCGTCCCCGGCACAGCTGCCGCTGGAAGAGCGCCGCCAGCGCGACTGGCTGGCGATCGTGCTGGGCCGCGTCGACGACACGCGGGCGCTGGAGGCGTTCGCGGCCTGGCTCAAGCGCGACCGCTACCACCCGCCGGTGCTGGTGCTGGCGCGCTATCACGACAAGATGATGGAGCAGCTGGGGCTCGACGCCAGCGCCTGCCTGGCGCTGGAATACCCGTTCCGCCAGGCCGCCCTGACAGATCTGCTCAAGCGCGCCGCGCAGCTGCCGGGCGAGCCGCAGGAAGCTGCCGCGCGCAGCCCGGCCCTGTCGGGCCCGACCGGCAACTCGACGATGGTGCGCCGCACCCGCCGCATGATCGAGCAGGTGGCGCCGTACGACAGCACGGTGCTGGTCACCGGCGAGTCCGGCACCGGCAAGGAAGTGGTGGCGCGCGCCATCCACGCCCAGTCCAACCGCCGGCAGCGGCCGTTCGTGGCGGTGAACTGCGGCGCCATTCCGTCCGAGCTGCTGGAGAGCGAGCTGTTCGGTCACGAGAAGGGCGCCTTCACCGGCGCCATCACGGCGCGGCGCGGCCGCTTCGAGATGGCCGAAGGCGGCACCCTGTTCCTCGACGAGATCGGCGACATGAGCCTGCCGATGCAGGTCAAGATCCTGCGCGTGCTGCAGGAGCGCACCTACGAGCGCGTCGGCTCCAGCCGCAGCGTGCACTGCGACGTGCGCATCATTGCCGCGACGCACCGCAACCTCGAGGAGTCGATCGTCAAGGGCAGCTTCCGCGAGGATCTGTACTACCGGCTGAACGTGTTTCCCATTCACATTCCGGCGCTGCGCGACCGCCCCGACGACCTACCGCTGCTGATCGAAGACCTTACGGCGATGCCGGCG
>CAYWPB010000130.1:1108-9465 GCA_964458725.1 uncultured Nevskia sp. | reverse complement strand
GGGGCGGCGGAGCCGCTTCCTCGCCGAAGGAGTAGCGCACGCCCAGCATCGCCGTCTGCGCGCGGTAGCGCGCGTTGACGTTGCCGCCGCCCGGGGCGTCGAACGTGCCGCGGGTGGTTTCCAGATAGCGATAGTCGGCGGACAGGGTCAGGTGCGGGGTGAGGTCGAAGCCCACGCCGGCGCCGCCCTGATAACCGAACTTGGTGACAAAGTCGTTGGGGATGGCGGCGGGGCCGATCACCAGATTGCGGTCGGCGAAGCGCACACCGCCGACGCCGCCACCGATGTACGGGTGCACGGTGCTGAAGAAGCCGCTCGGCGCCTTGAAGTCATACCACAGGTTGCCCATCGCGCTGATCGCGCTTTCGGCGCCGCTGTCATTGAAGCCACCCGCGTCGCTCTTCACCGTGTTGCGGCGGTAGTCCAGCTCCAGTTCCGGACGGAAGCCGTTGGTGAAGGAATAGCCGCCAACCAGGCCCGCGGCCCAGCCGGTCTTGAAGTGCAGGGTGTCCACCAGGCCGCCGCTGAGGAGGTTCTGCGGGCTTTCCCAGTTGGCGCCGCCTTCGGCGCCGACATACGGCCCGTTGCCGGCCTGCGCCATCAGCGGCGTGGCGGCGAGGAAAGCCGCCGCGATCGCCAGGCGCAGTGGGTGACGCGAGAATTGCTTCATGACTTGCTCCAGTTGTTAGTAAAGAAACAATCCCGTCCACCGGGGGCATCGGCTCGCGGGTTTTGCAACGCTGCAGCGGACATCAACAAACGGTAATTTCAACGCAGGGCCCTTACAACGCGGTTTCGCGCTGATAGGACCTCCCAGTGGCAGCCGCAAGCGGCCGGGTCACCTGGAGTGGAATTTTTCGGCACGGCCATGGCGGCGCAAATTGGCCGATCTGCCGCGCGGCTCTGTCCGCGACGACATTGCGGCATGCAATTTGCGTTATCTGGTACTGAAGGGTATGGGACTCGTGGCCGCCCGGCTGGAAACAGCAGCGCAGTCCGATATCTCCGTTCATCGGCTCTCCCGTCCGTGGGAAGGTGCGCGGCGGCGCGATGCGGGCCGCTGCGGGCACCTGCCGCCCCGCTGCCGGGGCGCTTCCTGATGGCTAGACTAGCACGGCTGGCGGGAAGTTCCGACGGTGTTGGCGAAGTCCCCTCAGTAGCCGAGCTGGCGTGCGGCGAGATCCTTCATGATCTCGGAGGCGCCGCCGCCGATCGACAGCACCTTGGTCTCGCGGAACACGCGCTCGACCTTGGCGCCGCGCAGATAGCCGGCCCCGCCGAAGATCTGCACCGCCTCGCCGGCGACGTACTCGAGCGTACTGGTGGCCAGGTTCTTCAGCATGCACACCTCGGCCACCGGCATCTGCTTGCGGCTGACGCGCCAGCACAGCAGGTCGAGCTGCGCCTTCACCGCGTCGATCTGCGTCTTCATGTCCACCAGCTTGTGGCGGATCACCTGGCGCGTGATCAGCGGCTTGCCGAAGGTCTGGCGCTCGCGGGCGTAGGCCAGGGCCTCGTCGTAGCAGAGCTGGGCGAAGGCCCAGGCCTGGGCCGCCAGCATGATGCGTTCGTTGTTGAAGTTGAGCATGATCGCCATGAAGCCGGCGTTCTCCGGCCCGATGCGGTTGGCTACCGGTACGCGGCACTCGTCGAAATACAGCGTCGCCGTGTCCGAGCACCACCAGCCCATCTTCTCCAGCTTGCTGCGGGTGAAGCCCGGCGTGCCGGACTCGACCACCAGCAGCGACACGCCGCCGAGGCCGGCATCGCCGGTGCGCACCGCCACCGTTAGCAGGTCGGCGCGCAGGCCCGAGGTGATGAAAGTCTTGGAGCCGTTGACGACGTAGTAGTCGCCGTCGCGCCGCGCGGTGGTGCGGATGTTGGCCACGTCGGAGCCGCCGCCGGGTTCGGTGATCGCCAGGGCGGCGATCTTCTCGCCGGCCAGCACCGGCGCGAGCAGGCGCTCCTTCTGCTCATGGGTGCCGGCGTGCATCACCGGCGGGCTGGCGATGCCGTGGCTCATCAGGCTGGCGATCAGCCCCCCCGAGCCGGCCCGCGCCAGCTCCTCGGTCAGCACCACGCCGTAGAAGGCGTCCGGCACCTCGATGCCACCGTAAGCCTCGGGAAAGCCGACGCCGAGCACGCCGGCCTCGGCGGCCTTGCGGTGCAGCTCGCGCGGCAGCTCGCCCGCGGTTTCCCAGCGCTCGATGTTCGGCGCGATCTCACGCTCGACGAAGCGGCGCACCTGGGCGCGGAATTCCTCGTGCTCGGCAGTGTGGAACGGCGAAGCGGCGGCGAGAGCGGCGGAACGGTTCATGGTAATCGGTCTATCCCGGCGGAACTGCCTTGCCGGCCACTCTAGAGCAGCCGCCGCGGCAGGCGCCACAACAATTTTCATTACGTCGGCACGCCGACAGCCGGTGGTGGCGCTAATCTATGGGCGAACGGCCAACCCCCGAGCAAGGAGCGCGGATGCCTGTTTCGCGACGGATCGTGCTGGCACTGGGCTGCGGCCTGCTGGCGGGAGCGAGCCTGCCGCTGGCGCAACGGGCTCTAGGCGGTGCGGCCGACGAGCCGCTGCCGCTGGACGAGCTGCGCGCCTTCAGCCAGGCCATCGACGTGATCCGCAACCAGTACGTCGACCCGGTGCCCGCCGACAAGCTGTTCGATTCGGCCCTGCACGGCATGGTCGACGGCCTCGAGCCGCACTCGCACTACCTCGACAAGGAGGAATACGGCGAGTGGAACATCACCACCACCGGCAAGTACGGCGGCGTCGGCCTCGAGGTCGAGGTGCGCGACGGCTTCGTGCGGGTGATCTCGGCCATGGACAACACGCCGGCCGCGGCCGCCGGCATCCAGCCCGGCGACATCATCAGCGTCATCGAAGGTGAGCCCACCAGCGGCTTCAAGCTGAAGGACGCGGTCGACCGCATGCGCGGCGAGAAAGGCACCAAGCTGCACCTGACCCTGCTGCGCGAAGGCCAGCCGCGGCCGCTGCAGGTGGTGCTGATGCGCGAATCGATCAAGGTCGCCAGCGTGCGCTCGATGATGCTGGAGCCCGGCATCGGCTACCTGCGCATCACCCAGTTTTCGCCCGACACCGGCGACGCCTTCGAGACCGAGCTGGGCAAGCTGCAGAAGCAGGCCAAGGGCGGGCTGCGCGGCCTGATCCTGGATCTGCGCAATAACCCCGGGGGCATCGTCGGCGCGGCGGTGCAGGTGGCCGACGGCTTCCTCGAGCGGGGCATCATCGTCACCCAGCGCGGCCGCGCGCCGGGCGCCAACCACCAATACGACGCCAGCCCCGGCGACCTGCTCCAGGGCCGCCCACTGGTGGCTGTGGTCAACGGCGGCACCGCCTCCGCCGCCGAGATCCTCGCCGGCGCACTGCAGGACCATCATCGGGCAGTGCTGGTCGGCGACACCACCTTCGGCAAGGGACTGGTGCAGAGCGTCACCTCGCTGCCGGGCGGCGGCGGCCTGGTGCTGACCATCGCCCGCTACTACACGCCGAGCGGCCGCTCGATCCAGGTCGAGGGCATCCAGCCGGATATCGACATCGGGCCGTTGCAGGTCGCCGCGGCGGACGAGGGCAATCCGCGCACCACCGAGGCCAGCCTGAAGGGGAGCCTGCCGAACGAGCATCCGCAGACCGCCGCGCCGGCAGGCCCGGGCAGCGACCTCAAGCCGAACGACACCGCGCGGCTGGCCGAGGCCGACTACGTGCTCTACAACGCCCTGACGGTGCTGAAGGGCATGATCGACGCCGCCTCGCTGAAGACCGGTTAGACGCCGCGGCGCTGCGCCGCTTCCAGCGTGTTCTGCATCAGCATCGCCACCGTCATCGGGCCGACGCCGCCCGGCACCGGCGTGATCCAGGCGGCGCGCTGTTTCGCCGCGGCGAAGCCGACGTCGCCGACCAGCTTGCCGTCGGCCAGGCGGTTGATGCCGATATCGATGACGATCGCGCCCGGGCGCACCCAGTCGCCGTGCACGAACTCCGGCTTGCCCACCGCCACCACCAGCACCTCGGCGTCCGCCACTTCCTGGTCCAGCTCGCGGGTGAAGCGGTGCGCCACGGTGGTGGTGCAGCCGGCCAGCAGCAGCTCCAGCCCCATCGGCCGGCCGACGTGGTTGCTGGCACCGACTACCAGGGCGCGCTTGCCGTAGAGGTTCTCGCCGGTGGATTTGAGCAGCTCGATCACGCCATAGGGCGTGCAGGGCCGCAGCACCGGCAGGCGCTGGGCCAGCCGGCCGAGGTTGTAGGGGTGGAAGCCGTCAACGTCCTTGTCCGGGCGGATCCGCTCGATCACCAGAGTGCTGTCGATGTGCTTGGGCAGCGGCAGCTGCACCAGGATGCCGTCGATGCCCTCGTCGGCGTTGAGCCGGTCGATCTGCGCCAGCAGCGCATCCTGGCCGATATCGGCGCTGAAATGGATCGGCACCGAGCGGATGCCCACCGCCTCCGAGCTGCGGCGCTTGTTGCGCACATAGATTTCGGAGGCCGGGTCGGCCCCGACCAGCACCGTGGCCAGCGCCGGGGCGCGCTTGCCGGCGGCGGTGCGCTCGGCGACGGCGGCGCGGACGCGTTCCTGCACGCTCGCGGCGACGGCCTTGCCGTCGATGATCTGGGCGGTCAAGCGGATGATCCCCTGGGAAGCAAGGCGACATTTTACTGTAGGTCGGCCTTCAGGCCGACAAATTGTCGCCCTGAAGGGCGACCTACAGGGGACGTATCTCTTAAAATGCGCCCTTTATGCCCAGCCCCAGCCTCCTGGTCCGGAACCTCGCGGTCGCCCGCGGCGATCGCAACGTCGTCGAAGGGCTGGACCTGGCCGTCGCCGGCGGCGAAATCCTGCACATCCAGGGCCGCAACGGCGCCGGCAAGACCTCGCTGCTGGAAGTGCTGTGCGGCCTGCGCCAGCCTGCGGCCGGAACGGTGGAGGGGCAACCGGAGCCCGGCCAACGCCACTGGCTCGGCCACAAGAACGCCCTCAACCCGGCGCTCAGCCCGGAGGAAAACCTGCGCTTCTGGTGCGCCCTTAACGGCCACCCGGCGGACCGGGTGTTGCCGGCCTTGCAGGAAGTCGGCCTCAAGACGCTGCGCCACCGTCCCTGCGGCCGGCTCTCCACCGGCCAGCGCCGCCGCGCCGCGCTGGCGCGGCTGCTGGCCGCGCCGCGCCCCTGGTGGTTCCTCGACGAGCCGCTGGCCGGCCTCGACCACGCCGGCATCGAGCTGCTGGCACGCCTGCTCGGCGGCCATGCCGGCGAGGGCGGGGCCGTGCTGGTCACCAGCCACCAGCCGCTGCCGTCTGGCCTGGCTGGCGTCCGTGCCCTGGAACTGAAGTCGTGACGGCGGCACTTGCCATCTTCCGTCGTGAGCTGCTGCTGGCGGCGCGCAGCCCGGCCGAATGGGCCCAGCCGCTGGTGTTCTATCTCATCGTCGCCCTGCTGTTTCCGCTCGGCATCGCGGCGCACGATCCGGCGCTGAAGGTCTTCGCCCCGGCCATCGTCTGGGTCGGCGCGCTGCTGGCGGCGCTGCTCGGGGTGGAGCGCATCTTCCGCGGCGATCTCGACGCCGGCACCCTGGAGCAGCTGCTGCTGGCCGACGCCCCGGCCCCGCTGCCGGCCGCGCCCAAGCTCCCCGCGCACTGGCTGCTGACCGCGCTGCCCCTGGTCCTGGCGGCGCCGTTGCTCGGCATTGCCCTGGGCCTGGAATCGCTGGCGGTGAAGGTGCTCACCTTAAGCCTGCTGCTCGGCACGCCGACCCTGATGTTCACCGGCGGCTTCGCCGCCGCGCTCACCGTCGGCGCCCAGCGCGCCGGCATCCTGCTGCCGATCCTGGTGCTGCCGCTGATGACCCCGGCGGTGATCTTCGGCGGCGGGGCGGTGCGCGCCGCCGCCGAAGGACTCCCGTTCGAGGCCCCTTTGTACTTTTTGGGCGCTCTGCTGGCACTCACCGTGACCCTGCTGCCCTTTGCCGCCGCCGGAGCCCTGCGCAATGCCCTCGAATGACCGGATCGATTCAGACAATCGATTGATCGGAATGACCGGGGCGGGGGACGTGGCCCCGGCCGGCCTATATACTTGTTTCCTCGAAGAAGGCCGCCCGCGACCGACCGCCTGAACATGTGGACCTGGTTTCACCAACTCGCATCCCCGCCGACCTTCTACCGCTTCGCCGACGTGCTGGCGCCCTGGCTGTTCGGCGCCGCGCTGCTGCTGATCGGCGGGGGCGTCTACGGCGGCCTGTTCCTGGCGCCGCCCGATTACCAGCAGGGTGATGCCTTCCGCATCATTTACGTCCACGTGCCGGCGGCGGCGCTGTCGCTGAGCATCTACGTGGCCATGGCCGTAGCCGGGGCCATTGCGCTGATCTGGCGCATGAAGCTGGCCGAGGTGGCGGTGGTCGCCGCCGCGCCGGTCGGCGCCAGCTTCACCGCGCTGGCCCTGCTCACCGGCATGCTGTGGGGCAAGCCGACCTGGGGCGCCTACTGGGTCTGGGACGCGCGCCTCACCTCGGAGCTGGTGCTGCTGTTCCTCTACGCCGGCGTCATCGGCCTCAACCAGGCCTATTCCGATCCGCGCGCCGGTGCCCGCGCCTGCGCCTGGCTGGCCCTGGTCGGCGTGGTCAACGTGCCGATCGTCCACTACTCGGTGACCTGGTGGAACTCGCTGCACCAGGGCTCGAGCATCCTCAGCGTCGAGGGCATGCGCAATCCCAAGATCAGCGGCGACATGCTCTGGCCATTGCTGCTGTCCTTGTTCGGGTTCTATCTCTTCTTCGGCGCGGTGTGGCTGCGCCGCATGCAGAACGAGGTGCTGTGGCGCGAGCGCAATGCGCGCTGGGCCCAGGAAACGGTGGCGGCATGAATCCCAAGTACGCGCTGTTCATCTGGAGCAGCTACGGCCTGGCGCTGGCCGTGGTGCTGTGGAACGCCTTCGCCCCGCACTTCCGGCGCAACGAATTGCGAAAGCGGCTGTCCGAGACCGCGGACCAGGTGGGGGAGGAAGAGTGAGCAAGCGTCAGAAGCGGATGTTCGCGGTCGCCGCGCTGCTGGTCGGCGTCGGCCTGGCCGCGGCGCTGGGCTTCACCGCCTTCCGCAAGAACATGATGTATTTCTACACGCCCAGCGACCTGCTTTCCGGCAGGGTCGCGGCGGGCGCCGCCCTGCAGCTCGGCGGCCTGGTGGAGAAGGGCAGCCTCAAGCGCGGCGAGGGGCTGAAGATCGAATTCACCATGAGCGACTGCAACAACGCTGTGCCGGTGCGCTATGAAGGCGTGCTGCCCGACCTGTTCCGCGAAGGCCAGGGCGTCATCGCCACCGGCCACATGGAGGCCGGCAATGTCTTCGTCGCCAGCACCATCCTGGCCAAGCACGACGAGAACTACATGCCGCCCAACGTGGCCAAGGCCACGGGGAACGTCGACGGCAAGCATTCGTGTGCGCCGTTCAAGTCGGTGACGGCGTCGAGCTAGCGCGATGTCGGGAAGATACGCTCAACAACAATCTCGTCATTCCCGCGAAGGCGGGAAAAATGCGTCTGGAACGGATTTTAGCGAGCGAAGCGAGGCCGTCAGGCTTCGGCCCATGGATGGGCCGAACAATCCATTTTTGGTTTTCGTGATGCGGCGAGAAAAAATGGATCCCCGCCTTCGCGGGGATGACGCTGATGAGGTGACATCAAGGTGATCCCCGAACTCGGCCACTTCGCCGTCATCCTCGCCCTCGGCCTGGCCCTGCTCCAGGCCGTCGTGCCCCTGCTCGGCTTCCGCCGTCGCGACGCGCGCCTGCTGGCCTTCGGCGCCTCGGCGGCGCAGGGGCAGTTCCTGGCGGTGGCGGCGGCCTACGCCTGCCTCACCTACGCCTTCGTCACCCAGGATTTTTCGGTGGCCTAAGTCGCCGAGAACGACCACTCGCCGCTGCCGCTGATCTCCCCCATCACCGCGGTGTGGGGCGCGCACGAGGGCTCGCTGCTGCTGTGGGTGACGATCCTCGCCGGCTGGACCCTGGCGGTGTCGGTGTTCAACCGCCGCCTGCCGCTGGACATGAGCGCCCTGGTGCTGTCGGTGCTGGGCATGGTCAGCACCGGCTTCTATCTGTTCATCCTGCTCACCTCCAGCCCCTTCACCCGCCTGGTGCCGGCGGCGGCGGAAGGGCGCGACCTCAATCCGATCCTGCAGGACCCGGGCCTGGCGGTGCACCCGCCGATGCTCTACATGGGCTATGTCGGCTTCTCGGTGGCCTTCGCATTCTTCAACGACGGACTTCTATCCGGCCTGGCCGGCGTCCGCGGGGGTGACTGTAGCCCCCCTCTTGCCCACCACCCCACGGGCGTCTCTCAACCCCCCC
>CAYWPB010000130.1:0-1098 GCA_964458725.1 uncultured Nevskia sp. | reverse complement strand
GGGTGCCCTCACCCCTCCCGCTTCTCGGCGCCCCCGGCGTCGGTGCGCAACCGCCGGGTGTTACACGTGGTCTTGGTGGGGTTGTGGTGGGATTTGGCCTGGGCCTTGCCCCCACTGCTACCCGGCCGGCTCGACGCCGCCTGGGCGCGCTGGACGCGCCCCTGGACCACCACCGCCTGGATGTTCCTGACCCTCGGCATCACGCTCGGCAGCTGGTGGGCCTACAAGGAGCTGGGCTGGGGCGGCTGGTGGTTCTGGGATCCGGTGGAGAATGCCTCCTTCATGCCCTGGCTGGCCGGCACCGCGCTGATCCACTCGCTGGCGGTGACCGAGAAGCGCGGCCTGCTGAAGAGCTGGACCGTACTGCTCGCCATCCTGGCGTTCTCGCTGTCCCTGCTCGGCACCTTCCTGGTCCGCTCCGGCGTGCTGGTCTCGGTGCACGCCTTCGCCAGCGATCCCTCGCGCGGTCTGTTCATCCTCGCCTTCATGGCGGTGGGGGTGGGCGGCGCGCTCACGCTCTACGCCTGGCGCGCGCCGAAGCTGGTCACGGTGGGCGAGCTGAAGCTGTTCTCGCGCGAAGGCCTGCTGTTGTTCAACAACGTGTTCCTGGTGGTGGCCGCCGCCATGGTGCTGGCCGGTACCCTCGCGCCGCTGATCGCCGGCGCCTTGCACCTGCAGGCCATTTCGGTCGGGCCGCCGTACTTCAACCCGGTGTTCATCGTCCTGATCACACCGATGTTCCTGCTGGTGGGCCTGGGCGCCGTAGTGCCGTGGAAACGCGGCAACTGGAGCGAGACGGTGCGGCGGCTGAAGTGGCCGGCTGTGGCCGCCGTGGTGCTCGGCGTCCTGCTGCCCTTCGCACTGCACGGCCGCACCAGTGCGCTGGTCGCCGCGGGCGCGCTGTTCGGCGGCTGGGCGATCCTCGCCGCCGTGCAGGACCTGTGGCGGCGCGCCGGTACCAGGGGCAATCGCGTGCAGGGCCTGCGCAGCGTCCCCCGCGCCGTCTGGGGCATGACCCTGGCGCACGTCGGGCTCGGCATCTGGGCGCTGGGCGTGACCGGCGTCTCCAGCTTCGGCGACGAGAAGGACGTGCGGCTG
>CAYWPB010000129.1:0-9531 GCA_964458725.1 uncultured Nevskia sp. | reverse complement strand
TTTGTCGGCGAATTCGTTTCCCCCCGCAGGTTAACCTTGGGAATTTGAAAACTGAATTTGCTTCACGAGTTGCTGTTAGTCCACGTCAGTCGCGTCGTTCGGCAGCGCGAGTTTCCGCGCGGCAAGCATCGGTCCAGCGGGCCGCTTCGACTCCTTTTTGGAACACTCTCGCGGCTCATCGGAAGCAGGCTTTGCCCCTGGCGGGGGCATTTCCCCGGGCGCAGGTGCGTTGCGCAGTCCTCCAGCGTGCGGATGCCGCCGTTGATCGCGATCGCCAGCTGCGGGAACTCCTGCTTCAGGCGGTACACCTGCTCATAGCGCAGCGGCGGGATCTCGCGGTTCTCCTTCGGCGACAGGCCCGACAGCCAGGCCTTGCGCGCATGCACCACGAACACGGCGCACCCGGCCGCCGCAACGGTTTCGACGAACTGCCGCAGGAACACGTAGTCCTCGCTGTCGTCGATGCCGATGCGGCATTTGACCGTGACTGGCGCCGCGCAAACCTCGCGCATTGCCGTTACCGCTGCCGCCACCCGCCGCGGCTCCGCCATCAGGCAGGCGCCGAAGCGGCCTTCCTGCACCCGGTCGGAAGGGCAGCCGCAGTTCAGGTTGACTTCATCGTAGCCGTACTCCGCGCCGATGGCGGCGGAGCGTCCGAGCGCTTCCGGCTCGCTGCCGCCCAGTTGCAGCGCTACGGGATGCTCTGCCGCGTCGAAGCGCAGGTGGCGGTAGACGTCGCCGCGCAGGATCGCGCCGGTGTTGACCATTTCGGTGTACAGGCGGGTATGGCGCGAGAACAGGCGCAGGAAGGTGCGGCAGTGCCGGTCGGTCCAGTCCATCATCGGAGCGACGGAGAAGCGCCAGGCGTCGGTTGTGGTGGAACGTTCCAAGTTGGGCAGGTTGGCGGGGTGGGGCCCGGCCGCAGGTGGGGATCTGCCGCCATTTTAGAGTGATCCCGCCGTGGTACGCCGCCGGCAACCCTGATTACCACCACCGGTCCGGCCGAAGGTAAAGCTGTGGCAAATCCAGCCCATTGGCGCGCGCGGTCAAATCGAATCTGCGATGCTTGCCGCAAATTCGAACCAGGCTTCGGGGGCACTGGGGAGGGCGCCATGCGGCGCAACCCCGGCATGCTGGCCTGGCACTCAGCAAGACCAGAATGGAAGGCGGATTCCGACTCATGCATGAGCCGCAGACGCCTCGCGCGGGCGAGGTTGAAGGGCCTGTTTACACGTTGCCGGACGGCGGCCTGCCGCTGCTGTTCCAGCAGCACCCGATGCCGATGTGGCTGTTCGAGCCGGCCGCCGGCCGCATCCTCGACGTGAACCAGGCGGCGCTGGTGGCCTACGGCTACAGCCGCGAGGAATTCCTCGGCAAGACGCCGGCGTCCCTGGTCCACTCCAACGACGCCCAGCGCCACGCCGCCGAAACAGCGGCCACGGCGGCGGAGCCCGTGGCCGCCGGTCCGCGCCGTTCCAGCGGCTGGCGCCACCTGCGGCGCGACGGCAGCCTGCTGCGGGTCGACCTGCATTATCAGGACTTCAGCCAGGAGGGGCGCCGTCTGTCCCTGGTGATGGCCTACGACAGCAGCACCCTGCACGAGCTGGTCGACAAGGCCGACGAGCAGAGCGCGCATTTCCGCCAGCTGTTCCTCGGCTCGCCCGACGCCATCGCGCTGCTTGATCGCAACGACCTAGTGGTCGACGTCAATCCGGCGTTCGAGCGTCTGTTCCAGTTCAGCCGCGAGGAGGCGCTGCGCCGCCCGATCAATAGCCTGGTGGTGCCGGCCGAGCGTGAAGCCGAGGGTGCCGCCTTGTCGGCCCTGGCCTTCGCCGGCGGCATCGAGCCCGTCGAAACCGTGCGCCGCCGCAAGGACGGCAGCGAGGTCCACGTCTCCACCTTCAGCTATCCGGTGCTGCTCAACGGCGAGGTGGCCGGCGCCTACGCCATCTATCAGGACCGCAGCCGCACCAAGCGCCTGCTGTCCGAGCTGAGCTACCGCGCCAGCCACGACCGCGTCACCGGGCTGCTCAACCGCGGCGAGTTCGAGAAGCTCGCCGCCGAGCGGCTGGCCGAGGCCGGCCCCGGCCACCGCGGTTTCGCCCTGCTGCACCTGGAGCTGGACCAGTTCAAGCTGATCAACGACAGCTACGGCAGCGACGTCGGCGACAAGCTGCTGCGCGAAGCCGGCGAGCTGCTGCGCCAGAAGACCCGCAACCTGGGGTTGCTGGCGCGCATCGGCACCACCGAGTTCGCCATCCTGCTGTGCGACATCGGCACCGAGATGGCCGAGCAGTTCACCCAGCGCCTGATGCGCGACGCCGAAGCCTTCCGCTTCGACTTCGGCGGCCATCCCGGCCCGCTGCAGATCAACGCCGGCCTGATGCACCGCCCGCGCGGCAGCACGGCCGGCATCGGCGAGCTGGTCGGCGGCGCCGCCATGGCCTGCCACATCGCCGCCGAGAAGGGCCGTGGCCATGTCGAGATCTTCCGCCCCGACGACCAGGGCGTGCGCCGGCACCGCGACGAGGTGGCCTGGGGCACGCGCATCGCCGATTCCATCACCCAGAACCGCCTGATCCTGTACCTGCAGCGCATCGCCCCGGTGGCCACGCCGGACCTGGGCCGGCGCTACGAGGTGCTACTGCGCGTGCTCGACCAGGATGGCGGCGTGATGCCGCCCGGCATGCTGATCGCCGCGGCCGAGCGCCTGCGCATGATGCCGATGGTCGACCGCTACGTCATCGACATGGCCCTGGCCGAGCTGGCCCGCGCCCGCGAGCAGGGCTCGGAGCTGCCCGAGTCGCTGTCGATCAACATTTCCGGCATGAGCCTGGGCCAGCACAGCCTGGCCTCGTTCATCTACGACAAGATCCTGCAGTACGGCGTGATGCCGGGCATGCTCTGCTTCGAGATCACCGAGACCGCCGCGATCCGCAACCTCGACATCGCCGCCGAGTTCGTGCAGGACACGCGCAACCTCGGCTGCGGCGTGGCGCTGGACGACTTCGGCACCGGCATGTCCTCCTTCGCCTACCTGCGTAGCCTCGACATCGACTACCTCAAGATCGACGGCCAGTTCATCCGCGAGCTGCTGGGCAACCCCTTCGACAGCGCCACCGTCGAGTCGGTCAGCAAGCTGGCGCGCATCAAGGGCTGCCGCACCGTGGCCGAGTGCGTCGAGAACGAGGAGACCCTGCTGCGCCTGCGCGAGCTGGGCGTGGACCTGGTGCAGGGCTTCCACCTGCACCGCCCCGAGCCCTGGGCGGTGGGCAACCTGCCGCGGCCGACGCAGCGTCTGCCGGAGCGGCGCGCCGCCTGAAGGCGGTGAAGCCTGGGGCAGTGCAGGGCGGGTCGTGACCGAAGGAAATCCTGCGGGACGATCCGTCGTTTCCCGCCTGCGGCTTCGCTCTAACTGCCAAGCACCACGCTGACGCCGCCATCCACCGCCAGCCATTGTCCGGTGATGTGCTTGCCGGCATCGCTGGCATACAGCAGTGCTACGCCCTTCAGGTCCTCATCGTCACCCAGCCGCCCCAGCGGCGCCGCGGCCGCCGTTCGTTCCTCGCCCATCGCCTTGATCAGGCCGGCCGCCATCTTGGTCATGAAGAAGCCGGGGCAGATCGCATTGACGGTGATGCCGTATTTGCCCCACTCGGCGGCAAGGGTGCGGGTGAAGCCGATCACGGCGGTCTTCGAGGTGTTGTAAGCCAGCGTCTGCATGTCCGGTGAATTGCCGTTCAGGCCGGCGATCGACGCGATGTTGATGATGCGTCCGCTCTTCCTGGGGATCATGTAGTCGCGGCCGACCTGCTGCGCCAGGATGAAATAGCCGCGCACGTTCAGGTTCATCACCTTGTCCCAGGCCGAAACCGGGTGGTCTTCCGCGGGCGCTCCCCAGGTCGCGCCGGCGTTGTTGACCAGGATGTCGATGCCGCCGAGCCGCTGCAGCGTGTCCCGCGCCAGTTGGCGGGCCTCGTCCTCCCTGGAACAGTCGGCCGCGATCCACTGCGCATCGATCCCGGCCGATTTCAACTCGGCGGCCGCCTGCTCGAGGTCATCCGCCTTGCGCGAACTGAGCATGATCTTCGCGCCGGCCTCGCCCAGCGCGTGCGCGATCTGCAGACCCAGACCGCGCGAACCACCGGTCACCAGAGCGGTCCTGCCGCTCAGGTCGAACAGCTGCTTGATGTGACGCGCATTCATGCGTGATCTCCCATTGAGTCAATCCATCTGTAGCAAGTTTAGAGTGCGAAGCGCGCGCGGTTGTCCAGACGCGTTCCAGGCACAATGCGTGTGCAGTGTGCACCCTACGCCTGCTGAAGGGCAGCAGCAGCGGCTCATCGGTTCGTGCGGAGCCGAGCGGCCCGTCATCACTTCGGCTTCCGCCACATTGTAGACATGCGGCGGCTGCAATCCGCCGCTCCGCTGTCAGTCCTCGGCAATCGGAAGATTGCTGCTGCGATCCACCGAATGGTTCGCCCGATAGTCACTCGGTGTGCTGCCGGTCCACAACTTGAATGCCCGCGTGAAGCTCGGCGGATTGAGGAAGCCGAGCCGGGTGGAGACCTCCTGGATGTCCAGCGCCGAGGATTCGAGCAGCTGCCGCGCGTCGCGCTGCCGCGCCTGGTCGAGTAGAGCCTGGTAACTCGCGCCTTGCGCGTCGAGCTTGCGCCGCAGGGTGCGCGAGGACATGCACAGCCGCGCCGCCAGCGCATCGAGCTGCAGGTAGCCCGCTTCGCCCAACACCAACTCCGCGCGCACCCGCGCCACCAGGTCGCTGTCCTCGCCCGGCACGGAGGCATATTCGCGCTGGACCTGCGCCAGCGCCTGGCCGTGCGCGCTGTCATCGGCCAGCATCGGCCGGCGCGCCAGGTAGCGGCTCGGGAAACGCAGCTGGTTGGCCGGTTGCGAGAATCGCGCCGGCGGCAGGCGCTCGCGGTAGCGGGCGAAATAGGCCGGCTCCGCCCAATCGAACCACAACTCCACATCACTTGGCGTTTCGCCAATAAAGCTCCCCGGCATCTGCACCAGGCCGACCATCAAGCACTCGAAGAAGAAACTGCGCAGCACCGGGATCGGATGGGCTTCGGTGAGTTCCAGCACGGCCCAATCCCCTTGCTCGGCCAGGTGCAGCCGGTAGGACTGCAGGCGCATCCGGAAATACTTGATCGCCAACGCAATCGCCTCGCGCAGTGTCGGCGCCGTGATAGCGGCGTAGCCGAGGAAGCCGTGCGCGGTAGGCCGCAGGCGCAGGCCGTACTCGATACCCAACCCCTGGTCGCCGGTGACGCGGATGGCATTCAGCGCCAAGCGCGTCCACTGCGTCAGCGTGATGCGAGCATCCGGCCTGCCCAGCACATGCATGGCAATCCCGCTGTCGCGTGCCGCTTGCTGGTGGTCCAGTCCCCGCTCCTTCAGGATTTCCAGCAACAGCAGGGGGTAGGCCACCGGCAGGCTGGGGCGGTTCAGACCGTAGGGGTCCTTGCTGGCGATGACAGGCTCCGCGAACGGATTGGCCGTTGATGTTAAGCAAATCGTCCGCGCATCGCATCACGGCCGGGCCTGGTCCGGTCCGACACTGGGCACCACACGAAAGCCCAGCCAAGGACCGCGATCATGAGCTTGCCGCAACCCCACCCCCAGGCCCGCGCTGTCATCACCGGCGCCTCCAGCGGCATTGGTGAGGAGCTGGCACGCCAACTTGCCGCGCGCGGCCACTCGCTGATTCTGGTCGCCCGCCGCGTTGCGAAGCTCGAAGCGTTGGCCGCCGAGCTGCGCAAGGCGCACAAGGTCAAAGTCGAGCTGCGGCCCTGCGATCTGGCGGATCGCGCCGCCCGCATGCAACTGCGCGATGAACTGGCCGCACAGGAGGTCTCCATCCTGTGCAACAACGCGGGCTTCGCGACGTTCGGCAAGCTCGCGGAGCTCGACGCCGCACGCGAGCGCGAGGAGCTGGAGTTGAACGCGGTGGCGGTGCAGGATCTGACCCTGGCGGTGCTGCCCGGCATGATCCGGCGCAAATCCGGTGCGATCCTGGTCGTCGGCTCCACCTCCGGCCACCAGCCGACGCCGGCCAACGCCACCTATGCAGCCAGCAAGGCTTTCGCCAACTCCTTCGCCGAGGCGCTGCACAGCGAACTGCGCGGAACCGGCGTGAGCTGCACGCTGCTGGCGCCTGGCCCGACGCGCACCGGCTTCACCGAAGTGGCCGGCATCACCAAGATCGAGGGTATCGGCCCGATGTGGGTCAGCGCCGAAAGCGTGGCGCGCGCCGGCATTGAGGGCATGGAGCGCGGCAAGCGCATCGTCATTCCCGGCTTCGTCGCGCAAATGCAGACCGTGGGCGGCCGCTATATGCCGCGCGCTGTCCTGCTGCCGGTCTTGAAGCAGGTGTTTTCGAGGCTGGTCTGATGTTCACGCGACTACTCGAAGACCTGCGCATGCCCTGGTCCATGGCCCGGATGGGCGGAAAGCTGTACAACGACGCGCAGTACCTGACCGCCGTTGTAGAGGTGAACGGCCAGGCCATGGCACGCTGGCTGCCCAGCGGCATCAAGCTGGCGCAGCCCGGACGCGCCGACCTGTTCTGCGCCTACTTTCCGGACAACGTCTACACCGGCGCCTACCACGAGGCCGGGTTGTTCGTGCACGTAAAGACGCGGCGCGGCACCGGAATTTTCTGCCCCTGGATGATCCTTGACGACGACCGCGCCCTGATCATAGGCCGCGAGCTGCTCGGCTACCCGAAGAAGTCCGGGGAGGTCAGCTGGGACGACGACGGTACGCGCATCGTTGCAAGAGCCACGCGCCGCGGCAGCACGCTGATCGAGATGGAAGCCCGGCTTGGCGAAGCGCTGCACGACGCCCCGCCGATCCTTGGCTTGCCGCATCGCAATGTGACCGGCGGCCTGGGACTGAGCCTGCCGCGCGAGGTCCGCTTCACCCCGAAGGAGCATCCGATCGAGGTGCGCCGCGTCGACATGCGGCTGCGCTTCAGCGGAACCGCCAACGACCCGTTGCACGAGATGGGCCTGGGCCGCGTGGTCGAGTCGCGCCTGCACCGCGTCGACTTGTCCGCGCCCTGGCTGCCTCCAATCCAGATTCCACGCCTGACCAGTCCCTTGTTCCTGCTGCGCCAGTTCAACCCGCGAGTGCTATGACATGACCACGTCGACCAAGACCAAAGCCGGGGCCGCTGCCGCGGCTGCCACGCTCGACGCCCCCTTCACGCTGCCCTGCGGATTAAAGGTATCCAACCGCATCACCAAGGCCGGCATGAGTGAGCAGCTCGGTGACCGCCATGGCTCGCCAACGCCGGAGCTGGCGCAGCTCTATGCCGCCTGGGCCCGCGGCGGCGCCGGGTTGCTGATCACCGGCAACGTGATGGTGGACCGCCGTGCGCTGGTCGAGCCGCGCAATGCAGTGCTGGAGAGCGACCGCTTCCTTTCGGCCTACAAGCTGTGGGCCAATGCTGCACACGCATACGGCAGCCGCATCCTTATGCAGATCAACCACCCCGGACGCGTGGCCGTGCTGCCGCTACGGAAGCGGCCGGTCGGGCCCTCCGCGGTCGGCCTCGACCTGCCGGCGATGAACCTCATTCGCGTGCCGCGGGCAATGACGGAGGACGAAATCCGCCAGCAGATCGAACGCTACGCTACCACCGCGGCGCTGGCGGTGCAGGCCGGGTTCGACGGCGTGCAGGTGCACGCGGCACATGGCTATCTGCTGTCGCAGTTCCTGTCGCCGCTGGCCAATGTCCGCACCGACGCGTGGGGCGGCAGCCCGGAGAGGCGCCGCCGCTTCCTGATCGAAGTGGTAGGCGCGGTGCGCGCCGCGATCGGGCCGGGCAAGGCGCTGTCGGTGAAGCTCAACTCGGCGGACTTCCAGAAGGGCGGCCTGTCGCAGGAAGAGTCGCTGGACATCGCGCTGGCGCTTGAAGCCGAAGGCATCGACCTGCTGGAGATTTCCGGCGGCAACTACGAGTCGCCGGCCCAGCTCGGCTTCGCGCCGGGCAAGCAAGCCGGCCGCGATGCCTACTTCCTCTCCTACGCCGAGGCGCTGCGTCGCCGCAGCACGCTGCCGCTGATGCTGACCGGCGGCCTGCGCAGCGTCGATCTGATGCAGCGCATCCTCGCCGAGGGCGTGGTCGAACTGGTCGGCCTGGCGCGTCCGTTTGCAATGCAGCCGGACCTCGCTCGGCGCTTGCTGGCCGGCGAGTCTGTGGCGGAGCCGCCAGCCGTGCCGCGTATCGGCTACAAGCCGGTGGATGCTTACTTGCAACTGGCCTGGCACGCAGCGCAGTTCCGCCGCATCGCCGCCGCACGCGAGCCCAGGCCGCTGGGCGGCCTGCTGCGCACGCTCGCAGCCTTCGCGCCGCGCATGGGTTACAACATCCTCACCCAGGCCTGAGCTGGATACAACCATGCGCGCCTGGATCAAGCAGCCGCACGCCATCACGCCGCGCCGCCCGCACTTCGATTTCAGCGGCACACTGGGGCACTGGATCGCCGACGATCCACTGGCGACGCAGATGCTCAACATCATGCAGCCGATCACGCCCGCGCCGGAGCGATGGTTCTGTCAGGCTATCCGCGAGGCTCTGCCGCTGATCCACGACGAGCGGCTGCGTGACGCGGCGCAGGCGTTCATCAAGCAGGAGGGCGCACACAGCCACGCCCATACGCTCGGACAACGGCATCTGGAAGAGCTGGGCGTGGACGTTTCCGCCTACGAAGCGCTGCTGGACTGGGTGTTTGGCCGCATGCTTGGTCCCGACCCGCTGGGGCGCAAGCTCGACAACCGCCGAGCGTGCGTGGCTTGGCTCAAGGCACGTCTGGCGATGGTCGCCGCCGCCGAACACCTCACTGGGGTTCTCGGCGACTGGGTGCTCAACGCCCGCGGCCTGGACGAGGCGCCGGCGGACCGCGAGATGCTCCGGCTCTACCGCTGGCACGGCGCAGAAGAGGTCGAACACCGCGAGGTCTGCGACGCGGTGTTCCGGCATCTCAGCGGCAACGTCCCGCTGCGCACGGCTGCGGCGCTGTTCGTGTTTCCGCTGTTCGCTGGGCTGGCCTGGGTCGGCGTGCAGCGGCTTGTCGCCGCCGACCCGAACGTCCCATATGGCCGCCTGCGCGTCCGCGACTATCTGCGCGCCGCCCGCCAGGGCCGAGTCCCTGGCCCCGGCTTCATGGCGCGCCGGGCGCTACGATACTTCGCGCCCAACCACAGCCCGCTCCACGAGGGCTCGACCGAACAGGCGCTGGCATACCTTGCGAATGCACCTGTCTCGCTTCCGGCTGCAGCCTAGCCACGGAATCGATCGATCATGTCCGCTAAGTGGCGGTCGGAGCAGAGTGTGCTTGTGATAGAACATTCGACGACCACCTAGGAATCAACAGCTTTCGCGTTGGCCGCTTTCAGGGAAACGGTGCTATGTCTATGGAGCTCATATCGAGCCGGCTGGCGCGACCGCGGGAAAGTCCTTCTCGGGATCGAACACGTTATTGAAGAAATTCGTCAGGGAGT
>CAYWPB010000128.1:722-9543 GCA_964458725.1 uncultured Nevskia sp. | reverse complement strand
CGGCAGCCGTGCGCACGATTGAGCCGAGATTGGCCGGGTCGCGCATCTCCGGACACAGCACGACTAATGACGATTGTCCCACAGGATCGTCGAGCCATAGCGATTCCAGGCTCGGTTCGGGAGGAGGCGTACCGCAGGCCAGGACTCCCCTGTGAAACCGGAACCCGATCAGGCCGGAAATGACTGGCGTCGGCACAATGTACACCGGCAGGTCGGCGGGGAAATTCTTTCCCAGCCGATCCCGGACCTGCAGTGGCACCTCGTGCCCTTCATCTACTCCGACCACGGCCAGAACCTGGCGCCGTTGTTCAAGCACTACGCCTACACCCTGCTGACCTGCTTCCTGCGGCCGGAGAGCCGCGGCAGCCTGCGCCTGGCCAGCGCCGATCCGCTGGCCCGGCCGCTGATCGACGCCAACTACCTCGCCACGCCGCGCGACCTGGAAGCGCTGGTGCGGGGGCTCAAGCTGGCGCGCACGGTGCTGGCCCAGCCGGCGTTCGCGCCGCACGGGGCGGAGGAGATGGAGCCGGGTGTCTCGGTGCAGAGCGACGAGCAGATTCGCGACTACATCCGCCGCCGCGCCGAGACCGTCTACCATCCGGTCGGCACCTGCAAGATGGGCCGCGACGCCATGGCGGTGGTCGACCCGCGCCTGCGCGTGCACGGCCTGCAGGGCTTGCGCGTCGCCGACGCCTCGATCATGCCGACCTTGATTGGCGGCAACACCAACGCCCCAACCACCATGATCGCCGACAAGGCCGCCGACCTGATCCTGCAGGATGCGGCGCTCGGTGTGGACATGCCAAACTACACCTCCATATCGGCCGCCGCCGACGCGATGGCCGAGAAATAGCAGGGGGCAAGCAGTTCACATGAGGTTTGCGGGAGGACTGCCGCGCTGGGCCGCGGCCACGCTGTGGTTGCCGTTGGCCGGCTGCTCGATGCTGGGCGGAGTGATTCCGCAGGACGGCGACCCGGCTCACGTGCTGGAGATCCGCCGGCTCGCGGTGTGCAACAGCGACGGGCCGCAGACGCGCCTGACCCTGCTGTCCGACCGCGAAGCGGTGCGCGCCTGGCAGCATGCGCACAACGTCGACCTGGTCGGTATCGATCCCCTGCCGACCGCGGGACCCTACGTGCTGGTGGAGATGGGCGTGCGCATGAGCGCCGGCTTCGGCGTCGCCGTCAGCCGCGAGGCCAGCGTGTCCGGCGGCACCATGCGCATCAACGCCAGCCTGATCACCCCGGATCCGGGCCAGCCGGCCGCCGAGATGGTCACCAGTCCCTGCGCCCTGATTGCCCTGCCGCCGGGCAGCTACCGCGCGGCCGAGCTGCGCGATCCCGCCGGCCGCGTGCTGGCCCGGGCGGACGCCGCGCCGCCGGTACAGTAAGCTACGGCGACACCGAATCCCCCCGGAGCATTTTTCTGGTGAAGAAACTGTTGCTGTGCCTCGCGCTCGCCGCACCCATGGCCGCGATCGCGGCGTCCAATGCCGCGGCGCCGGCCTCAGCGGCCGACTCCAGCCCCGCCCCGGTGGCGGTGGTCGAGGGCTTCCACGCGGCGCTCAAGGCCGGCGATCCCAGCAGTGCGCTAAAGCTGCTTTCGGTCAGCGCCAGCATCTACGAGCAAGGTTTCATCGACCAGACCCGTTCCGACTACGCCGGGGCGCACATTGCCGCCGATGCCGCCTTCGCCCAGGCCACCGAGCTGCAAGTGCTGGAGCGCCGCATCATCTGGCTCGGCGACAACGCCGCCTGCGTCATTTCCCGCACCCAGACCCGGGGCACTTTCCAGGGCCATCCGATCAACCTGGTGGGCACCGAGACCATGGTGCTGCAACGCTCCGGCAACAGCTGGAACATCGAGCACATCCACTGGTCGGCGCATCCGGCTGATGGCGAGCTGAAGCCGGCCGCCGACAAGCCCGAAGAGAAGCACTAAGAACGCAACTGGGGGAGACGATGCTGCATTTCCTGCCCGCACCGCTGCTCGGCACGGTCATGGCGCTGCTGCTGTGCGTGAACACCTTGTTCTGGTGCGTGCCGGTTTATGCCGCGACCCTGCTCAAGCTGCTCTCGCCCAAGGGCCGCATTCGCGACCGCGTCTCGGAATGGGTCGCCTGGGGCGCGCAGACCTGGGCCAGCGTCAATGTCTGGCTCACCAACCGGCTGCTGCGCATCCGCTGGGACATCCGCGGCGTGGAGAAGCTCAGCCCGCGCGGTCAGTACCTGGTCTGTTCCAACCACCAGAGCTGGAACGACATCTTCTCGCTCATGTATGCCTTCGACCGGCGCGCGCCGTTCTTCAAGTTCTTCATCAAGCAGGAGCTGATCTGGGTGCCGGTGCTGGGCCTGGCCTGGTGGGGCCTGGACTACCCCTTCATGAAGCGCTACTCGGCGGCCAGGCTGGAGAAGCAACCGGAGCTGCGCGGCAAGGACCTGGAAACCACGCGCAAGGCCTGCGAGCACTACCGCAACGTGCCGGTGACCATCCTCAACTTCCTCGAAGGCACCCGCTTCACCCGCGCCAAGCATGACAAGCAGGCTTCGCCCTACCGCCACCTGCTTAGACCTAAGGCCGGCGGCATGGCCCTGAGCCTGTCGGCGCTGGGCGAGAAGATCAATTCGTTGCTCGACGTCACCATCGTCTACCCGGAAGGCGCCAAGGGCTTCTGGGACTTCCTCGCCGGGCGCGTGCACCAGGTCATCATCGAAGTGCGCAGCCTGACCATCCCGCATGAGCTGTACGCCGGAAGTTACGAGGACGACCCCGCCTTCCGCAAGCGCTTCCAGGACTGGATCGCGCAGCTGTGGGCTGAGAAGGACCGTCGCATCGGCGAGCTGCTGGCGGAGGCCGGCGCGGCGTGATCAAGCTGCTGCTGGTCCTGCTCAAGAGCAAGGCGCTGTTCACCGGCGGCACCATGCTGCTGTCGGTGATCATCTACTCCTTCATCTTCGGCTGGCCTTACGCCGTGGGCTTCGTGCTGCTGATCTTCATTCACGAGATGGGGCACTTCGTCGCGGCCCGGCAGCGCGGCCTGAATGTCGGCACGCCGACCTTCATCCCCTTCGTCGGCGCCTGGATCCAGCTCAAGGATCTGCCGCACGATTCCGAGACCGAGGCCTACGTCGGCATCGCCGGCCCGGTCGCCGGAACCCTCGGTGCCCTGGCTTGCTATTACGCCGCGCGCGAGACGGGCAGCGGCCTGCTGTTGGCCCTGGCCTATGCCGGCTTCATGATTAACCTGTTCAACCTGATCCCGGTGTCGCCGCTGGACGGCGGCCGCATTACCCAGGTGATCTCGCCGCGCATCTGGCTGTTCGGCGCTCCCATCCTGGTGGTGCTGTTCTTTCTGCACCCGAGCCCGATGTTCCTGCTCATCGCCATCCTCGCCTGGCCGCAGCTGCGCCAGGCCTGGAGCGGCATCAAGCCGGAGAACGCACCCTACTACCAGGTGCCGCAGCGGGTGCGGATCAACTACGGCATCGCCTATCTGGGCCTGATCGCTTTTCTTGGCGCCATGAGCTACTCGCTACACGAGACCTTGCAGGCGACGTACCACCGCTAGACGAGGCCGGCTACGGCTAGTTCCTGCGCCGCGGCGCGCAAATCCTCCAGCAGCAGCGGCAGATTCTCGCGTACTAGAGGCAGCGTCTCCCGCCAGTTCTGCCCCGCCTCGAGCAGCGCCTCCGGCCGCTTCAGCCGCGAGGCGACGCGGCGGATGGCGCGGTCGATGCCGCCCTCCTCGCCGTAGGACAGCAGCAGGCGCCGGAAGCGCCAGGCCGGAGGCGGGCTCATCCCGGCCAGCCGGAAGCCCTCTTTTTCCGCTGCCACCGCCTGCGCCGCGCGCCGCGCGAACAGGCCCAGCGGCTCTGCGCTATAGCGTTCCCAGTCCAGCACCAGGGCGTGGTCGTGCACCAGGTCCAGCACGATACCGGCGTAGCGCCGCGCTCCGGGGCCGAAGGTAGTGCGTTGCGCCGTGACCAGGGGATGACTGTCGGTTACCGCGTCGACCCGCCGGTGCAGACGGATCGAGCGCTCCAGCGCGGCCGGGAAGCGGCCGTCCAGCCGCCCGTGCACCAGGTCGCCGAGGATGGCGCCGGGGAGGGGCAGGCCGGCCTGCTCGGTCAGCCACAGATGCGCCAGGTAGTTCATCAGGTAATGGGGGCAGGTAATCGCCGGGACGTGTCACACCGGGGCATGCTATCTCGTCCTACAGTCAGACAACCAGAAAGGAGAGGACGATGCGCAGCGCCTTGGTGGTATGGTCGACGTTCGCGCTGGGCCTGGCGCAGCTGCTCAACGGGCTATACATGTTGCTGGCGCCGGAGCCCTGGTATCACGCCATCCCCACCGTGCCGGGCACCGGGCCGTTCAACCCGCATTTCGTGCGCGACATCGGCTGTGCCTTCATCGCCGCCGGTGCCGGCCTGCTGTGGCTGTGGCGCAATCCCCGCGCCTGGCCGGCGGCGCTGATCGGCAGCCTGTTCCTCGGCCTGCATGCCCTGACCCACGTCTGGGACCTGCTGGCCGGGCGCGAGGAGCCGGCGCACTTCGCCATCGACACCGTGCTGGTGGTCATCCCAGCGGCCCTGGCGCTGTGGCTGTCCCGGCCGCGAGAGAAGCTGTCCTGAAGGAGCGATGTCATGAACCCGCTGAAAGTACTGATCCGCAACCGCCTCGACGCGTTCGAGCGCGAGCACGATTACGACCTGGGCTATGCCCGCGAGATCCTCGACATCAGCATCGCGGCGCTGCTCAGGTTCAACCGCGTCGCGGGCATGGCGCAGTATCGCGAGGATGTGCCGCGCGAGGCCTGGTATGCCGCCAAGCTGGTCGGCACCCTGGCCGAGGACTGCGGTCCCTGCACCCAGTTGGTGGCGCGCATGGCCGAGGGCGAGGGTGTGGCGCCGGCGACGATCCGCGCCATCCTGCGCGGGCAGGAAGCGGCGATGCCGGCGGATGCCGCGCTGGGCTGGCGCTTCGCCCGCGCGGTACTGGCCCACGATCCGGAGGCCGACGTGCTGCGCCGCGAGGTGGTGCACCGCTGGGGCCGGCGCGCCCTGGTCTCGCTGGCCTACGCCCTGACTTCGGCGCGGATGTTCCCGACCCTGAAGTACGCCATGGGTCACGGCCATGCCTGCGTGCGGGTGAAGGTGGGCGGCGAGGAACTGCCGGTGGCGGCGGCCTGAGCCATGTGCGCTGCGCACGACGATGCCGCCGCCAGCTTCGAGCCGCTGCGCGGCCACCTGATCGGCCTGGCCTACCGCATGCTCGGCTCGCGCGCCGAAGCCGAGGACATCGTGCAGGACGCCTATCTGCGCTGGCACGCCACCGACCGCGACGCTGTGCGCGAGCCGCGCGCCTTCCTGTCCAAGGCGGTGACGCGGCTGTGCCTGGACCAGATCAAGTCGGCGCGCGTCCGGCGCGAGGAGTACGTCGGCCCCTGGCTGCCGGAGCCAGTGCTCGATGATGGCGCGCTGTCGACCGAGGGCGCCAGCGAATACGCCAACGACCTGTCGGTGGCGCTGCTGCTGACCCTGGAGCGGCTGTCACCGCTGGAGCGCGCCGCCTTCCTGCTGCACGACGTGTTCGACATGGAATTCGAGCAGGTAGCCGAGGCCCTGGGCCGCGAGGCCGCCGCCTGCCGCCAGCTGGCGGCGCGGGCGCGCAGCCACGTGCGGGAGGAGAAGCCGCGCTTCAAGCCCAGCCCGGAGGAAGAGGCGCGGGTGTTCGCCGCCTTCGTCGCGGCAGTGAGCAGCGGCGACATCGCCGCTCTGAGCCAGGTGCTGGCGCAGGACGCGGTGTTCTACTCCGATGGCGGAGGCAAGGTGAAGGCGGCGTTGAAGCCGATCCACGGCCCCGAGCACATCGCGCGCTTCCTCTGCGGCGTGCTGGCGAAGTTCGGCACTCCCGGCATGCGCGCTCGGGCCGCACGCGTCAACGGCATGCCGGGTCTGGTGCTGTACGGACCAGAAGGCCCGTTCCAGACTTTCGCGCTGGAAATCCGCGACGGTCTGGTTGCACGGGTCTACACGGTGCGCAACCCGGATAAGCTGCGGCATCTGAATTGAGTATCAAAGTCAAAGGCGTCTTGGCGCCTTTGCGCTAGAAACTCTTTGGCTTCGAAGCTTCAGACGCAATTCCATTCGAAGCGCCCGATGTCCGCGCTTTCCAGAACGACGCGGTCGCCCGGCAACAGCGGTCCGACGCCGGACGGCGTGCCGGTGTAGACGATGTCGCCATCCTGCAGCGCCCAGGTACGCGACAGGATGTGGATCTGCCGCGCCACGTTGAACAGCATGTCGCGGGTCTTGCCGTGCTGACGCAGCGCGCCGTTGACGTGGCAGGTGAACTCCAGCGCCTGCAGGTCCTGCTTCTGGTAGGGCTTCCATTCGCCCAGCGGCGCGGCCTGGTCGAAGGCCTTGGCCAGTTCCCAGGGGCTGCCCTTGTTCTTCAGCTCGTTCTGCAGGTCGCGCAGGGTCAGGTCCAGGCCCAGGGTGAGGTGGCTGATGTGGCTTAGAGCCTGGTCCTCGGGGATATCGGCGCCGCCGCCGGTGAGCAGCACCACCAATTCGGCCTCGTGGTGCACGCTGCCGCGGTTGCGCGGCAGCTTCACCGCCTGGCCCAGCGGCACCACGCAGGAGGCCGGTTTCATGAACAGCACGAAGGCCTCGTCCGGCGTGTTGCCGAGCTCCTCGATGTGGGCGGCGTAGTTGCGGCCGATGCAGAAGATGCGGTTGACGTTCATCGCTTGTTCCTCGCTGGTTCCTGAGCCGGGCGGGTGAGCGGCGCTGGCCAGCCTTCAATCCGGGCCTTCCATCAATGCATCCAGGCCGCGCGCCGCGTCCCAGATACGAATCACTTCTGTCGCCTCCGGGCGCTCCATGTAGTAGATCAGGACCCTGGAAAAGCCCCGGAGGGGCAGAAAGCGTAGCGGATACGGCAGTTCCGGGCAGTGGTCGGCGTGACGGGTTGAACCGACGCCGGGGTGCTCCGCCAGCATCTCGTACGCGGCTTGCACGGCGTCGAGGAATGCGGCTGCTGCTCGCGGGGACTCGCGGCGCAGGTGGTGGAAAATTCCGTCGATGTCCTCGTCGGCGCGGGGGCGCTGGAGAACCGGCTTGCTCATGCGCCGAGTTTTTTGCGCTTGGACGCCCAGTAGGTCTTGTTGACCGCGACCGGAGCACCGGAAGCGAGTCCTTCGGCGATCAGGGTGCGCAGGTGTTCGCCGGCGATACGCTTCTGGTGGTCGCGGATCAGGTCCCGCACATAGTCGGATGCACCGCTATAGCCGCCCTGTTTGACCTGCCGTTCCACGAATTCCTTCAACGGCTCCGGCAGTGAGATATTCATGGTGGTCATCGAATAACCCTTGGCAATCTTTGCCAAAGCCTACCCCTGGATACCCTATGTACGCAAGCCGCGGTGAAGAACTCAGGCCCGGCGCAGTTCCGCCGCCGGCGCCCAGCAGGCATGGGTGCCGCTGGGAATGCGCGCCGGCAGCCGCACCCGGGCGATGGGCCCCGCGTTCAGGTCCTGCGCGGCATAGACCCAGCACTCGGAGCAGTCGCGGTTGAGGTCGGTGACGTAAGTCAGAACGTAGCCGTCGTCCTCGGCGGATGCGCCGGTGCGCGGCGCGAACGGCGCTTCGCTGCCGTAGACACCGGGGCCGAAGGACACATCCTCGACCGTGCCGCGCTGCAGGTCATGCTTGCGCAGGCCGGTGAACAGGAACATGCCGTGCTCGCCGATGGCGCTGTAGACGTAGCGGTTGGCGTGCATGGCGTAGCGGTGGTTGACGGTGCCGAACTCGCTGACGCCTTCCTCCAGCGGCTCCTCGCGCGTCGCGCCGCTGCGCAGGTTGAAGCGCCAGCGCCACAGCTGCGGCCGCAGCGAGTGCAGGTCGGTGTAGGCCATCAGCATCGCGTAGGGTTTGGGTGCGCCGGCCAGCGGCGGCGGCATCGGCGTGCGCTGGCGGTAGCCGTCCAGCACCACCTCGTCGCCGTCCTCCCAGGCGTTGGTGAAATGCAGCACGTAGGTGGGGGCGGCTTCGAACCAGCGGATCGCTTCGCCGGCGCCGCTGCCGGGCCGCGGCACCAGGGCGAAACGCGAGGGCAGGTCGTGCATGCGCGCCACGTGCAGGCCGCGGGGCAAGAGTCCGGCGTCCCAGAACAGCGGGAAGTCGCAGAGGATCATGAAGCGCCGCGTATAGGCCATGTCGTGCGGCAGGCGCGGGCCGGGCAGGGGTACCGGCCGGTAGTGCCTGAGCCGGTTCTGCGCGTCGACGACGCCGCAATGCATGTACGGCGCCTGCTTGGAATAGTTGAAGAACAGCAGCTCGCCGGTGCTGGTGTCGACCTTGGCGTGGGCCGAGACGCCTTCGGCCGGGAAGGCGCCCCGCCACTGCGCCGGCCCCTGCTGCTCCAGCGTCTCCGGATCGAGCTGATACAGCGCGCCGCACTGGTAGAAGGAGCTCAGTGCGCGCCCGGCGTGCACCACCACATCGGTGCTGGAGGAATCCTTCAACGCACCCTGCGCGCCCCAGCCGGAACGCTCCGAGCGCGGCGGCATCTCAGCCAGCCCCGACCACAGCGCGCGGCCCGCTGCTTCCTCGGCGAGGAAGCCTTCGGTGCGGACGAAGCGGTTGCGGTAGGAAGCCTTGCCGTCGCGAAAGCGAATGGAACGCAGCAAGCCGTCTCCGTCGAAGGGATTGTACTTGCCGAGCGGCCGGTGCACCGGCTTCTCGGTGTTTCTCAGGTAGACGCCGGCAAAATCCGCCGTCAGGCTGCCCTTGCCTCCCGGGGCCTCCGCCTCCCC
>CAYWPB010000128.1:0-712 GCA_964458725.1 uncultured Nevskia sp. | reverse complement strand
GAGATCGGGCGGCAGGCTGCCCTGGACGTCGAGGTCCTCGGCATCCCACTCCTCGCGCATCGGCGTCCAGGCGCCGTTGAGGTAGGGGTGATCGTCGGCCGGATCGAGGGTCGAGTGTACGCGGTTGATCAGCGTCGCCTTCATCCTGTTCCTCCGGTACGGTGTACTGCTGCAACGGCGCCGGCCATCCGTGACCGGACTGTTGAACAAGCGCGGCACCAGCGAAAACGGCTGCCGGTTTCCCGGCAGCCGTTTCAATTTACCGCATTGTGATCCTGAGGATCAGATGCGCTCTTCGATACCGAACGCGGCGAAGCCCTTGTTCTTGAAGTTGTTGCGGAACATGTCGCGCAGCTTGGCGGCCTGATCGTCGTAGGCGGCCTTGTCGGCCCAGGTGTTGCGCGGGTTGAGCATCTCGCTCGGCACGCCGGGGCAGGACTTCGGCATCTTCAGGTTGAGAATCGGCTGCGTCTCGGTTTCGACGCCGTCCAGCTCGCCGTTCAGCGCGGCATTGAGCAGGGCGCGGGTCAGCTTGATCGACATGCGCTTGCCCACGCCTTGCGGGCCGCCGCTCCAGCCGGTGTTGAGCATGATGCAGCGTGCCTTGTGCTGCTCCATCTTCTTGGCCAGCAGCTGCGCGTAGACGTTCGGCTTGTGCGCCATGAACGGACCGCCGAAGCAGGCGGAGAAGGTCGGCTGCGGCTCGGTCACG
>CAYWPB010000127.1:0-9552 GCA_964458725.1 uncultured Nevskia sp. | reverse complement strand
CGCAGCCGGGCCGGGCAACAGCTCGGCCTCGATGCCGGGCGCCGGGGTCAGATGCGCGGGCTGGTCCTGCGGCACGAAGGCGCCGCACCAGTCGATGCCGCAGGACTGGCTGAACTCGTACTGCTGCGGCACCCCGGTCGGCGCCAGCGACACCGCGCAGGGCTGGTTCAGGCGCGGCGCCGTGGCCGGACAGGCGAAATCGGCGACCTTCACCACCTCGGCCGCCACGCCACCTGCCAGGCGCAGCCAGCGCGCCTGCGAATGCCAGCTCACCGGGTCGTTGAGCACCACCACGGTCTGGCCCGGCGCAAAGCTTCTCAGCTCGTCGAGATAACGGCGGCCGAGTTGCGAGTACTCCACCACCAGCGGCTCGATCTGGTGCCAGCGCCCTTCGGCGCGCCAGGCGGTGACGCCGAGGCCCAGTGCCAGGGACAGCGCCGCCAGCGCGGTCAGGCGCGGCGCCTGGCGCTCACCCAGCCAGATGCCGAGGCTGGCCAGCAGGCATACGCACAGCACGGCGCCGAGGCGGTCGGAGACGCCGACCAGGATCATGAACAGCCAGGAGAACAGCAGGCCCAGCTCCACCGCGCGCGGCGTCTGCCGCCGCAGCAGGCGCAGGCCCAGGATGCCGGCCGTGGCCAGGGCGAAGCCGAGATTCGCCGCCAGCAGCAGCCAGGCCTGGAGCTTCTGCCCGGCCGGCGCATCGAGATGGAACGGCAGCGTTTCCAGCCAGAACGGCCATTGCAGCGCCTGGTGCAACAGCTGTTTGATCACCGCCTCCTTGCTGCCCAGCACGTAGACACCGCCGGCCGGGTTGCCGAACACGCTCAGCCGCAGGCCCAGCCACAGCAGCAGCGGCAGCGCCAGCACCGCGGTCGGCAGCAGCGAGCTGCGCGGCCGCTCGCGCCACCATTGCCACAGCGACAGCACCAGCAGCGCGCCCAGCACCGGCAGCGAGGTTTCCTTGGTGAACAGGGCCAGCAGCAGCAGTGCGGCGGTCAGGCGCCAGCGGCCGCGCGCGTACGCCAGCAGGGCCAGCAGCGCCAGCGCGGCGGCCAGCGGATCGAACGCCGAGTAGGCCACCAGCAGGGTGCCGATCTCCGGCACCAGCGGCGGCGTCAGCGGCACCAGGGCGGCCAGCAGCAGCGCCAGCCAGGCCGGCGCGGCGGACTGCTGGCGGATCAGCAGGTAGACCAAGGCGGCGCAGGCGCCGAGCACGGCATAGACGAAATAGAGGTAACCGCCCGACTCCGGCGGCAGGAACAGGCCCAGCAACCAGAACGAGGCGTTGAAGCCCGGGCGGATGAAATTGGCGTAGGGCTTCGAGACCGCCGGGTCGTAGACGAAGTAGTCGGAGAAGCCGCTGCTGAACCACTGCAGCGGATGGGCGAAAGCCGGATGCGAGTTGGCGATCAGCGCCCACTGGTCGGCGATGGGGAAATAGTCGCGGCTGACGTAGCCGTGCATGGCCCAGCACAGGCCCAGCCACCAGGCCAGGAACAGAAACGCTGCCGCCGCCAAGTCGGCGCCACGCGCCGGGGCGGCGCCGGTATCAGCGGTCGGAACGGTCATGGAATGTGGCGCCCGGCACCGCGATGCCCGGCCTGATGCGAACCTTGTTGTGCCCAGTCTTGGATTTCCAGGCCCGCGTGGTACGCCCGACTACGGCATCCCCGCGGCTCCCCTGATGAGCGAGCATAGCATTTCGACTGCGCCGGCAAGCCCTGCGAAATGGCCCAAGGGGACCTAGAACTTCATCTTCACGAACACCCTTTCCGGCAGGCTGCGGATGATCCACATGATCAGGCGCCAGAAGCCCGGCAGGTAGACCACCGCGTCGCGCCGGTCGAGCGCGCGGACGATGCCGGCGGCCACCGCGTCGGCGCTGGCCCACAGCGGGCCCTTGGGAGAGTCGCGGGTCATCGGCGTATCGACGAAGCCGGGCTTGACCGTCAGCACCTGCACGCCGCTGCGCAGCAGGCGCTGGCGCAGGCCGCTGAGGTAGGTGCTGACCATGGCCTTGGCCGCGCCGTAGACGTAATTGGTGGCGCGGCCGCGGTCGCCGGCGACCGAGGAGATCACGGCGATAACGCCGGCCTTTCGCTGCTCCATCCGCGGCGCCAGCAGGGTGCACAGGGCGATGACGCTGAGGCCGTTGGTGCGCAGCTCCTGCTGGCTCAGCTCAACCGAGTCCTGCACCTGGTGCTGGTCCGGCAAGGTGCCGTGGGCGATCAAGGCGATGTCGAGTCCGCCGAGCGCCTGCTCGGCCTGGTCCAGCAGCGGCGCGTGGCGTTCAAAGTCGTTGCAGTCCAGCGCCGCCGTCGCCACCTGCCCCGCTCCGCGCACGCGCAGGTCGGCGGCGATGGCCTCCAGGCGCTGCGCGTTGCGGCCGGCCAGGAACAGCAGGTCGCCGCGCCGGGCATAGCGCCGGGCGGTGGCCTCGGCGATGGCCGAGGTGGCGCCGACGATCAGGATCTTTTGCATAAGCCGGGGCTCACTCCATCACCCGGCGCCAGAAGCCGGAGGAAAAACGCGGATCGATATAGGCCTGAAATTCCCTCCAGGCGGGGAAATAGCGGCGGAAGCTGGCGCCCGACATGCGTGCGTCCTTGGCCGGGTACACCGCCCCGCCCGCCTGGCCCACCACCTGGTCGAGCTGCTCCAGCAGCGCGAAGGTGGCCGGCCCGCGGTTGGGGAAATCCAGCGCCAGGGTGACGCCGGGACGGGCGAAGGACAGCAGGCCGGGCGCGGCGCGGTCGCCGAACCGCTTGAGCACCGACAGGAACGAGCCCTGGCCACTGCGGGCGATGCGCTCCAGCAGCTCGCGCACCGCCTCCTCGGCCGCTGCCGGTGGCACCACGCACTGGTATTGCAGGAAGCCGGCCGGCCCGTACATGCGGTTCCAGTCGCGGATGCCGTCGAGCGGGTACAGGAACGGCCGGTAGTGCGCGCGCCAGGGCGAGCGCCGCGGCAGCGCGTAATACAGGGTATTGAAGGCGCGCAGCGACAGGCCGTTGACCAGCGGCAGCGGCGGCGTGAACGGCATACGCAGCGGCGACTGCGCCGGCGGCTCGGCGATGTCGCCGGCGACATGGCCGCCGCGCATGAACAGGCCGCGGCCAAGCCTGGCGCCGCGCGCCAGGCAGTCGATCCAGGCGACGGTGTATTCGTGGGCGCGGTCGGATTCGGCCGACAGCTCGAAGAAACCGCGCAGGCCGGCAAAGCGCAGGGTCTCGCCCGCCGTCGCCGCGCCAGGCACGCGCATCAGCCGCAGCTCGGCCTGGGTGACCAGGCCGGTCAACCCCAGGCCGCCGACGGTGGCGCGGAACCATTCGGCGTTTTCCGTCGGCGCGCACCAGCGGCGCGCGCCGTCCGAGCGCAGTAGCTCGAAGCCGCCGAGCTGGTCGCCGAAACTGCCGCGGGCATGGTGGTTCTTGCCATGCACGTCGTTGGCAATGGCGCCGCCGACGGTGACGTGCTGCGTGCCCGGCGTGACCGGCAGGAACCAGCCGTGCGGCACCGTCAGCGCCAGGATCTCCGACAGCAGCACGCCGGATTCGCAGCGCAGGATGCCCTGCTCCGCGTCGAAGGCGATGAAGCGGTCCAAGGCGCGCGTCGTCAGCAGGACCCCGTCCGGGTTGAGGCAGCTGTCGCCGTAGCTGCGGCCGTTGCCGTGCGGCAGCGCCGGCTCCGCCGTCGGCGGCAGCGGCGCGGCGCGGTCGTAGAGCGGCAGCAGGCGCTGCCGCGCGCGGGGATAACGCCCCCACGACAGCAGGTCCGCGCTCATCGCACGGCGAGCGCCACGATCAGGGCCGCCAGCAACCCCAGCCAGCGGCTGCTGCGGTCGCGCAGCGCGAACACCACCGGGTCGTCGTGCATGGCGCCGCGGTGGGTGATGATCCAGACGCGGCTGATCCAGTACAGCAGCAGCGGGCACAGCAGCCACAGCAGCTGCGGGTGGCGGTACAGCTGCTGGCTGGCGGAGCTGTTGATGTACAGGGCCAGCACTAGCACGCTCAGGTAGCCCGAGGCGCCGCCGAGCTGCTGCAGCACCGGCAGGTCCTCGGCATGGTAGCCGCGCCCCCGTGTCTGGCTGCGCTGCTCGGCGATCAGGGCGTGCAGCTCGGCGCAGCGCTTGACCAGGGCCAGGCTCAGGAACAGGAACATCGAGAAAGCCAGCAGCCAGAACGAGGCCTCGACCCGCGCCGCGGCGGCTCCGGCGATGATGCGCAGGGTGTAGAGCGCCGCCAGGGTGATCACGTCGAGCATCACCAGCTTCTTGATGCGCAGCGAGTAGCCCAGCGACAGCGCCGCGTAGAGCCCCAGCAAAGCGCAGAGCAGCGGCGCCGTGATCCAGGCCAGGCCGAAGGCCGCCGCCGCCAGCACCGCGCTGGCCGCCAGTCCCGCCCCTGGGTGCAACAGGCCGCTGGCGAAAGGCCGCTGGCGCTTGCGCGGGTGGGCGCGGTCGGCCTCGAGGTCGAGCAGGTCATTGAGCAGGTAGGTGGCGGAAGCGCAGAGGCAGAACGCGGCGAAGCCCAGGGCGGTGGCGCGCAGCCCGTCGAGGTTGGACCAGGCGTGGGCGGCCAGGATGGGCACGAACAGCAGCGCGTTCTTGGCCCACTGGTGCGGACGCAGGGCGCGCAGCCAGGCCCGCGGCCCGCCGGCCTCGGCGCCGAACACCTGCTCCAGCAGCGCCAGCGCCCCGGCCTGCCGCGCCAGGCGCGGCGAGGCGTTGACCACCACGGCGCGGCGCGCCTGCGACCAGACCTTGAGGTCGACGCGGTGGTTGCCGGCGTAGTCGTAGCCGCGCGCGCCGTAGTCGGCGACCAGGCGCGCGCGCTTGCCGCCGCCGCTGAGATTGTGAACCCCGTCGCTGCCGATGGCGGCCTCGAACAACCCCAGGTGGGCAGACACCGCCGCGGCGATGGATTGGTCCGAGCCGGTGCACAGCACCAGCCGCCGCCCCTCCGCTTTCTGCCGGCGCAGCCAGTCGAGGAAGGCCGGCTCATAGGGCAGGCTGGCGGCATCCAGCCGCACCTGCCCGAATACCCGCGCCTTGAACCAGGCGCGGCCGCGCAGCAGCCAGAACGGCAGCAGCAGCACCTGCAGCGGGTGCTGCTTCAGCAGGGCCAGGCAGGCTTCGACCAGGGTGTCGCCGCGGACCAGGGTGCCGTCCAGGTCCACGCACAGCGGCGGCGATGCGGTGGCGGCGTCGCCGTTCATGCCGAGGCCTCGCGCGGCAGCGGCGCGCCCATCAGCTCCAGCGCCAGCATCGCCAGCGCCCCCAAGGCCACGGCGAACCACAAGGTGGCGATGCGGCAGACCACGGTGGCGGTGAGGGCGGCGGCGGCGCTGGCCCCGGCCAGTCCCAGCAGCAGGCTCATCGCCGCCTCGGCGCCGCCGAGGCCGCCGGGAATGAACGAGGCGGCGCCAGCCAGCACCGCCAGCGAGTACGCCCCGACCGAGCCGACCAGCCCCAGCGGGATGCCCAGGGCCTGCACCAGCAGATACAAGCCCACGCCTTCGGCGCCCCAGGCCAGCAGGCCCAGCGCCAGGCCGAAGGCCAGGCGCTGCAGGGTCAGCAGGCTGGCGGCATCGGCCAGGCTGCGCGCCAGGAACTCCAGTGCCCGTGCCAGGCGGCCGCTGCGGCGCGCGGCGGCCGCCTGCAGGCGCGCCTGCGCCGACGGCCGCGATACCAGCACCGCCAGCGCCGCGACCACGGCAAAAAAGCCGGCAGCGAACCAGGCGCCGTGGCGGTCGCGGCTCAGCCACAGCAGGGCCAGCAGGGCCACCACCATCAGGTCGAGCAGGCGCTCTACCAGCAGCACCGCCGCGGTCTGGGCATAGCTGACGTCGTGGCGACGCAGATAGACGCCGCGCACCGCCTCGCCCAGCTTGCCCGGCGTCACGGTGAAGGCGAAGCCGGCGACGTAGTACAGCCCCTGCCGCCGCAGCGGCACGGCCGGGGCGATGGCGCGCAGGTACAGGTCCCAGCGCAGCACGCGCAGGAAGTAGTTGCATAAGGACAGGCCGAACACGCCCAGCAATGTTGCCGGGCTCAGCACGCGCATGGCGGCGAGCAGCTGCTCACGGTCAACCACGGCCAGCGCCGCCAGGTAGGCTCCCATGCCGAGAGCGGCCACCAGCAACAGGCGGCCGCGCGAATACTTCGTCATCGAATTGCTCTGCCCTGCCCCTGCCCCTCGCCCGCCGCCGGCCCGGGGAGCGGCCTGGAAACGGTGTCTGGATCGGGCTGTTGCGCCCTGTTCCAAGCCTAGCAGATCGCCCCCGCATCCTGCCTGACACCCCAATGAAACAAGGCTTTACACCGGACCGGTGCCAGCCGGATACTGCGCCTCCGGCCAGGGACCGGCATACAGCGGAGTACGGCATTTCGTGAGCAACGACGGGGCGGAAGCGGCCGGGGCTTACCCGACGCAGGCGCCGGCGCGCAGCGGCGCGGTGGCGACGGCGCGCAGCGCCGGCACCGCCCGCATCAGCGAGATCGAGGGCATCCGCGGCATCCTTTCCCTGATCGTGGTCGGCGGCCACGTCTTCATCGCCGGCGGCGCCACCGACTACCAGCAGCCGCTGTTCTGGTACGGCGGCTGTATGGAGGTGTTCTTCTGCATCTCCGGCCTGTTGATCACTCGCATCCTGCTCTCCAACCAGGGCCGTTCCGGCTTCCTCAAGAACTATTTCATCCGCCGCGTCCTGCGCATCTGGCCGATGTACTACTTCGGCCTGCTGCTGACCCTGTTGATCTACCGGCTCAGCGACGGCATGACCGCACTGGGCGAATACCATCCCTGGCACCCGGACCTGTACGAAGCCCTGGCGCCGGTGTTCTACCTGCAGAACCTGGAGCTGTACCTGGGCCACGAGCGGCTCGACTACCTGTTCATCTTCAACCACTCCTGGTCGGTGGCGGTCGAGGAGCAGTTCTATCTGCTGTGGCCCTTCGTCACCCTGTTCCTGTTGCGGCGCGCGCCGGGGGCGCTGCGTCTGGGCTTAAGCGCGGGAGCGATCCTGCTGTCGATGGCGCTGCGCTCGAAGATGGCTCCCCTCGGCACCTTCGCCTACTGGCTGCTCGGCACGCGGCTGGACGGCTTCATCCTCGGCGCCCTGCTGGCCTACGCCGAGCGGGCCGTGCTGGAGGAGAACGCCGCCGCGCTGTGGCTCAAGCGCGCGCTGCGCTGGCTGTGGCTGTGGCCCTGCCTGGGTCTGCTGCCGTTCCTGAGCATGGGCTACTTCGGCGTGCAGTGGCCGCTGCCCGGGCTGCTGGAAAAGACCCTGTTCGACTCGTATTTCAATTTCGCCCTGCTCGGCTTCAGCCTGATCGGCTACTGCCTGTTCCACGGCTCCGCCGCGCGCGGCAACGGCCTGCTGGTGCGACTGCTGAATCTCCGGCCTCTGGCCTACCTGGGCACGATCAGCTATTCCACCTACTTGCTGCACGTGCCGATCATCTTCGCGGTGGTGCCGATCCTGCTCGATCGCTATCACCTGTCGGGGATCTGGCCGTTTGTCATCAGCTATGGTCTGACCCTGTCCCTGGCGCATTTCAGCTTCAATTTCATCGAAGCCCAGGCGATGCGACTGAAGAAGCGCTACAGCTACGCCGCCGGTTCGTCCAGGGTCTGAAACGCTTCTTTACACCGCCGCGGCCAGCCCGGATACTCGGCCGATGATCAGCGCAGCAGCCGACCTGGGGAAAGCGGCGCCGCCGCCCGCGGCGGAGGCCGGCCGGCCGTGATCACCGTCGCCGACCGCCTCGGGGGGCGCGACAACAACTTCAACCTGGTGCGCTTCTTCGCCGCCAGCCTGGTGATCTACGAGCATTGCTTCCCGCTGGTGCTGGGGGTCGATGCCCAGGGCAACCGGCGCTTCGACGGCGAATGGCTGCACGAGACCAGCGGCGGGTACTTGAGCTGCGGCGGGCTCGGCGTGGCGATCTTCTTCGTCATCAGCGGCTTCCTGGTGGCGCGCAGCCTGGATCAGAGCGCGAGCCTAGGACGGTTCGTCCAGGCCCGCGTCCTGCGGATCTATCCGGGCCTGATCGTCAACGTCGCCCTCGCCGCCCTGCTGCTGGGCCCGGCGCTCAGCACCCTGCCGCTGGCCCGGTACTTCTCCAGCCCCGGGCTGTACGGCTTCCTGCTGCGGAACATGAGCATGGTGACGATGCCGCCGGCCAGCTACCTGCCGGGGGTGTTCGAGCACAATCCGTATCCCGGCCTGGTCAACGGGCCGCTGTGGACCCTGCCGTGGGAGCTGTGCATGTACGTGTCGCTGGCGGTGCTCGGCCTGGCCGGCCTGCTGCGGCTGCGGCGCCTGCTCACCGCGGCCATCCTCGCCCTGCTCGCGCTGTACTTCGTCTGCCTGCTGTTCCTGCACGAGCTGAACCCGTCGTTCTGGGTGTTCAGCACGATCCACTTCAGCGCCAGCTTCTACATGGGAACCCTGGTTTACCTGCAGCGCCGGCGCCTGCCCTGCAATGCGCTGACCCTGTGGGGCAGCGCCGCCGCGCTGCTGCTGGTGGTGGCGTTGATCCGCCAGCATCCGCGCCTGATCAGCGTGGTGCCGCCGCTGGTGGGCTGCCTGGCGCTGAGCTTCGCCCTGGTGCCGAAGGGACCCCTGCTGGCATTCAACCGGCTGGGCGATTACTCGTACGGGCTCTACATCTACGCCTTCCCGATCCAGCAGACCCTTGCCACCCTGATGCTGGCGAGCACGCCCTGGCAGATGCTGGGGCTGTGCTTCCCGCTGAGCCTGCTGGCGGCAATGCTGTCCTGGCACCTGGTGGAGAAACGGGCGCTGGCACTGAAGCGCCCAGCCGCGGCGGAGCCGGCGCGGGACCTGCCGGCGACCGTCTGAAACGCCTCAGGCCGCCAGCAGCCGGCGGAAGTAGCCGATCGTTTCCTTCAGCCCGTCTTCGAGCTTGACCTTCGGCTCCCAGCCCAGCTTGGACTTGGCCAGCTCGATGTTGGGCTTGCGCTGGCGCGGATCGTCCGAAGGCAGCGGCTTGAACACCAGCTTCGACTTGCTGCCGGACAGCTGCAGCACCTTCTCGGCCAGCTCCAGCATGGTGAATTCGCCTGGATTGCCGATGTTGACCGGGCCGGTGAAGTCGGCCGGACTGTCCATCATGCGCAGGATCACCTCGATCAGGTCGTCGACGTAGCAGAAGCTGCGCGTCTGCTTGCCGTCGCCGAAGATGGTGAGGTCCTCGCCGCGCAGGGCCTGGACGATGAAATTGCTCACCACGCGGCCGTCGCTGGGATGCATGCGCGGGCCGTAGGTGTTGAAGATGCGCACCACCTTGATCTGCAGCTTGTGCTGGCGGTGGTAGTCGAAGAACAGCGTCTCGGCGCAGCGCTTGCCCTCGTCGTAGCAGCTGCGGATGCCGATCGGATTGACCTTGCCCCAGTAGCTTTCCGGCTGCGGATGCACTTCCGGATCGCCGTAGACCTCGCTGGTCGAGGCCTGCAGGATGCGCGCCCGGACCCGCTTGGCCAGGCCCAGCATGTTGATGGCGCCGTGCACGCTGGTCTT
>CAYWPB010000126.1:0-9562 GCA_964458725.1 uncultured Nevskia sp. | reverse complement strand
CGCTGGGGCATCCCCTACAGCGGCCGCCGCGTGACGGACGTGCGCGCGCAAGCGGTCAGGTCCTGAGTCCGCCGGGCGCCCGCCCGGCTTCGAGGTGGGCCCGATCGAACAGCGATGAGCGTGCGGGCGCCGGCGGCGGCGCCGGCCGTGCATGCCCGGTGCCGGGCAGGTGATCGAGCAGGAACAGGGCCACGACCAGTTGCATCAAGGCAACCGCCCCGTAGACCAGCATTTCCAGCGTGCGCCTCATGAGCATCCTCATGACCACAATCCGCCGGCCGGCGCTTACCACTCCGGCCTCGCCGCACCCGCCCAAAGGCCTCCTGTGCGGTGCCTGCCGACAATACGACTGGGACGGGCGAAGCTCGCGGCCGGTTCCCTAAAAAGCCGCCGGATTTGGCCGGAAAAAACCGCCTTCCGATCCGTCTAGAAGACACAGGCCGCTGATTCGGCTGGTTATTTCCGAAGTTAGAGTTTGCTTAGGCACAGCCCCTTCGCGACCCCGTTGCAGAGCCGGATTTGCGCAAAACCGCTGGCCGCGCAATTCCTGCCTAAAGCGGGGTGGCCGCCCGCCGCAACGTTTATCTACAATCAGGTCGAGGGGGCCCCGGCGTCGCTCGCGCCTGAGGTCAGGCTGTACCAGCCAGGGAGGGCGTGTCGCTCAGCGCTGGGGAGCGTGTCGATGCTGGCAGTGGAAGGGGACGGCGCGGTTCTGTTTCGGTATCGCTTCGGCGATGTCGAGTTCGACGAGGCGCGCTTCGAACTGCGGGTGGGCGGCGAACTGATCGAGGTTCAGCCCAAGCCGCTGGAGCTGCTGGCCCTGCTGCTGCGCACCCCCGGCGAAGTGGTCACCACCGAAGAGATCCTCCACGCCGTCTGGAAATACCAGAACCCCGGCGCGCTCGAAACCAACGTCATCGGCACCGCGCTGACCAAGCTGCGCAGCGCGCTGGGCAAGGACGCGCGCCGCGTCGTCAATCAGCCGCGGGTGGGCTACCGCTTCGAAGGGCGGGTGGAGCGGGTGGTGGTGGGGCGTCCGCTGAGCAGCGGGCTGGCGCTGGAGCCGGGCATGGCGGTGCCGCTGCGTCCCAACTTCGTGCTGCGCGAGCTGCTCAGCCGCTCGCGCTTCAGCGAGGTGTGGCGCGCGCGCCATGCCAAGACCGACGAGCCGCGCATCTACAAGTTCAGCCCCGCCGGCGACCGCCTGCCGGCGCTGAAGCGCGAGGCGACCTTGTTCCGGGTGCTGCGCGACGCGCTGGGCGAGCGCGCCGACTTCGCCCGGGTGATCGACTGGAATTTCGCCGAGGCGCCGTTTTTCCTCGAATGCGAGGACGGCGGCCAGAACCTGCGCAAGTGGGCGGAGGAGGACGGCCGCCTCGGCGGGCTGGACATGGCGCAGCGCCTGGAGCTGTTCCTGCAGGTGGCCGACGCGGTGGCGGCGGCGCACAGCGTCGGCGTGCTGCACAAGGATCTGAAGCCGGACAACGTGCTGATCGCGCCGCAGGGCGAGAACTGGCAGGTGAAGCTCACCGACTTCGGCAGCGGCCAGCTGCTGGAGCCGGCGCGGCTGCAGGACCTCAACATCACCATGCTCGGCTTCACCGCCACCCAGGGCGTGGCTGGCGACGCCACCACCGGCACCCTGCTCTACATGGCGCCGGAGCTGACCCGCGGCGAGACGCCGACCACGCAGAGCGACGTCTACGCGCTGGGCCTGCTGCTGTACCAGCTGGTGATCGGCGACATGCGCCGCCCGCTGGTGCCGGGCTGGCAGCGCGAAGTGACGGACGAGCTGCTGCAGCAGGACATCGCCGCCGCCACCGACGGCAACCCGGCGCACCGCCTCGCCAGCGTGGCGGAGCTGGTCGGGCGCCTGCGCCATCTCGCCGCGCGCCGCGAGGAGCTGATCCGCCGGCGCGTGCTGGAGCAGATGGCGCAGCAGGCGCACGACGAGCTGAAGCGCAGCCGGGCGCGCCGCCCCTGGCTGTTCGCCCTGGTGACCAGCCTGCTGATCGGCTTCACCGCCAGCCTGCTGCTGTACTACCAGAGCCTGCGGGCCTACCTGACGGCGGAGGAGCAGCGCTCGCGGGCGGAGGCGATCAACAAGTTCCTCAACGAGGACCTGCTCGGCGCCGCCGATCCCGGCGCGCCGGGCGCGCAGCGCGATCCGACGGTGAAACAGCTGCTGTCGCGCGCCGCCGGACGGCTCGACGGGCGCTTCGGCGGCGACCCGCTGACCAAGGCCTCGCTCGACCTGACCATCGGCCAGTCGTATTTCGGCCTGAGCGACTATGCCGACGCCGAGGCCTTCCAGAAGCGCGGCATCGCCCAGCTCACCGCCAGCAAGGGCGCGGACGATACGGGCACCATCGAGGCGCAGTACCTGCTGGCCAACACGCTGGGGCTGCAAAGCCGCTACGACGAAAACCTGGCGCTGCTGGACCAGGCCGACCGCGCCGCCGGCTCGCGGCTGCAGCAGCCGACGCGCCTGGCGATGCTGTCGGCCTGGGCCCGCGGCAATTACTACGCGATGCGGATGCAGCCGGCACGCGGGCTGCCGCACTTCGAGCAGGCCGAGCGCGTGCGCCTCAGGGTGATGCCGGACGACACCACCTGGCTGCTGCACATCCACGGTGCCCTGGCCTGGTGCTACGTGCGCACCAACCGCAACCAGGACGCGCTCGCCACCTTGGCGCCGCTGCTGCAACCCGCCTACTCGGTCGACAACATCGGCGTGACCGAATGGCAGAAGGTGCGGATGCACTATACCCAGGCGCTGGACAATCTCGGACGCTACGACGAGGCCGAAGCGACCGTGCAGGAAGCCTTGCGCGAAGCACGGCGGGTGCTGGGCGAAGACCATTTCATGACCGGCCTGGTCTGGGATTATCTCGGCGGAATCTACCTGTACACCGGCCGCTGGCGCGAGGCCATCGCCGCGCATGAACGCGCCCTGGCCATCGCCCGGCTCACCGTGGGCCCGCAGTCCCGCAACATCGCCATCCTGGAGTCGGAGCTGGCGGAATCGCACTACCGCCTCGACGGCGCGGCACCGGCCCTGCCGCAGCTCCAGGCCTCGCACGCGGCCCTGGTGCAGAAGCTGGGCCAGGACTCGGCGATCACCCAGAGCGCGGCCTTTTATCTGGCCAACGCGCTCGCCGACCTGGACCGGCCGGCGGAGGCGCAGGCGATGCTGGAGCAAGTGCGGGCCGACGCGCTGAATACGATGGAGCCGCAGCTGAACTGGGGCGAGCGCGTCGCCGGATTCAAGGGCTCGCTGCTGATGCAGCAAGGCAAGCCGGCAGAGGGGCGGCCCCTGGTGGAGGACGCCCTGGCCCGGCTCAACGCGGCCAAGGCGCCGGCCTGGGTGACGCAGCCGCTGCAGGCGGCGCTGAACAAGGCCGGCGGCACCAAGCTGGCACGGGAATAACCGCCCGTACGCGGCGGCGAGCCTGGGCCCGCCGCCGCGGCTGGTTCAACGCGGGACGCCTGGCATGGTGGCGCAGCCGCCGTATTCGGTGCGGTTGGCCTGGCCCACCTCCGTGCGCGACGCGCGGCGCTCACGCTGCTTGAGCAGCGCCAGCATGTCGGCCCGGCTGGGGTACTTGAAGGATTGTTGTTTCATTGTCGTCTCCCTGGTCACGGTAATGGGTGCGAGGCACCCGGCTCATCAAGTCGGTCAGCAGGCGGCGGTGGCGGCGGAAGCGCGCGCGCTGGCGCGCGGCGTCGGTGGCGCCGAGGCGGCCGGAAAAGGGGTAGTGCAGCAGCGGCGCGCCGAACAGGCGCTGGCAGTCGGCGAGGTACAGCTCCAGATTGAGGATGTGGGCGTGCCAGTAGAGATCGCAGTCGCGGCTCGGGGCGAGGGCCTCGTCCGGATAGTCGCGCACCAGCTGCAGGAAGCAGCGATATTCGAACTCGACGGCGTCGATCTTCGACAGCGGCCAGGGTTGCTCGCAGGCGACGAGGAAGCTCACCGGCTCGAGGTTCAGCGCGCGAATGTCCGCGTCGAGCGCGCGGCGCGCGGCGGGATCGGGCGCCCCTGTCAGAACTGACAGGCGTCGCGTCGCACCCCTCGCCTCGCCCATGACCGGACTCCGTGGCGCGGCCATCCGGCCGCGAACCACATCACAGTACGGACACAGTGAGGGTGCAATTATTGTTGGTTAACCATTTGCTAACCCGGCTTTTTGCCCGGATTTTCAGGGCGCTGCGCCGGCCCCGCATCTGCGGGCTGGGCGCGAAGCCGGCGCCGGCTTAGGTTTTCGCGTCGCCATGGACCAGGGAGCGGCACATGACACGGGCTCAGGGAATGCGGTTGCAGGCGCTGTTATTGCTGTCGATCGGCTTGTTTTCGCCGGCGGCGCCGGTGCAGGCGCAGACCGCGCCGGTGCCGGTCGTGTTCGACACCGACATGGACTTCGACGACTCCGCCGCCCTCGCCTATCTGGCGGCGGCGCACAAGCGCGGGCTGATCGAGCTGAAGGCGGTGACCGTCACCAGCGCCGGCAACGGCTACTCCGGCAGCGCCATCCGTCACGCGCGCTGCATCCTGCAGCGCGTCGGCCTGCCCGGCATTCCGGTGGCCGACAGCACCGCCAAGGGCGCGCACGCCTTCCCGCCCGAAGCGCGGCTGGCGGTGGACCTGGTACTGGAGGACGTGCTGCTCGGCTGCCTGCAGCCGGCAACGCACTCGCTCGAGACCGCGCCGGCGCTGCTGGCGCGCATGGCCAACGCGGCGCACGGCCGCCTGGTGGTGGTGGCAACCGGCCCGCTGACCGATGTGGCGGCGGCGCTGCCGCTGATCGCGCCGGTGCCGGGACAGGCGCAGCCGCTGAGCCAGCTCTTCATCATGGGCGGCGCGATCCACGTCGCCGGCAACCTGTGCTGCACCACCACCCTGCCCTACGACAACACGCAGGAGCTCAACATCTGGGCCGACCCGGCCGCGGCGCAGGCGGTGTTCACCGCGCTGGGCCCGGTGGTGTCGCTGGTGCCGCTTGATGCCACCGCCTACGTGCCGATCAACGAAGGCTACGTCGGCGACATCAACCTGGCGCAGAACCAGACCACCGCCGAGGCCAAACTGGTGGCGGCGATCGTCGACAACCCGATCGTCCAGGCCGGCATCCTCGACGGCATGGCCTACTGGTGGGATCCGCTGGCCGCGGTCGCGGCGACGCGGCCCGGCGTGGTGAGCTACCAGTCCGGCACGGTCGCGGTGGTGCAAAGCGGCGCCGCCAGCGGACGGGTGCAGCTCACGCCGGGCGGCGCGCCGCTGCGCTATGCCACGGCCGCCAACACCGCGCTGTTCCAGCAGGATTTCGTCGAGGTGCTGAACGAGCGCTGACGGCGTTCGATTGATCGGCTGATCGTCCCCTGCTAGCTTGCGGTCCGGTGCGGGCAATCTCCCCGCGCCTTCACAAGTGATAAGGGAAGATCATCTTGAAGCGAATCCTGCTATGGGCCGTGGCGGCCCTGCTGTCCGGCTGCGTCGTGGGGCAGCACATCGATCTCGATTACCAGCCGCAGAGCCAGGCCGCGGCGCGCCGGCTCAACGCCGTGGGCTTGCAGGTGAGCGATGAGCGCCCTTATGTCCGCAATGGCGACAAGAGCCCCTGGTACATCGGCCACTACCGCGGCCGCATGGGCAAGACCTGGGATGTGAGCACGCAGAACAAGGCGGCGCTCGCCGACCTGATGCGGACCGACCTGCAGCAGGAGCTGGACAGCCTGGGCTACGCGCGGGCCACGCCGTCGGCGCCGCGCTCGCTCGGCGTGCAGATCCTGGACTGGAACTTCGACAGCTACGTCAATTCCAAAGTCTGGTACGACCTGAAGCTGACGGTGCGCGACGCCAGGGGCAAGGTGCTGGCGCAGAGCGAGATCCATGCCCAGCAGGAAATCCGCGGCCACCTCCTGACCGGAGCCAAGGGGGTGATGGAGAAAGGCGTGCCGCGGATTTACAGCGAGGTGATCCGCGCCGTGGTCCGCAACAATCCCACGATCAGCGCGGCCTTGAAGAACTGAGCGGGCTACAGGCTGTGGCGGTAGACGATGAAGCCGGAGCGCTCGGCCAGCTGGTCGTAGAGCTGGCGCGCGGTGGTGTTGGTCTCGTGCGTCTGCCAGTACACCCGCGCCGAGCCGGCACCGCGCGCCCGCTCGTACACCGCCTCGATCAATGCCCGCCCCACGCCCTCCCCGCGCGCGGACTCGTCGGTGTAGAGGTCCTGCAGGTAGCAGATCGGGCCGAGCAGGGTGGTGCTGCGGTGGAACAGGTAGTGCACCAGGCCGAGCAGGCGGCCGTCGCGCTCGGCCACCAGGGCGTGCACCGGCTCGTAGGCGTCGAAGAAGCGCGCCCAGGTGGTGCGGGTGATCTCCTCCGGCAGGGCGGTGGCGCCGTGGCGGCCGTAGAAGCGGTTGTATCCCTCCCACAGCGGCAGCCAGCGGTCGTAATCGCCGCGCGCGGCGGGGCGGATCTTCAGGGGCTCGGCCATGCCCGGACTGTGCCGGGCACGGCCGCCGGATTCAAGCCGGATGTGACGGGACGTGGCCACGGCGCCGGCGCCGCAGCGCCGGGACGCCGAGCAGGAGCAGGCTGAGCGGAGCGAAGGCGCCGCCGCCCGATCCGCCACCGCTGCCGCCGGAGCCGCTCTCGGCGGTGCCGCCGCTGACGCTGCAGCCGGCGCGGATGTCCTCGCAGTGCTGGATGCTGCCGTCACGGGCGGGATAGTCGCGCGCGGAGCGGGTGTAGAAGCTCATCTTGGCCGCGCCCTGGGGGCCGGCGTCGTCGAGCAGGCGCGCGTCGGCGTCGTCGTAGCCCGGCTCGCCCGGCAGCTTCAGCCAACGGTCGAGCCAGGCCAGGGTGTAGTGCTGGGCCATGGGGTTGCCGTAGCCGCCGCTGCACGAGCCACTGGCGGGATCCGGGCACCAGGAGGTGGCGGGCAGCGGCTGGGCCAGCGAGAAGTCGTAGTGGGTGCTGCCCTGGATGGTGATCTGGAACACCGGCACGCCGGCCTTGACCCAGGCGGCGTAGGCGGCCTTCTTCAGCTCCGGGTCCGGCGGGCTGGTGAAAGGCTCGGGGGTCAGGCCGTACTCGGAGGACATGCCCAGCGCCGGCACGCGCGGCACCTCGAGCGGGCTGCCCATGCTGCTGCCGGCGCCGAGCGCGTCCCAGGCCACCGCGGCCTTCACCGGGTTGCTGGCGTCGAGCTTGCCGGGCCAGGGGTTGGCGCCAGCCGCACCGTAGCCTTGCACCACCGACACGCCGGTGGCGCCGAGCGAGTGGCCGGCGATGCCCAGGCGCGCCGGGTCGATCATGGCCCAGGCCGGGTTGTAGGGCGCGACCACGGTTGGGTAGGTGCCGGCACAGCTGAGGTTGTGCGGATAGGGATGCGCCGGGCTGGAGCGGAAGAAGTCGATGGCGTCGACCAGACCGTCCCAGAACACGGCGGGGTTGAGGTTGGTGCCCTGGCCGCCGCCGGGCGCCTGCTGGTCGGAGCGGCCCTGGCCGCGCGGGTCGAACGTCAGCACGACATAGCCGTTGCGCGCCAGCAGCTGCGCCGCCCACCAGTACAGCGGCTGCGGCGCCTCGATCGAGCCGTTGAGGATCACCACGCCGGGCAAGGTCTTGCCCGCGGGCACGCCCAGCGGCTGCCAGACGCGCGCAGTGAGGCGGGCGCAGTCGGAGTCGTAGAACACCAGGTCGGTGGCGCTGGCGACCTTGCCGTAGAAACCATCGCCGTCCGGGCCGCTGGCCTCGGCCCAGCGGAACGGGTCGCCGGAGCAGACCAGGCTGTAGGTCTCGCACGGCGGCGTGAACGGCGTGTCGAGCGAGATCGAAACGATGGAGGCCGGGTTCTGCTGCACCTCCTGCGTCACCTGCATCAGGGTGGCGCTGAGCGCGGCGGGGTTCTGGATCGACGCGATGATCTGGTCCAACGGCGTCGACGAGGCCAGCAGCCAGCTCGGGTCGAGGGTGTCGCGCTGCACCAGGGCGAGCGTGTTGATGTTGCCCTGGATGAGGGTGCGCTGCAGGAAGGCGGGGTTGAGCTGCTCGGTCGGCGCCTCGATCACCTTGGCGTAGTTCTGCGCCTCGCGCTGCAGCCATTCCGCCGAGGGATAGGCCGGCCCCTCCGGAATGGCCGGCGTGGCGCAGGGCCACAGCGCGCCGGCGCACAGTGCCGCCGCCAGCAGGGTCTTCACCGCCTGGTTCCCGAGCATGCCTCTCCTCCGTACCGGCCGTCGTTCGCGGCGGGCTTTATAGGTCCGAATAGTAGAGCCTGTGAAACGCGGCGGGGCAGCAAACCCGCGATTTCAGGTCCGATTCGGCCCGGTTAGTGCATTTTTTCCATCGGGCCGGCGGCGGCGGACCCGCATAATGCGGGTCCGAGGAAGGCCCGCACCAGACGGGCATGCGGGCAGCGGGGGACCCATGCATATTTCATCGCACATCTTGAGGCTGGCGCTGCTGCGGCTCTACGCCGAAGCCGGCGTCCGTGCCGGCGACTGGCTCGGCTTCGTCGAGCTGGGCGAGCGCTGGGCCGAAACCGGCCTGCGCGCGACCGACCTGCGCAACGCGCTGAACGACATGGTGGAAAGCGGCGACCTCGTCGCCTCGGAGCACGAGCACCAGCTCGGCTTCGCCCTCAGCGCCGGCGGCTACCGCGCCATGATGGAACCCGGCGGCCCGTTGCAGAACACCTCGCTGGACGACGACACGGTCCTGCTCAACGCCCGCTTCCGTCCGCGCAAGGGCCTGGACACCGGCCAGCGGCGGCGCCTCGAAGACCAGGCCTAGGACGACGACAGCACGAAGGTGTTGCCGTCCGGGTCGCGAAACTTGGCGAAGCTGCCCCAGGGCTGCTTGGTCGGCGGCTGCACGAACTCCACCCCGCGCTGGCTGAGCTGGCGCCAGGTCGCCTCGAGGTTGTCGCAGGCGATCGAGCCGTTGAAGAAGGTGCCGATGCGGTCCTCGTGGCCCTCCGGCGTGAACAGCACCACCCGCGTCGCCGAGTTGCCGATGCGCAGTTCGATCCAGCGCTGCGCGCCCAGCGGCTGGTCAGTCGCCACCTCGAAGCCGAGCTGCTCGGTGTAGAACTTCAGCGCCCGGTCCTGGTCGCGGACCGGGATGCCGACGAATTTCATGTGCGTGATCATGGTCGCTCCTCGGGCGGCTGGCCCGGCACCGACATGGTACAAAGCCCGGGCGCCGCATCATACCGATCACTGCTATAGTATTTATCGCTATGGCGAAGATCGAGATCGAGCCCTACGTGTTCGACGTGCTGATGCCCGACCTGGTCGGCCACGACAAGCGCCCGGCCGCCTTCGTCGTCTATCTCTACCTGCTCGGCGCCGCCACGCGCCTGCGCCGCGACCGGGTCGGCGCCAGCCTGCAGACCATCGCCACCCGCACCGGCCTGTCCAAATCCACGGTGCAGGCGGCGCTGCGCCACCTGGTGTGGCGCGGCCTGATCGACAGCACGGTCCGCGCCACCACGCGCGAGCCGGTGCGCCGCGTGCTGCGGCCGTGGCTGCGGTAGCGCGGCTTATTCCAAGCAAC
>CAYWPB010000125.1:0-9602 GCA_964458725.1 uncultured Nevskia sp. | reverse complement strand
TGTGTGCGCTGTTTGGTGCCCGCGGGCCGGCCGAACTGCTGCCTGTCGACCGTCAATTGCCGGGCCGGGTGCCGGCAGAACTCGGCGGAGCCCAATCCTCCCCAGGAGATGCCGTAGCGCGCGCCGTCCAGGCAGGTGATCGGCCCCTTCAAGCCTTTCACGCCAGTCAGCAGGTTCTCCTCCGGCACGAACACCTCCTCCATGACAATGCCGCCGGTGATCGAGGCACGCAGGCCGACCTTGCCATGGATGGCCGGGGCGCTCAGGCCCGGCATGCCCTTCTCCAGCAGGAAGCCGCGGATCACGCCGTCGTCGGTCTTGGCCCAGACCAGGAACAGGCCGGCGATGGGGCTGTTGCTGATCCAGGTCTTGCTGCCATTGAGACGGTAACCGCCGGGCACGGCTTTGGCCCGCGTCGCCATCGAGCCGGGGTCGGAGCCGTGGTCCGACTCGGTCAGGCCGAAGCAGCCGATCAGCTCGCCGCGCGCCAGCGCCGGCAGGTATTTGCGTTTCTGCGCCTCGCTGCCGAAGCGGTGGATCGGCGTCATCACCAGCGAGGACTGCACGCTCATCATCGAGCGGAAGCCGGAATCGACGCGCTCGATCTCGCGCGCGATCAGGCCGTACGAGACGTAGTTCAGGCCGGCACCGCCATACTCGGGCGGGATGGTGGCGCCGAGCAGGCCCTGCGCCCCCATCTCGCGGAACAGCGCCGGGTCGGTACGCTCGTGGCGGAAGGCCTCGAGGATGCGCGGCTGCAGGCGCTCGCGGGCGAAGGCCGCGGCGGCGTCGCGTGCCATCCGCTCCTCCGGCGCGAGCTGCTGCTCCAGCAGAAAAGGATCGGCCCACTGGAATACGGCTTTGGAAGCGGTCACGGCGGGCTCCGGGGTGGCAAAAACCTACCGGATTCTTACAGATTTACCGATCTTTACGGCGCGGTAACGGTTTTAAACCCCGCCGGGGCGTCCAATAGCTGTGCACCCCCATGCGCACACCAGATGGAGCACCTAATGCGTAAGCTGCTGTTGGTTCCGGCCGCGATCCTCGCCGCCGGCATGCTGTCCGCCGCAGTTTTTGCCCAAGGTCCGGGCGAGGGCCCGGGCGGCCCGGGTTGGCATCATCACCACCGCGGCGGCGTGCTGATGCACGAGCTGAAGGAACTCAACCTCAGCGACAGCCAGAAGGCCAGCGTCAAGACGCTGTTTAAGAACACGCACGAGCAGCTCAAGCCGCAGTTCCAGGCCGTGATGAGCCAGCGTCAGGCCTTCAACAGCGCCGTGCCGGGCTCGCCCGAGTTCAACAACGCCGCCGCCGCCCTGGCCCAGGCCGAGTCCGCCGCCGCCAGCGCCCGCGTGCAGCAGGAAGCCGAGTTGCGCACGCAGATTTACGCCCTGCTCAGCGACGCGCAGAAGCAACAGCTGGCCACCTTGCAGGCGCAGCACCAGGCCAAGATGGAGCAGTGGAAAGCGCAGCAGCAGGCCCCTTCCGCCGATTGAAGCCGCGTGCGGTCTTACAGCCCCCGCCAGCTTTGCTGGCGGGGGTTTTCATTGATCCGGTCCCGCCGGGCACGGCCGGGTGCCGCGAGGCGGGATTCACTCGGCGGCGAGGAAGGCGACGGTTTCGGGCACCGAGGCGAACTGATGCTCGTCCTCGGCCGCCGGACGCTCGACCAGCCATGCCGACAGGCGCAGGCCGGTATCGCGCCGCTGGGCGCGGCCCAGGCGCACGCAGAACGGCGCGCCGTTCGGCACCAGCTCGATCAGGGCCTGCTCGAAATCCGCGAGCAGCGACAGGGGCTTCTCCGCGCCCGCCACGATCCTCTTCAGTTCCTCCGCGGTTCCCCGCGTCAACACGATCTTCTTCACGACTTTTCTTCCTTCGCGTGACTCGCGCGCACGCATGCGCCCCTGCTTGCTGGAGCCGGGCGGGTCTGGAAGTGGTCTTGTGCTGCTTGGGGGAGACCGGTCTTTCGTTTCCCGTCCGGCGAACCTGGACGGGAGGGGACCGTTCAGGTGTTGCTAGGCGCGATGAGCTCGCGATTTGCCGTTATTAATGGCGACGCCAATAACGGACTGCGGCTGCGCAACGGCCGGCATGCGCCAGAGCCCGAAAGCAGCCGTGCAGCAGCCGACCGCGCCGGAGCGCAGGGCTTTTGCGACAGTGCTGTGAGTCTGGTTGAACACGCTGTTTCGACCGTCAAAGCTGTTACAGATGGTCCGATGGTACCGGGGGAGGATGACGGTTTCAAGTATGGCGGGCGCCAGTACTGTTTCGTTTAAGTGACTCGTCATTCCCGCGGAAGCGGGAATCCAGTGCGGCCAAGGAAATTGCATCGCCATCTGAAACCGTGCGTGGATTCCCGCTTTTGCGGGAATGACGAACCTGGATGTGTGGGGCTTCCACGAGTCTCAAGCGTCCTCAACAACCTTTTCACGTTGCCGTTCACGCTCAGGTTCCGGATCGTGGTACCAGTGCTCGTGTGGCGACCATTGCTTGCACAAATGACACATGGTGATCTCCCACTTCCAGTTGCACTTGGGACAGATGCCACGCGTGGCGAATGTGTTCCATGAAGTCCCGCAGCCACCGATTTTCCTCGTGCATGTCCACCGGCTTTCCGCCTTCGGTCGCCAACGGCATTTTGGACAGTGAATTTCGGGCGCTTTCACGGCTCACGCCATCCTCGGCCAATTCGCCAGCAACCTCTGGCTGCGCCCACCCTGCCCATCCGACCCGCGTGCCCGCCGCAGCGCCCGCGCCAGCTCGATCCGCGTATCGCGCGGATCGATGACGCGGTCGATGTAGTTCAACCCCGCCGCGCCCCAGGGCGCGTTGGCCCGGCTGATCTCCTCGGCCAGGACGTCGCGGGCGGCGGCGGCGTTTTCCATCTGCGCCAGCTTGCGGCCGTAGACCACGTTCACGGCCACGTTCGGCGCCATGAAGGAGACGTCGGCGATGGGCCACGCCAGCACCAGATCGCTGCCCATGTTGCCGCCGGCCATGTTGCAGTGGGCCATGCCGTAGGACTTGCGCACGATGACGCTGATGCGCGGTACGGTGCTCTGGTGCAGGGCCTCGATGAAATTCATGATGCGCAGCGGCATCGCGCCTTCTTCGGCGCGCTTGCCGACGAAGAAGCCGGGCGTGTCGTGCAGGAACACCAGCGGGATATGGAAGGAGTCGCACAGGCAGATGAAGCTCACCGCCTTCTCGCAAGCGCCTGGGCCCATCGCGCCGGCGGTGACGCGTGGATTGTTGGCAAGGATGCCGACGACGTGGCCGTCGATGCGGGCCAGCGCCGTGATCAGGCTGCCGTCGTAGTAGGGCTTCAACTCCAGCACACTGCCAGGGTCGACCACCGCTTCGATCAGCCGGTGCATGTCGTAGGCCATGCGCGGGTGCTCGGGCACCAGTTCCATGACGTTGTCGATGCGCCGCTCCGCTTCACCGCGCTCCGGCGCCAGCGTCACCGGCGGCAACTCGCTGGCGCTGTTGGGCAGGTAGGACAAGGCGCGGCGGATCAGGGCGATACAGTCGGCCTCGTTCTCGGCGAACAGATCGACCTGGCCGGTGGTCTTGGCGTGCAGCTCCCAGCCGCCCAGCTCGGTGTCGGGCGTGTTCTCGGCAGTGGCGATCTCCAGGATCGAGCTGCCGCTGACGCACATCACGGTGCCTTTGACCTGGATCACGAGGTCGGAGACCGACGCGGTCCAGGTGGAGCCGCCGTAGCACTCGCCCATGATGGCGGTGATCAGCGGCACGCGGCGGTGGCGTGGCGGAGCTTCCTTGATCGGGTAGACCATGCTCATCATGCCGGACGAGCCCATGATGTCCGGCACGCGCGCGCCGCCGGCGTCGCCGAGCTGGACGCAGGGATAGCCCTTGCGCGCGGCGTATTCCATGCCCTTGTACAGCTTGGTGACGCCGACGCGGCCGCCGCTGCCGGCCATCACCGTGACGTCGTCGGCGCCGACAAACACGGTGCGTCCTTCGATGCTGCCGAAGCCGGCGATCTTGCCGTCCGCTGGCGTCTTGTCCGCCGCCTCGGGCAGGTCGCTGTGCGCCAGCAGGCCCAGCTCCTCGAAGCTGCCGGCGTCGACCAGCGCGGCGATGCGCTCGCGCGCGGTCTGCCGCCCCTTGGCGTGCTGGCGCGCGATCTTGTCTTCGCCGCCCAGCGCCAGCGCTACGCGCTGGCGCCGCTCCAGTTCGTCGAGGCGATAGGGGTCGGCCGGGTCTTGGGACATGGAGGATTCCAGGGGCGGTTGCAAAAGCTAACTTAGCCCAAGGCGGGGATGAGCGTCATCGTAGTCTCATCCGCATGGACGAGGCCGGCGCGCCGCCGCGCAGGCTCCAATAGCAGCAGAAACCCCGAACAGGGGACAGCGGCCGGTGACACGGCACTGCCGGTGCCGGCGACCACGCAGTGGGAGGAGCAAGCATGAAGCGATACCTCAGCGGGCCGGCGACCTTGTCGCTGGCCGGAGCCTTGTCGATGACCGCCGCCCTGCCGGCGCAGGCGGCGGATGCCACGGCGCCCGCGACCCAGCCCCAGCCGGAAACGCTCGGGGCGGTGGTGGTCACGGCCCAGAAGCGCGAGCAGAAGCTGGAGGACGTGCCGGTTGCCGTGACCGCCATCACCAGCCGCCAGCTTGAGACCCGCGGCATCGAGGATATCGCCGACCTGAGCGCCCTGGCGCCGGGCCTGCAGGTCGAGCAGTCGCCCTCCAACCGCGGCGTCGCCCAGGTGGCGATTCGCGGCAACGTGCAGATCAATCCGGCCATCTACTGGGATACGGCGGTCGGCACTTATCTCGACGGCGTGTTTCTCGGCAAGGCGCAGGGCTCGGTGTTCGACGTGGTCGACCTGAACCGGGTCGAAGTGCTGCGCGGTCCGCAGGGCACCCTGTACGGCCGCAACACCATCGGCGGTGCGATCAACCTGGTGACGCGCGAGCCCACCGGCGAGCTAGGCGTCACCGCCAGCGCCGGCGGCGGCAACTATGGCGCCCACGTCGAAAAGGTGTCGCTCGACCTGCCCAAGTTCAGCATTGTCAGCCTGGCATTCGGCGCCCTTTCCGACCAGCGCGACGGCTGGGTCAAGACCACCCCGGGCAGCTCGGTCGACAGCCTCAACAACCGCGGCAACAGCGCCTTCCGCGCCGCCATGAACCTGGACTTCGCCCCTGGCCTCAAGGGCACCTATCGTTTCGATCTGAGCAATATCGAGGAAAACAACATGTTCAGCCAGCTGTACCGGCTGGACCCCGCGTTCCCGTTCTACGCGGCCATGTCGCCGTACCTCTCGCAGCAGCGCCAGACCACCGCCAGCATTGACGGGCCTTCTTTCGAGCACGTCAACACTCAGGGCCACTCCTTCACCCTGACCTGGGACGTTGATCCCAACAACCAGTTCAAGTCGATCACCGCCTACCGCCACCTCAACAGCCGCGACGCCGAGGACCTGGATGGCACGCCGGTCGCGCTGGCGGATACACAGCGGTTCACCAAATACCACCAGTTTTCGCAGGAACTGCAATGGGTGGGCCACGAAGGACGCTGGAACTACGTCGGCGGCCTGTACTACTTCCACGACGACGGCTTCACCAACAACCCGCAGACCTTCTTCCTCGGCGGTGCCGTGTACGACTCGCGCTACGGCACCCGCTCGGACGCCTGGGCGCCGTATGGCCAGGTCGACTACAAGCTGACTGAAGCCCTGACCCTGACCGCCGGCCTGCGCTACACCGAAGAGCTGAAGGGTGGGGACCGCATCTTCGGCTGCAATGCCGCCGCTGCCGGCTGCACGCCGCCGGCGGGGCAACCCTTCCTATACATCGTCCCCGAGGGAACCGGTCACTCCGTTGGCCGTTTCGAGGCGCTGACACCGTCGTTCACAGCTGCCTACCGGGTCAACCGGAACCTCAACACCTACATCCGCTATTCGCAGGGCTTCAAGAGCGGCGGCTTCAATGGCGAGACCGACGACCCGAACGAGGTTCACACGCCCTTCCAGCCCGAAAAGCAGATCACCATCGAGCTGGGTGCGAAGTCCTCGTTCTTCGATAACCGGGCTGAGCTGAACGCCGCGATATTCAACAACAATATCCGCAACCTGCAGGAGTCCATTTTCACCGGGCAGGGTGCCGCCGCCTCGATCATCCGCAACGCCGGCCAGGCCACTGTGCGGGGTGTGGAACTGGAAGGCGCAGTGACCCCGGTGCGAGGCACGCGCATCTCGGCCAACTACGCCTACCTGGATGCGCACTACAACTCCTTCGACGACAACTGCGATCCGGTGACCCACCAGTGCGACCAGGTCAAGGACAACCGCGCCTTCGTCCATGCGCCACGCGGCACCTTCAACCTGGTGGCCAACAGCCGCTTCCTGCGCACCGGCTGGGGCACCCTGGAGGGAACCGCCGACTACGCCTACACCAGCGGCTTCTTCCTGTATCCCTATCAGCTCAGCACCACGCCCGGCGCGCCGGGCTATGACGCCACCAAGCAGTTCGCCAACAACACCCACGTCAAGGGCTACGGCCTGCTCAACCTGCGCCTGGCGCTGACCCAGATCCCGATCAGCGACAAGATCTGGGGCGAGCTCGCGCTGTGGGGGCGCAACGTCACCGACGAGGCGGTGGCCACCAACCTGATCGACTTCGGCCCGGGCTTCGGCAACATGACGCCGGCCTATTTCAACGACCCCGCCACTTACGGCATCACCGGCACCATCCACTACTGAGCTTCAGGCCATGACCGCTTCCTATTCGCGCAACCAGCCCTGCCGCCTGTCGCAAGTCCGGCATTGGGACCTGGAAACCGAGGTGGCGGTGGTCGGCTTCGGCGCGGCCGGCGCCTGCGCGGCGCTGGAAGCGAAGCGGGCAGGGGCGCAGGTGACCCTGTTCGAGGTGACGGCCGGCAGCGGCGGCACCTCGGCCCTGTCGGGCGGGGAGATGTACCTGGGCGGCAATGGCGGCACGTCGATCCAGCGCAGCGCCGGCTTCAGCGACGCCACCGAGGACCTGTACCAGTACCTGTTGATGGCAGGCGGCCCCAATGCCGACGCCGACAAGGTCCGCTCCTACGCCGACAACAGCCTGACTCACTTCGAGTGGCTGCAGGCGCAGGGGGTGAAGTACAAGAACTCCTCCATTCCGCAGCGCATCGTCGAGCCCAGCACCGACGACTGCCTGATCTGGAGCGGCAGCGAGGAGGCCTGGCCCTTCGTCGAGCAGGCCAAACCCTGCCCGCGCGGCCACACGCCACAGTGGCTGGGCATGGGCGGCGGCCGTTACCTGATGGACGTGCTGGCGCGGCGCGTGGCGGACGCCGGGGTGGAGGTGCGCTGCAACGCGCGTGTGCTGGCCCTTGTCGCCGACGAGTCCAACCGCGTGCACGGCGTGGTGGTGCGCATCGACAACGTCGACCAGTTCGTGCGCACGCGCCGCGGCGTGATCCTCTGCGCCGGCGGCTTCGTCATGAACCGCGATATGGTGCGGCGCCACGCGCCGCACGTGCTGCGCTCGCAGCATCCGATCGGCACGGTCGACGACGGCTCCGGCATCCTGCTCGGCCAGAGCGTCGGCGGCGCCGCGATCAACATGAACGAGTGCTTCGTCACCCTGCCGTGGTATCCGCCGGAGTCGCTGATCAAGGGCATCTTCGTCAACGAGCGCGGCCAGCGCTTCATCAACGAGGATTGCTACCACGGCCGCGTCTCGCAGCACATCCTGCAGCAGGCCGGCAACCGCATCTTCCTGCTGCAGGATCACGAGACCTACGCCGAGCCGGAGTTCGGCAAGTTCGCCAACATCGGCATCGCCGCGGCGGGCGAGAGCTGGGCCGAGGTGGAGAAGGATCTGGATCTGCCGGAAGGGGCGCTGGTATCGACGGTCGAGCTGTATAACCGTTATGCGGCGCAGGGCACGGATCCTTTGTTCCGCAAGGGGGCCAAGTGGCTCAAGCCGCTGACGGTGCCGCCATTGGTGGCGCTGGATTGCCGGATCGACATTTGCTTCTACTCGCACTTCACCCTGGGCGGGCTGGATACCCTGCCCACCGGCGAGGTGCTCGACGCGGACCGCCAGCCGATCGCCGGGCTGTATGCGGCCGGGCGCACCGCCTGCGGCCTGCCGCGGTGGGGGGCGGGGTACAGCTCGGGCCTGTCACTGGCGGATGCGACGTTCTTCGGACGGCAGGCCGGGATTCAGGCCGCACGGCGGCAGGCCTGAGCTTTCAGGCGGCCTCCCGGCGCGGCTGCGGCTGCCCGGCGGCGGCAAACACGCCGCGCTCCGCTTTCGCCAAGCGGGTCTCCAGAAATTCGATGAAGCGCCGCACCCGCGGCGGCACGAAACGGCGGCTGGGATAGAGCACATGGATGTCGGCGGGCTCGTCGATGTAGTCATCGAGCACGCTGACCAGCTTGCCGGCGACGAGATCGTCGGCAACGTCCCACACCGATTTGCGGGTGATGCCTTCGCCACGGCGAGCCCAGTCGTGGGCCAGTTCGCCGCTGTTGGTGCCGAGCGGACCGCCGATCGGCAGCGCCAGCGGGCCCTCCGCCATGCGGAAATGCCAGGTGGCAGTGTCGCGGCCCGGGCGCAACAGCGGGATGCAGCGGTGCTGCGATAAATCGGCGGGGCGGTGCGGCCTGCCGTGCTTCTTCAGGTAGGCGGGTGCTGCGACCAGCAGCTGGCGGTTGGTGGCGACGCGGCGGGCGATGCAGCTGGAGCCCTGCGGCTGGCCGATGCGGACCGCCAGATCGAGGCCGCCGGCGAGCAGGTCCTCCACCTCGTCGCTGAGGTGCAGATTCACCGTGACCTTGGGATGGGCGCGGCAGAATTCGGCGGCGAGCGGTCCCAGCCAGCGGCGGCCGAAGGCGTTGGTGGCGGTGACGCGCAGCGTGCCTTGCACCTCGGCGCGCGGGCCCGCGGCGGCTGCGCCGGCCTCCTCCAGCTGGGTCAGCAGCGGCGCGACCCGTTCGTAGTAGGCGGCACCCTCCTCGGTCAGGCTCAGGCGCCGCGAGCTGCGCTGCACCAGCCGCACTCCCAGGGTCTGCTCCAGCCGCGCCAGCCGCTTGCTGGCCACTGCCGGGGAAATCTTCAGGCTGCGCCCCGCCGCCGACAGGCTGCCGGTGGAGATGGCGCGCACGAACAGGAACAGGTCCGGCAGTTCCACCCACTCGCAGGCCATGGTCTTGCTCCGGGAAATGAGCCGCGAGCCTAGCGCAGGCCCGGCGCATCTTCAACGAAATGGAAAAGATGGTTTCGGGCTGCGGTGGGTTCTGCATCAGGCCCGCGGGGCCCAGTCTATGCACGCCGGAGCGAGCCGGCGTTGCGTTGACCGGATGGGCTCATGAACGCCGTTGTTGATGTTGAACGCCTGGTTGGCGCAGCGTGGATCAGTCGCCGCCCACACCGTGGCCCGCGCCAGCAGGCCGGCGTCGGTCATCTCCAGCAGCTTGTCGCAGGCGCCGGGCCTGCCCGGGAAGCGCAGCGGCAGGCCCAGCTCCTTCGACATCGCGGCGTAGACGGCGATCACCAGCACCAGGTTCATCGGATTGCCCAGAGCGAAGCCGCAGACCACTGCGGGGCGGATCGCCG
>CAYWPB010000124.1:0-9612 GCA_964458725.1 uncultured Nevskia sp. | reverse complement strand
ACGCCGCGCTCGATCCGATCGAGACGCTGTTCGTGGTCGACTCGATGACCGGCCAGGACGCCGCCAAGACCGCCAAGGCCTTCGGCGATACGGTGCCGCTGACCGGCGTAGTGCTGACCAAGGCCGACGGCGATTCGCGCGGCGGCGCCGCGCTGTCGGTGCGCCACGTCACCGGCAAGCCGGTCAAATTCATCGGCGTCGGCGAGAAATCGCCGGCGCTGGAAGTGTTCCACCCCGACCGCATCGCCTCGCGCATCCTCGGCCAGGGCGATGTGCTCGGCATGATCGAGGAGACGGCGCGCAAGGTCGACGCCGAGTCCGCCGCCAAGCTGGCCAGCAAACTCAAGAACAAGAAGAGCTTCGACCTGGCCGACTTCCGCGAGCAGATGCAGCAGATGCAGAACATGGGCGGCGTCGAGTCGCTGCTGGAGAAGCTGCCGGGCGGGGCCAAGATGCAGGCCCAGCTGCAAAAGGTGCAGCCGGAAAAGGAGATCAAGCGCGCCCTCGCCATCATCAATTCGATGACGCCGCAGGAGCGCCGCTTCCCGGACCTGATCAAGGCCTCGCGCAAGCGCCGCATCGCCGCCGGCGCCGGCCTGGAGGTACAGGAGGTCAACAAGCTGCTGCGCCAGTTCGAGCAGACCAAGGACATGATGAAAAAGCTGTCCGGCGGCGGCATGGCCAAAATGATGCGCAGCCTGGCCGGGCGCCTGCCGCCCGGAATGATGCGCTGAGGCCGGTAAAAAGCGTCTCACGCAAAGGCGCGAAGTAGCGCAAAGTCCGCGAAGAACAGCTTTTGCATTCGCGATAGTTGCGAGTGTTTTCCGGTAACTATTTGTTTTTCTTTGCGTCTTCGCGCTTCTTGGCGTCTTTGCGTGGAATGCTCTTGCTTGCCGCATTAACGCCAAAGTCTTTGATTTTTGGCCCCTATCCCGTTAAAATCTCGCGCTTTCGCGCACGCTGGCGCGGACCATCCGTAGGTTTGGCAGAGAGTTTGAAAACATGGTGAAGATTCGTCTGGCTCGCGCCGGCGCCAAGAAGCGTCCGTTCTACCACGTCGTGGCGACCGAAAGCCGGTCCTCGCGCGATGGCAAGTTCATCGAGCGCCTGGGCTACTACAACCCGAACGCCAAGGGCGGTGAGCAGAAGCTGGTGGTGGACACCGCCCGCGTCGAGTACTGGAAGGGCAAGGGCGCGCAGATCTCCGAGCGCGTGGCCTTCCTGGTGAAGGGTGTGGCTCCGGCGGCCCCGGTTGCGGAGACCGCGGCCTAAGGTGACCCGCAAGGTCACGCTCGGACGCGTCGCCGGTGTCTTCGGCGTGCGCGGCTGGGTCAAGCTGCAGTCGTACACCCGGCCCGCCGGGAACCTGCTCGATTACCCGCGCTGGTGGCTGAACACCGCGCAGGCCTATGAGGCCAGGCTGATCGAGGGAAGGGTTCACGGCGCCGGCCTGGTGGCCCGGATCAGCGACGCCCAGGGCGCGCCGATCGAGGACCGGGACCTGGCCGCGGCCCTGATCGGCGCCGAGATCCAGGTGGAGCGCTCGGCGCTGCCCAAGGCTCCCCCGGGCAGTTACTACTGGGACGACCTGGTCGGCCTGGAAGTGGTGTCAAACGCCGGCGAGCCGCTCGGGCGGGTCGCTAGCGTGATGGAAAACGGCGCGCAGGACGTGCTGGTGCTGGATGACGGCGAACAGGAACGGCTGATCCCGTTCGTGGTCGGGCCGATCATCCGGTCGGTGGATCTGGAGTCCCGGCGCATCGTCGCCGACTGGGCCCCGGACTACTGAAGCACCGGCAGAGCGCCGTGAAGATCGAGATATTGACCCTGTTCCCGGAGCTGGTGGAGCAGGTGGTGCGGTTCGGCATCCCCCGCAAGGCGGCGGAGGCCGGCGTGCTGGAGCTGAGGGCGCGGGACATCCGCGATTACAGCGCGGACCGCGACCGCCGGGTGGACGATCGGCCTTATGGCGGCGGCCCAGGCATGGTGATGGAAGCCGAGCCCCTGACGCAGGCGATCGCCGCGGCCAAGGAGTCGGTGGGCGGGATGGCCAAAGTCATCGCGCTGAGCCCGCAGGGCGAGCCGCTGACCCAGCAATGGGTGCGGCGGCTGGCGCAGGAGCCGGCGCTGGTGCTGCTGTGCGGCCGCTATGAAGGGCCGGACGAACGCGCCATGGGCGCGGTGGATGTGGAGCTGTCGCTGGGTGATTTCGTCCTCTCCGGAGGCGAGCTGCCGGCGATGGCGCTGGTGGATGCGGTGTCGCGCTGGTTGCCCGGCGCGCTGGGCCACGAGCAGTCGGCGCAGAACGATTCGTTCAGCGCGGGGCTCCTGGACCACCCGCACTACACGCGGCCGGAGCATTGGCGCGATCTGCCGGTGCCGGAGGTGCTGCTGTCGGGCGACCACGCGAAGGTGGCGCGCTGGCGGCTGAAGCAGGCGCTCGGCGCCACGTGGTTGAAACGGCCGGACCTGCTGCAGGGTCTGGAGTTGAATCAGGAACAGACGAAGCTGTTGCGCGAGTTCATCAGCGAAAGCGGCGCGGCAGGGCAGGACTGAGTGGTTCGGCTAAGGATGGCCGGACATTACGAAGCAAGGATGTTCGAAGGACTTTAGGAAGACAGACATGAGCAACATCATCCAGCAGCTTGAAGCGGAGCAGATGCAGTCCAAGACGGTCCCGGATTTCCGCGCCGGCGACACGGTCGAGGTGAAGGTGAAGGTGAAGGAAGGCGACCGCGAGCGTCTGCAGGCCTTCGAGGGCGTGGTCATCGCCGTCCGTTCGCGCGGCCTGAACTCCGCGTTTACCGTCCGCAAGATCAGCCACGGCGAGGGTGTGGAGCGCGTGTTCCAGACCTACAGCCAGCAGGTCGCCGAGATTTCGGTCAAGCGTCGCGGCGACGTCGCGCGCTCCAAGCTCTACTACCTGCGTGGCTTGGCCGGCAAGGCCGCCCGCATCAAGGAAAAGCTCAGCTAAAGAGCGCCGGGACCGGCTGATCCGGTCCGGGTTTGGTTGCAAGGCCGGCGCCGCATTGCGGCGCCGGCTTTTTTGCGCGCGTCGGTTTGGCTGGGCGGAAAAAGCAAAAAGCGATCTCGCGCAAAGCCGCCAAGACGCAAAGTAAGCGCGCAAAGAACTTCAAAAGTTTTTTCTTGAAGCTTTCTTTGCGCGCTTACTTTGCGTTCCTTGCGGCCTTTGCGCGAATGCTTTTTCGTCCTAGGGGATCAAGCGCTCCGCCGCGAGAAACCGGTCCGGCCAGGGTGTGTCATCGAGGTGGATCACCGAGACCTGCTTGCCGCGCGCCGGGGCGTGCACCATCTTGCCGTGGCCCAGGTAGATGGCCACGTGCAGCGCATTGGGGCTTCGGTCGAAGCGGTAGAACAGCAGATCGCCCGGGCGCGCCTCGTCGAGGTCGATGCGCGAGCCGGCCTTGCGCAGCGCCGTGGTGCTGTGCGGCAACTGGATGCCGGCCTCGGCATAGCTGTAGGCGACCAGGCCGCTGCAATCGAAGCCGGCCGGGCTGTCGCCGCCGTAGCGGTAGGGGCGGCCGACCTGGCCCAGCGCGGTTTCGATGATGGTTTCGCGCGCGACTTTTTCCTGTCCGCTGCCCATGTTGGCGCAGCCCTGCAGCAGCGCGCCCATGGTCAGCAGCAGCGCCAGTACGTAGAGTCGCAGCGCGGGCATCAGGCGGCGGGCGGCTGCGTGGCCTGCATGCAGGGCCGCTGCGCGAAGCTGAAGTACCAGCTGGCCAGGCGCTCCCGGCCGTGACGCCATTCCAGTTGCGGGTGGCGGAAGTCGAGGTAGCCGAGCGCGGCGCCGACCGCGATCTCCACCGTGCGGATCGAGCCCTCGTGCAACAGCTCGCCCGCATCCAGGTCCAGCGCGTCGAGCGCGCGGTTGATCGCTGCCGCCTGACGGTCGAGCCAGCCCTGGAACGCGAACTCCGGCGGCCGCATGGTCTTTTCCAGGCGCATCGCCACCGCGGCGTCGATGATGCCCTCGGCCAGCTGCTGCCGGCGCAGCAGGGCCCAGCGCTGCGCGCCGCGGGGCAGGGCGGCCAGGCCACGGCCACGGGTCAGCAGGTATTCGATGATGAGCCTGCTGTCGGGCAGGGCCTCGCCCTTGTCGGTGACCAGGGTCGGCACCTTGCTGAGCGGATTGGCGGCGAGGAAGTCGGCGCCGGCGTTCCACGGGTCGACCGCGGTCTCCTGGACCAGGTCGGCCAGGCCCAGCTCGCGCACCACCATGCGCACCTTGCGCGCATATGGCGAGGTCAGGCTCAGGTACAGCTTCATTTTCATCGCCCTGCTCCTGGCATCCGGCCCGGTTCTGGGGTGGGCTCGTAGGCCGAAGCTTGCCCGGCCGGGCGGCGAATGGCAACGCGGGTCGGCGCTCTAAAGAAAAATCCCGGCGGACGCCGGGATTTTCTTTGCCGCTGACTTACGGCGCGTGGCTTAGTTCGCTGAGGGCATTTTTTCCGGGATCTTGTCGAGGAACTTCTCGGCGTCGAGCGCGGCCTGGCAACCGGTGCCGGCCGAGGTGATGGCCTGGCGGTAGACGTGGTCCATGACATCGCCGGCGGCGAACACGCCCGGCACGCTGGTTTCGGTGGCGCCGCCGTTGCTGCCGCTGCGCACCTTGAGGTAGCCGTTGTGCATCTCCAGCTGGCCTTCGAACATCGCCGTGTTGGGCGAGTGGCCGATAGCGATGAACACCCCCTTCACCGCGATGTCGCGGGTCGAGCCGTCATTGTTCCTGATGCGCGCGCCGGTGACGCCGGACGCATCGCCCAGCACCTCGTCCAGGGTCGAGTTGAAGACGATCTCGACCTTGCCCTCGGCGGCCTTCTTGAACAGCTTGTCGTGCAGGATCTTCTCGCCGCGGAACTTGTCGCGGCGGTGCACGATGGTGACCTTGTTGGCGATGTTGGCCAGGTACAGCGCCTCTTCCACCGCGGTGTTGCCGCCGCCCACTACCAGCACGTCCTGGCCCTTGTAGAAGAAGCCGTCGCAGGTGGCGCAGGCGGAGACGCCCTTGCCGCGGAAGGACTGCTCGGAATCCAGGCCCAGGTACATGGCGCTGGCGCCGGTGGCGATGATCAGCGCGTCGCAGCTGTATTCGCCCTGGTCGCCCTTGAGCTTGAACGGGCGGTTCTTCAGGTCGACCTGGTGGATGTGGTCGAACACGAACTGCGTGTCGAAGCGCTCGGCGTGCTTGCGCATGCGCTCCATCAGGTCCGGGCCCATCAGGCCATGCACGTCGCCGGGCCAGTTGTCGACCTCGGTGGTCGTCATCAACTGGCCGCCCTGCGCGAGTCCGGTGACGAGCACCGGCTTGAGGTTGGCGCGCGCGGCGTAGACAGCGGCGGTGTAGCCGGCGGGGCCGGAGCCGAGGATGACGAGGCGGTGATGCTTGCTCATGGCGTTCCTGATGTGAAGCGGATGCGGTAAGGATGACAGTTTAGAAAGGCCCCCTCCCGGATGGGCGGGAGGGGGCAGCCCGCTGCTTTGAAATGCTTTACAGCGCTTCTGCGTGCTTGGCCAGGTAGCTGGCCACGCCGTCGGCGGTCGGCTTCATGGCTTCGTCGCCCTTCTTCCAGCCAGCCGGGCAGACCTCGCCGTGCTGCTCGGTGAACTGCAGGGCGTCGACCACGCGCAGCAGCTCGTCGACCTCGCGGCCCAGCGGCAGGTTGTTGACGACCTGGTGCTGCACGATGCCGTTCTTGTCGATCAGGAAGGAGCCGCGCAGCGCCACGCCGCCGGCGTTCTCGATGCCGTAGTCACGGGTGATCTGGTGGCTGACGTCGGCCACCATCGGGAACTTGACCTCGCCGATGCCGCCCTTGTTGACCGGGGTGGCGCGCCAGGCGAAGTGGGTGAATTGCGAGTCGATCGACACGCCGATCAGCTGCACTCCGCGCTCCTCGAACTGCTTGATGCGGTTGTTGTGCGCGATGATCTCGGACGGGCAGACGAAGGTGAAGTCCAGCGGCCAGAAGAACAGCGCGACGTACTTCTTGCCCTTGAAATCGGACAGCTTGAAGCTTTCGGTGATCGAGCCGTCGCCGAGCACGGCGGCGGCGGTGAAGTCGGGGGCGGGGCGGCCGACGAGAACGCTCATCATCAAACTCCTTTGAACGGTTGAATATGCGGGTGCATCCAAGCCAGGCAATGGATGCGGAACAGTCCAGCTGCGGACACGGTCGAAGCTCAGCCCCACCGTGCGAGAGGCATTCTAGGTGCCCGAGCACGATAAAACCAGATAAATGTTTTTATCCGATGAATAGACAGTTACTATCGAGCAGGGTTCTCCCGCAACCCTGCCGCGAGGGCCTGCCACCAGCCTCCGCCACGGAACCTGCGGCAGCCGCCAAACCGGCCAGGGACGCGGGTTTGCGGCGTTCCGACAACCGCCGCCTGGACGCCGTGCCATACTTGCCGCAGGAATTTTCCGCCGCTTTCCCCTGAACATCCCTCAATGAGCGAAACCAAGAATCCCGTGCTGCGCTTCTTCGGCTGGATCTGGCGCATCCTGATCGGCCTGTACCGCCTGGTCTTTGCGCTATGGATCGTCGTCATCCTCGGCCTGCTCTGGTTCGCCTTCCAGGGCGGCCCGCCGGTGCATGTGGAAAACAACATCGCCCTGGCCCTGATTCCAACCGGCAACGTCGTCGACCAGACCAACAGTACCGGCCAGACCCTGCTGCGCCAGCTCGGCCAGACCAAGCCCTCGCAGACCCTGCTGCGCGACCTCACCGCCGCATTGACCGCGGCCGCCACCGACGCGCGCGTGCCGTTCGCGGTGCTGCGCCTGGACGAGATGGAGTCGGTCGGCCTGCCGCAGATGCAGGAGCTGGCAGTGGCGATGAAGAAGTTCCGCGCCGCCGGCAAGCCGATCTACGTCTACGGTGAGTCCTACGACCAGAACCAGTACTTCATCGCCTCTCAGGCCGACGAGGTCTCGCTCGACCCGATGGGCGAGCTGATGCTGCAGGGCTACGGCGTCTACGGGAACTACTTCAAGGACGGGCTGGACAAGCTCGGCGTGCAGATCAACGTGTTCCGTGTCGGCGAGTACAAGTCGGCGGTGGAGCCGTTCCTGCGCAACGACATGTCGCCCGAGGCCAAGGCCGCCAACCAGGCCTGGCTCAACGACCTGTGGGACGTCTACAACCAGTCGGTGTCCAGCGCCCGCAAGCTTCCCGAGCGCGCCGCCGACAGCTATGCCCGCAACTTCGCGCCGGAGCTGCTCAAGCGCGCCGGCGACGCCGCGCCCTACGCGCTGGACGCGCACCTGGTAAACCGCGTCGAGACGCTGGCGCAGTTCCGCAAGCGCATGTCGGACAAGGTCGGATACGACAAGGACAAGGGCAGCTTCCGCCAGATCGGCTTCAGCGACTACCTGCGCGCGGTCAAGCGCGAGGCCAAGCCGCAGCCCGCCACCCGCATCGCGTTGGTGGTGGCGCAGGGCGAGATCGTTGACGGCGAAAGCGACGTCGACAATGCCGGCGGCGACACCATCTCCAGCCTGCTCGACCAGGCGCGGCGCGACGACGACGTCAAGGCGGTGGTGCTGCGCGTCGACTCGCCCGGCGGCAGCGTCTTCGCCTCGGAGAAGATCCGCCGCGCGGTCGAGGCGCTGCAGGACGACGACAAGCCGGTGGTGGTGTCGATGGGCAACCTGGCCGCCTCGGGCGGCTACTGGATCTCGATGGCCGCCTCGCAGATCTGGGCCGAGCCCTCGACCATCACCGGTTCGATCGGCATCTTCGGCCTGATCCCGACCGTCGACCAGCCGCTCAACAAGCTCGGCATCCACACCGACGGCGTCGGCACCACGCCGCTGGCCGGCGCCTTCCGCATGGACCGTCCGCTGACGCCGGAGATGAAGGTCATCGTCCAGTCCACCATCGAGCGCGGCTATCACGAGTTCATCGCCGGCGTGGCCAAGGGCCGCAATTTGCCGGTGGAGAAGGTCGACAGCATCGCCCGCGGCCGCGTCTGGAGCGGCGTCGCCGCCAAGGGCCTGGGCCTGGTCGACAACCTCGGTGGCATCGAGGACGCCGAAGCCGCCGCCGCCAAGCTCGCCAACCTCAAGCAGGGCGGCTACCGCATCCAGGAGCTGCAGCCGGAGCGCGACGTGTTCAGCGGCTGGCTGGGCCGCCTGCTCGGCGGCTCCCACGCGGACCTTTCGTTCCTCGCCGCGCTGTTGCCGCAGCACAGCCTGGTCAGGGCGCCGCTGGAGGACGCCGCGCAGCTGCTGCGCCGCTTCAACGATCCGCGCGGGGTCTACGCCTACTGCTTCTGCACGCCGACGCCGGCCGGCGGCACCCGCTAGATGCCCTACGCGGACCTGCCCGGCGTCCGTCTCCACTACGAGGAGGCGGGCCAGGGTGAGCCGCTGGTGCTGCTGCACGGCATCGGCGCGAGCCGCCGCGACTGGGAGTTCAACCTGCCGGCCTTCGCCGAGGCCTACCGCGTGATCGCGCCGGACCTGCGCGGCTTCGGCCTGTCCGAGCGCTCCGGCAACTATGGCGTCGCCACCTTCGCCGGCGACATCTGGCTGCTGCTGGAGCGGCTCGGCGTGGACGGCTTCCATCTGATCGGGCATTCGATGGGTGGGGCGGTGGCCTTGCAGATGGCGGTGGACCGTCCCGAGCGGATCCGGCGCCTGGTCGCTGCCGACACCCTGCCGAGCTTTCAAACCAATACCTTCGGCAAGCGCATCCTGTTCGCCTACCGCTATCTGATGATGGGCGTGTTCGGGCCGCAGCGGCTGTCCAATGCGGTCGCGGCCAAGCTGTTTCCCAACCCCGACCAGCAGGACCTGCGTGACCGCGCCACCGCCGGCGGCCTGGCCAACGACCGCGGCGTCTACCTGGAAACCCTCAAGGCCCTGCTCGGCTGGAACGTGCTGGAGCAGCTGGAGCGGCTGACCATGCCGGTGCTGGTGCTGGCGGCCGAGCACGACTACTTTCCAGTGGCCGACGCCGAGGCCTTTGCCCGCCTGCTGCGCGATGCGCGCCTGAAGATCTTCGCCGGCATGCACCATGCCCTGCCGCTGGAAGCGCCGCAGGCGTTCAATACGGCCGTCCTGCGTTTCCTGGCCGGAGAACCGGAAGGGCGGGCGATGAAGCACCGGGCGGCGGATCGGCTGAATCCGGGCTAAGAAGCAAAGCTATCTCACGCAAAGGCGCAAAGACAGCCAAGCAAGCACAACTCAAGAAGAGTTCCGCTGTTCTTGGCTGTGTCTTTGCGTCTTTGCGTGAGGAACGCTTTCTAGCTGTCGAAGCGCATCGACAGATCCACCGCGCGCACATGCTTGGTGATGGCGCCGATGGAGATGCGGTCCACGCCGGTCTCGGCGATCGGGCGGATGTTATCGAGATTGGTGCTGCCGGAGTACTCGATCACAGTCTTGCCGCCGGCCTGGCGATGGGCGCGGGTCAGTGCCACCGCTTCGCGCAGCTGCGGCAGCGGGAATTCGTCCACCAGCAGCAGGTCCACGTCCGCTTCCAGCGCGGCACGTGCCTCGTCCAGGTCCTCGGCCTCGGTCATCAGCGGCACGCCGGCGTTGAGGGCCTTGGCGTTGGCGATGGCCTGGCGGATACCGCCGGC
>CAYWPB010000123.1:0-9637 GCA_964458725.1 uncultured Nevskia sp. | reverse complement strand
GAACCTCAACCTCAACCGCGACTACATGAAGGCCGACGCGCCGGAGATGCAGGCGATGCTGCGGCTGCTCGACCAGTGGGACCCGCTGGTCTACGCCGACCTGCACGTCACCGACGGTGCCAACTTCCGCCATGACGTCTCGATCACGGTCGAGCCGCTCTACGCCGGCGACAGTGGCCTGCGCGAGGCCGCAGCCGAGATGCAGAAGGAGACCAACAAGCGCCTGGCCGCCGCCGGCTCGCTGCCGCTGGATTTCTACCCGAGCTTCGAGCGCACCGACGATCCGGCCTCCGGCTTCGAGGTGCAGGTGGCCACGCCGCGCTTCTCCACCGGCTACTGGGGTCTGCGCAACCGCCTGTCCATGCTGGTGGAGACGCACTCCTGGAAGGACTATGCGACGCGCGTGCGCATCACCCACAACACCATCGTCGCGCTGGCCGAACAGGTCGCCACGCGTGGCCCGTCCTGGCTGCGCACTGCGCATCGTGCCGACGAGCACGCGGCGAAGCTGGGTGGCGAGCCGGTGCCGCTGAACTTCGAGGCCGGTGAGCACGTGCGCACCATCGACTTCCTCGGCTATGCCTATGTGCGCGAGCCCTCCTCGGTCTCCGGCGGCCTGGTCACACGCTACGACACGGCCAAGCCGGAGGTCTGGCACGTGCCGCTGAAAGACACGGTCAAGCCCAGCCTCGAACTGCGGGCGCCCAAGGCCGGCTATATCGTGCCGGCCGCCTGGGCGGCAGAGATCGGCCAGAAGCTGGCCCTGCACGGCATCAGCTTCCGCCGGCTCGATGCGCCACCGGGCAAGCTCCAGCTGGAGACCTTCCGCGCCACTGAGGCTGACCTTTCCAAGCCGCCGTTCGAGGGCCGCGCCATGCCGGCGCTGAAGGGCGAATGGAAAGCCGAGACCCGCGAGGTGCCGGCCGGCTCGCTCTATGTGCCGCTGGCCCAGCCGGAAGCGCGCCTGGTGCTGGCGCTGCTCGAGCCGCAGGCGTCGGACTCGTTCGCCGCCTGGGGCTTCTTCAACAGCGCCTTCGAGCAGAAGGAGTACATGGAGCCTTACGTCGCCGAGCAGGTGGCGCAGCAGATGCTGGCCAGCGATCCGGCACTGGCGCAGGAGTTCCGCAACCGGCTCGACAGCGACGAGAAGTTCGCCCACGACCCGCAGGCGCGGCTCGACTTTTTCTACCGCCGTTCGCCGTCCTGGGATGAGCGGCTGGATTTGTATCCGGTGTATCGGGTGCAGCAGGCGCCTTCCCCATGACTCGTCATCCCCGCGAAAGCGAGGATCCAGGAAAACCACCAGCGGTGTATGGTGGTAGCACGCTGGATTCCCGCTTTCGCGGGAATGACGAGTCATGAAGCTTTATTTGCGCACCGGCAGCTCGATGTAGCTGCCGCCATACCAGTGCAGCTTGATGTGGTGCAGCACGTATTCCAGTGTCTCGCCGCTGACTTCGCCGCCGCCGCCGTAGTTGATCTGCCGGTCCGGCCGCTTCAGCACTTCCAGCAGCAGCACCAGGCGGCTGCCGGCCTGCACCCGGCGGCCCAGCCACTGCTCGCAGCGGAACGGCAGCTGCTGGCGCACGCCGTCGAGCAGCATGTGGCGCTGCGTGCGGTCGCCGGCATAGCTGCCGCGGAACTCGCAGGGCGCGGCGAGCTGCACGCCGCTGCCGTCGGCGAGTTGTTCGTAAAGCTTCAGGCTCAGGTCCACATCCTGACGGTTGAGCATGAAATCGAGCTGGCCGCTCAGCGCGCCGCCCAGGTCCAGAGGCTGCGCCAGCGGCTCGCTGGCGAAGACCAGGCCATCGCGCGGCGGCGGGATGCGGCCGGCGATGTTCGGCTGCGGCGGCGGGTTGGACTCGCGGCGGTCGGCGAGGTTGACCACCAGGCTGGTGTAGGCCGAGTCCGGTGGCAGCGCCGCGCTCAAGCGGTGGCGTTCGTCGCCGGCGGGGTCGAGGTAGAAGCGCAGCGCCCCCGTCTCCAGTGAGGCGGCATGGCGCCAGTCGTTGGCGCCCATCAGCTCGTAGCTGACGCGGTCGTTCAGCGGCGGCGGCACCGCGCCGTTGTGGAACACGTGGTCGAACCAGCGCAGGCGCAGCTCGCGCAGGTCCGACAGCGCCGCCGGGTCCAGGGTGTAACCACGCAGGATCGGCGACGGGCTGCCGCGCGTGGCACCCTGCGCCCAGGGGCCGAGCAACAGGCTGTGGTCCGCGTCCGGCTTGTGGCGCAGGTGTTCGCCGAAGTAGTAGAGCGCGCCGGCTTGGCCCTCCGCGTAATAGCCGCTGATGCTCAGCACCGGCACGCCGATGCGGCCAAACTGCTTGCCGTAGGGGATCAGCTTCTGCCACCAGCGATCGTAACTCGGGTGCGCCAGCCACTCCTGGAAGGCGCGGTTGTGCGCGCCGGCCATGCGGTCGTAGTCGCGATAAGGCGCGCCGCTGCGGTACCACTTGCGGTCCAGCGCCTGCCAGGCCGCCTCGTCGCGGCCGCTGCCGCCGTCGGCGGACTGCGCCGCCAGCGCCCAGGCATAGGCATCGTTGCGGAAGACGCGGCCCGGCGCGGGGAAGTCGATGCCCGGCGCTATCGGGTCGGCGGTGGCGATGGCCTTGAGAGCCGGCGGCGGCTGCTTCGCCGCGGACCAGGCGGCGAAGCCGGCGTAGCCGTCGCCATAGAGGCCAACGCGGCCGTCGCTCCACGGCTGCCTGGCGATCCAGCGGATCACCGTGCGCACATCCTCGCCCTCGTGCAGGAACGGCACCGGCGCGCCCTTGCCGCCGTTCAAGCGGCTGTAGGCCAGCACGCCGGCGTAGCCGCGTGCGGCGCAGGCGCGCGCATCGTCCGGCGCCGGGTCCAGCGCGTATTGCAGCAGCGCGGTGCGGCGCTCGGCGCCGGCTTTCGGCAGCAGCACGCGGATATGGATCTCGTCACCCCCGGCGCCGCGGATCACGACCTCGTCGCCGCCGAGGTAACGGCGCCGGCCGTCCTCGTCGACCAGCTTCGCCGCGGCCGCGCCGACGCTGCGCCGCGCGTCCAGCGCCAGCCAGGTCCAAACCATCTCCAGCGCCTGGTCCTGGTTGAGAACGCCGGCGGCACGGCTGCGGTCGAAGGCCACCTGCAGCGTGTCGCGGCCCTGCTCCGCCGGCTCGGTCAGCCAGGCGCCGGCGGCATAGGCCTCGCGGTCACCGAGCTTCGGCGCCGCCTCGCGGAAAGCCTGGGCGAAGGCCTGGTCCAGCGGCGCGGTGCCGGCCGCGGCGAGGGTGCGGGCGTGGACGTAGAGGTCGAGGGCGACGGTGCGGCCGGGTGGCTGGCGCGGGTCGGGGCCCTTGCCCGATTTCTGCTGCCGCTCGCGGAGCGACTGGCGCGCGTCGTCGGCAGCGGCGTAGTTGCTGTCCGCCATCTGGAGCGCCGAGAGATTGGCCAGGTAACGCTCGGTATCGTCATCCTGATATACCGGCAGCATGCGCTCGGCCAGGTCGCGGATCAGCGCCGGCACGCCTGGATCGTCGGCGCTGGCCGGGGGATGGAACTCGAAGCTGTCGGCGCACACCGCGGCCGGCGCCAGCGCCAGCAGCAGGACAAAACGGGCGAGCAGGCTTCGGATCATGGCGCGGGAGCCGCGGCTTGCCGGGGTGGCGCCTGGTCCGCCTTGACCAGGTGCAGCACGCGGCCGAACAGCTGCTCCTGGCCTTCGCTGGCACGCCCGATGTGGATCAGACCGGTGTGCGCCAGCTCCTGTTGCAGCACCGAGGCGATGCGTGCCATCAGCTCGGCGTCGAGCACGCCGAACGCATCGTCGATCAGCACCCACGGCGGCGCCTGCAACGCCAGGCGGGCGAAGGCCAGGCCGAGCTGCTCGTCCTGGCTCAGCTCGCGGTCCCAGCGCTGGCGCGCGTCGAGCAGCGGCGACAGGCGCTCCAGCCCCAGGCGCGCCAGGGCGCGGGCGCAGGCCTCGTCGGTGAAGCCGGAGGCGTCGAGCGGATAGGCCAGCACTTCGCGTAGCGAGCCGCGCGGCAGGTAGGGGGTGCCGCGCGGCATGTAGTGCACCGCCTCGCCGGCCGGCATCGTCACCCGCCCCGAGCCCCAGGGCCATAGCCCGGCCAGGGCGCGGAACAGCTGGGTCTTGCCGGTGCCCGGCGCCGCCGCCACCAGCAGGCGCTCGCCGGGGTGCACCCGCCCCTGCCGCTCGCTCAGCGCGTCGTGGCCGCCGGGCGAGTCCACCACCAGGTCCTCGATCAGCAGCTCGCCGGCCGGCCCTTCGGCGTAGCCGATGTGGCTGGCGCCGCCGCGCTCACTGCCGTCGGTGACCAGGGCCAGGCGGAAGCCGGCGACACGCAGCAGGGTCGCGCGCCAGTCGGCGATGATGCTGAAGTTGTCGACGAACCAGCGCAGCGAGGACTGCGCCTGGGTGAAGGCCGCCGCCGCCATCATCACGCCGCCGAAGGTGATTTTGCCGGCGAAGAACAGGGGTGCCGCCACCAGGATTGGCGCCGCCACCGTGATCCAGCCGAAGCCGGCGGTGACCCAGGTGAGGTTGGTCAGGCCGGTGACCAGGCGCCGTGTCGCGCCGAGCACGTCGCCGAGGTCCTGCTCCACCCGGCGCCGCTCGTCGGTCTCGCCGCCGGCCAGCGAAATGCCGTCGAGGTGTTCGTTGATGCGCACCAGCGAGAAGCGCAGATCGGCCTCGCGGGCGTAGCGCTCGGCGTTGCGGCTGATCAGGGTGCGGCCGACCCGGTAGCTGAGCAGCGAGCCGCCGCCGGCGTAGAGGATCGCCGCCCACAACATGAAGCCGGGGATGGGATGGTCCTCGCCGCCGAAGTGCACGCTGAAGTCCGCCGACAGCACCCACAGCACGCCGGCGAAGCTCAGGAACAGGATCGAGGCCTGCGACAGGCCCACGCCCAAGTCGGCCGACAGCTCGCACAGCTTGCGCGCGTCCTCGTGCATGCGCTGGTCCGGGTTCACGCCGATCGAGCCGCGGTGCGCCAGCCAGAAGGCGCGGCGCGGCTGCATCCAGTGTGCCACCAGGTCCTGCACCAGGCCTTCGCGCAGCCGCCACTTCAGCGTCTCCACCAGGTAGCGCTGCGCCACGTTGAGGATCAGCAGGCCGGTGACGATGATGCCGAACATGCCGAGCTGGAAGAAGAAGTCGCGCAGGTCGCGCCGCGACAGCGCGTCGAAGAACGGCTTGTTCCAGCCGGCGAGGCGGATCTGTCCATAGGCGGTGAGCGCCAGCACCAGCGCGAGGGCGATGACCAGGCTGACCAGGGTGCGGCGCACCGGCGAGCCGCGCAGCGCGCCGAGCACCAGGCCGAGCTGCTCGGTCAGCGGCGGATGCGCGGCCTCCTCGGGCGGCGTGCCGGCCTCGTCGGAGGAGTCCGCCATGGTCGCGGTCCTAGCGACCCAGGGCGCGGCGCCGCGCCGTCGCGCAGGAGATCAGGGCGGCGTAGCTCCAGGCCAGCTGCCGCGCCGAAGTCTGCCGCCCATCGTTCTGGTCGAACTGCTCGGACAGCTCGCCGTCGGGCGGCGTGAAGGTTCGCACCGTCTCCAGGTAGCCGTCGCCGCGCGCGATCCAGCGCGCCGCGTTGGCCGAGCCCATCGAGGCGAGAAAGCAGAATTCGGCAGCGCCTAGGGTGGAGAAATAGTAGGCTCCGCCGGAGTAATACACATCGCCGCGGTAGCGGCCCATGGCCGGCGCGGTGCCGGCGGCGCGGCCGCGGTTGATGGCATAGAGCGAGTCGAACAGCTGCTCCAGCCGGTCCAGCGTTGCCTGCATGCGCGGGTCGTGCACCGAGTGGGGGCCGGTCGTTGCACCGATGTGGATGGTCGACAGGATCACGGCGATGTCCAACTCCTTGGGCGGGCGCGCGACGGCTTCCAGCACGCGCGAGCGATAGTAGCCGGCATCGGCGCGCCACCAGCCGTCCAGATCGTCAAGGATCAGCTGCGCCTCGCGGCGGCAGGCCTGCGCGTCCCCGTTCTCGCCCTTGCACTCCAGCCAGGCGGCGCCCTGCTCCAGCGCCGCGGCCGAGACGCGGCGGGTGTAATAGTGGTGGCCTTGTTCCTCCTCCCAGATATCGTAGGAAAGCTCGCGCCAGTGGCGGCGGGTGAAGGACAGATCGGCGCGCAGCAGCGCCGCTGCGTCGTCCTCGGCCGCCACGTCCAGCGCTGCGGCCTCGATCCAGTCCAGCAGCGCCAGCGCGCGAAGCGGCGGCCCGTCGTGTTGCGGCCGCGCCCACTTCGAGAAGTCCAGCGTGCCATCGGGATTGACGCGGGTCTCGGCGGCCACCGCGTCGCCGTGCACCTGGGCCAGGTCGACATTCTCACGCAGGAATTTGGTGAACTCGGGCTGCGTCCGTCCGCGCCAGGCGGAATCAGCCGCCAGCCTGCGCCCGTCGAGTCCGCGCAGCGCCAGGTTGAAGCGCAGGAAATCGCCGAAGTGGCCCAGCGCCTCGGCGCCGAGCGTCCCGTCCTGGTAGAGCAGGCGCAGCGCCTGCATCACCACCGCCGAGTCGCGGAACCAGTGGAAGAAGTAATCCGGATCCGGATCGTAGGCGCCCAGCACCGGCGAGGCGATCACCGAGCCGGGCGCGGCGCGCACCTCAGTGCCGAAGCCGGGCCGCCGCTTGACTATGCCGGCGGCCGAGACGCTGCGCAGCATTGCCCGCGTCGCGTGGCGGTACTCGCGCTCCAGCCACTGCTCCAGCGTCTCGCTCAAGGCTGGGTCCTATTTCAAATGTGGGCTGGTGAATCCGAGTCGGCGCAGGCCCTCCTGCACCTCGGGTACGCTCATGAAGAGCTTCCACAACAGGCCGCTGCGGTGGTTCTCCATCATCACCACGATCGGCCCCTGGTCGATGGCCAGATAGGTGTCGGCGTACCAGTCCTGCGCCTCGCAGAAGGCGTCGACGAAGCCATAGCGGCTCCAGACCTTGCTGCCGTGCCGGCGCAGGAAATGCCGTGCCGCGGCCAGCGCCTCGCGCGGGGCATAGGGCAGGCTGGCCAGCGCGGCGGTGGGCGAAATGGTGCCGTTGTCGTTGTCCGGCGCGTGCGCCGAGTAGCCGCCCTTCTCGTCGCTGGCGGTGAGGCCCCAGCACTCGGCGCTGTAACCCTTGTGGCGGTGCGGGTTGGTGACGCAGTGGGCGTGGTTGATGCGCACGTGGCGCAGGTTCAGCTCCCAGTAGTCGGCGTAGCGGTCCTTCAGCCCGCGCGGGTCGAGTCCGCAGAACGAGTAATGGGCGAAGAACAGGGGGCCGCCGTAGGGCTGGCCCAGCGGCAGTTCGATGCCGTAGTAGCTCTTGCCGTTGATGAAGTCGTGGCCGGTGGCGTAGCCGCGGTGGTAGACCAGCGGCTCGATCGGATAACGCGGCGCCGACGCCGCCAGCACGTAGGCGATCAGGCATTCGTTCCAGCCGTGGATCTCGTGGTCCATGGCCCAGCCGTTGTTCGGGCTCCAGTGCCAGTACAGCAGCTTGCGCCCGTCCTGGGTGTACCAGTTCCATTCGACCTCGCCCCACAGCCAGTTGACGCGGTTGCGGATCGACTGCTCCGCCGGGTCGTCGTGGTCGAAGTACTGCCGCGCGCAGAGCAGGCCCTGGAACAGCAGCGCGGTCTCGACGATGTCGCCGCCATCATCCTTGCGGCCGAACGGGATGGTGGCGCCGCTGCGGCCGTCGATGAAGTGCGGGTAGGCGCCGTGATAGCAGGTGGCGCGGCCGAGCAGATCGAGGATGGCGGCGAGGCGCTGCAGCGCCTGCGTCCGCGTGATCCAGCCGCGCTCCGTCGCGACGATCAGCGCCATCACGCCGAAGCCGGTGCCGCCGATAGCCATGACGCCGTCGTCCGGCGTCTTGCCGCTGGTGTTGCAGCGGTCCGGGGCCAGGCCGCTGCGCGGGTGCGAGGCCTCCCAGAAGAAGCGGAAGGTCTGGCGCTGGATCGCCTCGATCAGCGCCTCGTCGGGCAGCTCCGCCAGCGCCCTGGGGCTGAGCTTTGCCGCGTCCGCCGCCTTGCGGAACCCGGGCTTCGATTTCTGGTCTGCTTTGGGCACGGGCACCTCCTTGTGTTGTGGATTATGGACCGCACGGGTCTTAGGACACCCGGATGCTGTAGTTTTCTCCGGCCATCCCTATCATACGGACAGCCTCGGGAAAAAATGCGATGAGCCGGATCGAGCGGCTGCTGGGCGAGATGACATTGCCGGAGAAGCTCGGCCAGCTCACCATGACCGCGGCCGGCTACGCCGTGACCGGCCCGGTCATCGCCGGCGACTCCACCGACTCGATCAGGGACGGCACGGTCGGCAACCTGCTCAACCTCTGCGGCGCCGGCCCGGTGCACGAGATGCAGAAGTTGGCGGTGGAGCAATCGCGCCTGGGTATTCCGTTGCTGATCGGCCTGGACATCATCCACGGCCACCGCATGCTGTTTCCGATCCCGCTCGGCGAGATGGCCCTGTTCGACGAGCAGGCCTGGGAGCGCACCGCCCGCGAGGCGGCGCGCGAGGCCTGCGCCGACGGCCTCGCCATGACCTTCGCGCCGATGCTCGACGTCTCGCGCGACCTGCGCTGGGGCCGCACCGCGGAAGGCCCGGGCGAAGACCCCTGGCTCGGCACCCTGGTGGCGCGCGCCAAGGTGCGGGGATTCCAGGGCTCCAATCTCGCCGCGGCCGATGCGCTCGCCGCCTGCGCCAAGCACTACGTCGCCTACGGCCCGGTCAACGCCGGGCGCGAGTACGCCTCGGTCGACATTTCCGAACGCGCCTTGCGCGAGGTGCACCTGCCGCCGTTCGCCGCCGCGGTGGCCGCCGGCGTCGCCACCATCATGCCGGCTTTCACCGACCTCGCCGGGGTGCCGATGACGGCGCACGTGCCGCTGCTGCGCGACGTGCTGCGCGGCGAGCTCGGCTTCGACGGCGTGCTGGTGTCCGACTACAACGCCATCGGCGAACTGCTGCGCCACGGCGTCGCCGCGGACCTGGCCGAGGCAGCGGCGCTGGCGCTCAAGGCCGGCGTCGACATCGACATGATGGCCAACGCCTACCGCAAGGGCCTGCCGCCGGCGCTCGAGCGTGGCCTGGTGAAGATGGAGCAGATCGACACCGCGGTGGGCCGCGTGCTGCGACTGAAGGAGGCGCTGGGCCTGTTCGAGGACCCCTACCGCCGCGGCGCGCAGGCGGAAGCGCCGGCGGCGCTGCTGGCGCGCCGCGCCTATGCGCGCTCGGTCGCGGCGCGCTCGCTGGTGCTGCTGAAGAACGACACCGAGCTTCTGCCGTTCGGCGAAGCACCGCTGCGGCTCGCCGTGCTCGGCCCGCTGGCCGACGCCGGCAGCGAGATGCGCGGGCCTTGGTGGGCCGCCGGCGAGACCGAGCCGCACGTCAGTGTGCTGGCCGGTTTGCGCGAGGCCTTCCCCGATTCCGAGTTGCGGCACGCGCCGGGTGTGGGCATCAGGGACGACGGCGAGGACGGCATCGCCGCCGCGCTGGAATTGTGCAAGGGCGCCGACGCCATCCTGCTGTGCCTGGGCGAGGGCGCGACCATGAGCGGCGAAGCCGCCAGCCGGGCGCATCCCGGGCTGCCGGGACGGCAGCGCGTGTTCGCCGAAGCGGTGCTGGCGCGCGCCCGCCAGCTGGACAAGCCGG
>CAYWPB010000122.1:0-9657 GCA_964458725.1 uncultured Nevskia sp. | reverse complement strand
TGTCCGGCAGCTGCGTCAGCTTGCCCAGCTCGGCCAGGTTGTCCGGCACGCGCTGCTCCTCAGTGAGGAAGTCGGGGAATTCGCCGAGGATGCGCGCCGCCACCGAGATGTCGCTGGTGGCGACCTTGATCCCGGCCGGAGCCGCGAAGGTGCGGATCACCGGCAGGAAGGCGTAGGTGGCGAGGAGCGGAGCCTCATCGGTCAGGGTGTAGATGATGGTCGGCTGTTGGGTACTCATGGTCGGTCTCCTGGACCTGGCGGCGCCCATGGCGGCGAATGCGGCGGCAACCGGATCTGGCCGGCCGTGCGCATTCCCGACACGGGGCTGCGATTGTTCTTGTGCGCGAGGCGCTCCGAAGTCTTGGGCATCGCGCCGCCCGGCGCTATCGACGGGTTGGCGCGATGGCGGGGGCCGGGCCCCCTGGTTGTTGTGCCTACTCTAATTCATAGGCCATGGGGGAGCGCAAGGCGGCCTCCCGGCAGAGCCCAGGGAACCTCTGATCAATTCCATGCCCCGCCGCGGTATGGAATTGATCAGAGGTTCCCTAGTGGCCGAGCGCCGCCACCAGGTCCTGGAATTCGCGCACGCTGCCGGCTTCCAGCGCCCGCTGGGCCTGGCGGCGCAGCTGGCCGACGTCGGATTCGATGATGATCCGCTTGACTTCCAGCACGCTGGCCGGGTGCATCGAGAACTCGGTCAGCCCCAGGCCCAGCAGCAGGCGCGTGTAGCGCGGATCTCCCGCCATCTCGCCGCACATCGCCACCGGCACGCCGGCGCGCTCGCCGGCTTCGATGGTCATGCGGATCAGGCGCAGCACCGCCGGATGCAGCGGGTCGTACAGGTAGTTGACTTCTTCGTCGACACGGTCGATCGCCAGGGTGTACTGGATCAGGTCGTTGGTGCCGATCGAGAAGAAGCGTGCATGCCGCGCCAGCAGCGGCGCGGCGAGGGCGGCGGCCGGCACCTCGATCATGGCGCCGACCGGGATGTGCTCCGACACCGCGTGGCCCTCGACGCGCAGCTGCTCGCGCGCGGCGACGATGATCTGCTGCGCCTGGCGGAATTCCTGCACGCTGGAGATCATCGGCAGCATGATCTGCATCGCGCCGTGGGCCGAGGCACGCAGCAGGGCGCGCACCTGGGTGCGGAACAGCTCCGGCTCCTTCAGGCACAGCCGGATGGCGCGCAGGCCCAGCGCCGGGTTGTTCGGCGTCGGCCCCTGGCGGCTGCCGGAGTCCACCTGCTTGTCGGCGCCCAGGTCCAGGGTGCGGATGGTGATCGGCCCCTGCACCGCCGCCACCACCCGGGCATAGGCCTGGTATTGCTCCTCCTCGCCCGGCAGGTCGCGCCGGTTCATGTAGAGGAACTCCGTGCGGTACAGGCCCACGCCGGAGGCCCCCAGCCCGGCGGCGGCTTGCGCGTCCTCGCTCATCTCGATGTTGGCGAGCAGGGTGATGTGCACGCCGTCGCGCGAGATCGCCGGCTTGTCGCGCAACTGGTTGAGGGCGGCGCGGTCGGCTTGCTGGCGCCGGCGTTTGGCCTGGAAGAAGTCCAGCGCCTGGTGGTCCGGGTCGGCCAGGGCATGGCCCAGGGCGCCGTCGACGATGACCGTCTCGTTTTCGCGCAGCAGGCGGCGCGCGCCGTGCAGGCCGACGATGGCCGGGATGCCGAAGCTGCGCGCCAGGATCGCGGTGTGCGACAGCGGGCCGCCGTATTCGGTGATGAAGGCCGCCACGCCCTGCTGCGACAACAGGATAATGTCGGCCGGGGTGATGTCGTCGGCGACGATCACCGGCGGCTCGCCGCCATCGGCGCGTGCCGCGGGGGCGGCGGCGCGGTCCTGTTCCTGCTTGGTCAGGATGCGCAGGATGCGCGCGGAGACGTGCTGCACGTCGTCCTTGCGCGAGCGCAGGTAGGGGTCCTCCATCTGCTCGAACACCGCGGTCAGCGCGTCGCGCTGCTTCTTCAGCGCCGCCTCGGCGTTGCACAAGGTGCTGCGGATCAGCGCCACCACCGCCTCGGTCAGCGAGCGGTCGTCGAGCATCAGCAGATGGGTGTCGATGAAGGCCGCGATCTCGCCCGGCGCGCCGCCGGGGATGCGGGCGCGGATCTCGCGCAGCTGCTCCTTGGCGCGACGCTGCGCGCCGAAGAAGCGCGTCACCTCGTGCTCGATCTCCGCCTCCGGCACCGCGTACTCGGGAATCTCCAGGTCGCCGTGCAGGCGCTGCACCCGGCCGATGCCGATGCCACGGGAGACGCCGATGCCGGACAGCCAGAGGCTCATGACGTTTTCAGGCCTCTTCCTCGAACTTGTTGGCCACCAGCGCCGCCAGGGCCTCAATCGCCTCGGCGGCATCCGGGCCCTGCCCCATCAGTGTGATATGGCTGCCCTGCGCCGCGGCCAGCATCATCACGCCCATGATGCTTTTGCCGCTGACCTCGCGGCCGTCCTTGCGCACCTGCACCGTGCTCTGGTACTTGGCCGCCAGCGTCACCAGCTTGGCGGCGGCGCGCGCGTGCAGGCCCAGGCGGTTGACGATGGTCACCGTCTTCTCGATCGGCTTGTGCTCGGTGCTCTTGTCCATCCCTCACTATCCTTTGGTCGGCGGCGGGCAGATCACCACGCCGCGCTGTCCGCCCTCGACCGCGGCGCGGCTCATCGCGTCCAGGTCGAGCTGCGGGTAGTTGAAGACCTTGACCAGCATCGGCAGGTTGACGCCGGCCACCACCGCCGTGCGCGGCGCCTCGGCCAGGCGGTTGGCAATGTTACTCGGCGTGGAGCCGAAGGCATCGGTCAACAGCAGCACGCCGGCGCCGCGGTCGAGCCGCTCGATCATGCGCCGGCCCTGCAGCAGCAGCACGTCGGTGGCCTGGACCCGCCGCACTTCCAGTACGTCCGAAGCCAGCGGCAGCGGGCCGATCATATCGGCCATGGTGTCGAGGAAAAAATGGCCGAGCTTGCCGTGCGTCACCAGCAGCACGCCGACCCGGACCGGGCCTCCGGGCGGCTGCGTCACAGGCCCAGTTCCCGGTGCTTGGCGATGACCTGGCCGAACCGGCCCTGGAACGAGGCGGCCAGCTGCTCGACGATATAGACCGAGCGGTGCTGGCCGCCGGTGCAGCCGATCGCCACGGTGACGTAGCTGCGGTCCTGCTGCTGGAACGAGGGCAGCCAGTGCGCCAGGAAATTGCGGATGTCGTCGACCATCGCCGTGGTCTCGGCGTGTTCCTCCAGGTACTTCGCCACCGCCTCGTCGCGGCCGGTCAGCGGGCGCAGCTCCGGCACCCAGTGCGGGTTGGGCAGGTTGCGCACGTCGAACACGTAGTCGGCGCCCTCCGGCAGGCCGTTCTTGAAGCCGAAGGACTGGAACAGCACCGCCAGGCGGCCGCTGCCGGCTTCCGGCTGGCGCTGGTGGATGGCGCTGCGCAGGTCGTGCAGGTTCATCGACGAGGTGTCGAGCAGGTCGTCGGCCAGCGCCGCGATCGGCTCCAGCAGCTTGCGCTCCAGCCGCATCGCCTCGGCCAGCGAGACCTCCGGTCCGGACAGCGGATGCTTGCGGCGCGTCTCGTTGTAGCGGCGCAGGATCACCTGGTCGTCGGCGGTGAGGAACAGCACATGCACGTGCACGCCCTGCTCGCGCAGCGCCTTCAGCACCTCGGGGAAGTTCTTAATCTCGGACGGGCTGGCCCGCGCGTCCACGCCGATGGCGAACTCGCTGTAGCGCGGATCGGGATGGCTGACCGCGTGCGCGATCAGCGGTAGCGCCAGGTCCAGCGGGATGTTGTCGATGCAGTAGTAGCCGAGGTCCTCATAAAGCTTGAGGGCGACGGTCTTGCCGGTGCCGGACAGTCCGCTGACGATGACTAGGCGCATGCTGGGGCCGTTTATTACTCGGGCTGGTCCATTTGGCGCCGCTGCCGTTCCACCAGATCGTCGTCGGCGCAGTAGCCCGACAGGCGCAGCCGGTGGTCGCGGCAGGCCGCCTCGACCAGTACCGCGAGATTATGCCCGACGCGGCGCGGCAGCGAGATTTCCGGCACCGCCACGCCGAGCACCGCCAGCGTGCCGCGCCGGCCGTGCAGGCGCTCGTCCGGCGTCGCCTCGCCGCTGACGCCCAGGTCGATCACCAGGTCCAGCGTCGCCGAAGCGGTGACGGCCGCGTCGCCGTAGAGCCGGCGGGCGTTGAGGATGCCCAGGCCGCGCACCTCGATGAAGCCCTCCAGCAGCGGCGGGCAGTGGCCGCGCACGCGGCCGTCGGCGCCGCGCCGCCACTCGACGATGTCGTCGGCGACCAGCTTGTGGCCGCGGCTGAGCAGCTCTAAGCCGATTTCGCTCTTGCCGGCGCCGCTGGCGCCGCGCAGGAACACACCGAGCCCTTCGACTTCGAGAAAGACGCCGTGAGCGCTGCCTTGCGTCGGCGGGGGCTGGGCGGGCGTGGCAGGAGGTCCGGGAAAGGGATGCGCCTTAGCGCGTCAGTAGCGCGTGCAGCGCCGCTTCGTCGGCGGCCTCGCGCACCTGGGTGCAGAAGGCGTCGTCGGAAAACTTCTCGGCGATGGCGGCGAGATGCTGCAGGTGCTCGCCGGTGGCGTTCTGCGGCACCAGCAGGCCGAACACCAGATCCACCGGCTGGCCGTCGTGGGTCTCGTAGTCCACCGGGTGCTTCAGGCGCACGAACGCGCCGACGCTGCCGCTGATGCCGGCCATGCGACCGTGCGGGATCGCCACGCCGTGGCCCAGGCCGGTACTGCCCAGCTTCTCGCGGTTGGCGAGGCTGTTGAGGATGTCGACATGGCTGACGCTGGGGGCGCCCTGCGCCAGCAGCTTGGCGATCTCCTCCAGGGCGCGCTTCTTGCTGGTCACCGTGACGCCCGTGGCGACGCGGCTGGCGCTGAGGATGTCTGCGAGTTTCATGATTTTTCCAGTCTTTTCAAAAGCAAGGCCCGGCTTCTCAGCCGGGCCCTGTTCGATTCAGGTGACGCTACGTTACGACTTTGGCAGGGTGCCTGCCAAGCTTTAGACCGGCTGGTGCTTGATCGTGTCGCGGTCGTTGTGGTTGCGCAGCTTGTCCTTGAACTTGCGCGTCTGCTGATCGAGCTTGTCGATCAGGCGGTCGATGGCGGCGTACATGTCGCCATCGACGGATTCGGCGTGGAGATTGGCTCCTCGGGTGTGCAGGGTCGCTTCAGCCTTGTGCTGCAGCTTGTCGACAGAAAGGATCACCGAGGCGTCGATCAGGTGATCGAAATGTCGTTCCACTCGCTTGAGCTTGTCCGTCACGTATTCGCGCAACGGCGGGGTCAGATCGAGATGGTGGCCGCAGATGTTCAGGTTCATTCATCGACTCCTTCAAGAACCGGTCGGAAGACCGGGTAAACCGGGTGATGCGAAAACCGGGCCGGGGATCGGGCCCGCGGGCGTTCAGCCCGCCGGACGGCGCTCATGCGACGGCGGAATGCGCAGGGCCTCGCGGTACTTGGCGACGGTGCGGCGCGCCACCTGGATGCCTTCCTTCAGAAGCATCTCGGCGAGCGTCGAGTCGGACAAGGGGTGGGCTGTGTCTTCCTGTGCAATGAGGCGCTTGATCATGGCCTGGATGGCGGTTGCGGAGCAGGTACCTCCCTCGGTGGTTTGGACATGGCTGGAAAAGAAAAATTTCAGTTCGTACAGGCCGCGTGGCGTCAGCATGTACTTGTTGGCGGTGGCGCGCGACACGGTCGACTCGTGCACGCCGAGGCGCTCGGCCACGTCGCGCAGCACCAGCGGGCGCATCGCCTCCTCGCCGTACTCGAGGAAGGCGCGCTGCTCCTCGATGATGCACTGCGCCACCTTCAGCAGGGTTTCGTTGCGCGCTTCGAGGCTGTTGATGAAGTAGCGCGCTTCCTGCAGGTGCTGCTTCAGGGTCAGCTGGTCGCGCGAGGTGTCGGCGCGCTTGATCATGCCCTGATAGTAGGAATTGATGCGCAGCCGCGGCGTGTGCTCGGGGTTCAGCGCCACGCGCCAGCGACCCTGGTGCTTGGCCACAAACACGTCCGGTGCCACGTACTCGCTCTCGTGCGCCTGGTAGGGGCGGCCCGGGTGCGGCTGCAGTGACTGGATCAGCTCCAGCGCGACACGGATCGCCTCCGCCTCCAGGCCGGTGGCGCGCGCCAGCTGGTTCTCATCGCGCCGCGCCAGCAGCGCCATCGGCGCCTCCAGCACTTTCAGCGCGTCGTCCAGCCCCGGCGTGTTCGGCGGGTACTGCTCCAGCTGAAGGCGCAGGCACTCGGCCAGGTCGCGGGCGCCAACCCCGGGCGGGTCGAAGTCCTGCACGGCCTTGAGCACCTTCTCGACGTGCTCCACCTGCACCTGCAACGACCCGGCCAGGCGGGCGCTGAGGCTTTCCCAGTCCTCGAGGTAGCCGTCGTCGTTGATCGCGTCGACCAGGTTCAGGGCGATCTCGGCGTCGATCGCGTCGAACGGCGCGATGCTGGCCTGCCACACCAGGTGCTCGCGCAGGCTGGCGCTGCCATGCAGATTGGCCTGCAGATAGTCGTGCAGGCCGTCGTCGTCGCCGCTGCCGGAGCTGCTGCTGCCCGCTGCCGGGCTGTCGTAGATATCGCCCCAGTCGGCGTCGACCGGCATTTCCTCGGGGATTTCCTTGGTACCGGACAGGTCGAGCGAGCTCTCGCCGGCCTGGCCCGCTTCCTCGCCGCCCTCGACGGTGGCCTCGGCCACCGCTTCCTCGCCACTGCCTTCGGCTTCCTCGCCGTCGGCTTCCAGCATCACGTTGGATTCCAGCGCCTGGCGGATTTCGGTCTGCAGATCGAGGCTGGACAGCTGCAACAGGCGGATCGCCTGCTGCAGGGCAGGCGTCATGGTCAGGCTCAGACCGGTACGTAGCGACAGCGACTGTTTCACGGCGCCATCATCGACTTATCCATGCTTGGCATTCTACTTGCACAAAATTCAAACGAAAGGGGTATGATCGGAAAAATTTCCTCCCGGCCGCTGCGCCCGGAGTACCCCCCGCGTTGCCTCCCCATCCTGCTTCCGTCTGCGGGCCCATCAGGCGCCTGGTCCTGCGCCCGGTGGCCGGCCGTGAACAAAGGTAAATCCCGGCGCTTTTTGGCAGGGGTTTACGACAGGAGAGCAGCCGGATGACAAGCCGATCAGGTTTGTCCCGGCGCCGGCCCGCGCTGCGGCCCGGCGGCACCACGGAGACGGCGGGCGATGAACCGGTGGCAGGGCGGACGGCGGCGGTCGGCGGCGGAGCGCTCGCCGTGAAGCACGAGCATCGTTGCGGCGCGGAGGTCCACGTGCTGAGCGAGCGCATCGCGTTCGGCGAGGCCGGGACCAGCGTGCGCCAGGTGTTCCGCGACAGCCGCTACCAGGAGGTACAGTTCTGCCCGGGCTGCGGTGTGACCCTGACGCAGGCGTTCCACGACAAGGAACTGCGCTGCATCGACGAGAACATGGATTACGCCTGACGGCGCGGGGGACTACGCCTGAAGGCGCAGGCGGATCACATCTTGAACTGCTCGCCCAGGTAGACGCGGCGCACGGTCTCGTTTTCGAGCACGTGGCCGGGCGAGCCGTCGGCGATGACCAGGCCCTCATTGAGGATGTAGGCGCGGTCGCAGATGCCCAGCGTCTCGCGCACGTTGTGGTCGGTGATCAGCACGCCGATGCCGCGCGCGGCGAGGTGGCGCACGATGTGCTGGATGTCCAGCACCGCGATCGGGTCGACGCCGGCGAACGGCTCGTCGAGCAGGATGAAGCGCGGGTTCGCCGCCAGGGCACGGGCGATCTCGGTGCGACGGCGCTCGCCGCCGGACAGGGACATGCCCAGCCCCTCGCGCACGTGGCCGATGTGCAGCTCGGTCAGCAGCCGTTGCAGCTCCGATTTGCGGCCTTCGCCGGTGAGGTCCTCGCGCAGCTCGAGGATCGCCATGATGTTGTCCGCCACCGACAGCTTGCGGAACACCGAGGCTTCCTGCGGCAGATAGCCCAGGCCCAGGCGCGCGCGGGCGTGCATCGGCAGGCGCGTGATGTCGGCGCCGTCCAGTTCGATGTGGCCGCCGTCGGGCTTGACCAGGCCGACCATCATGTAGAACGAGGTGGTCTTGCCGGCGCCGTTGGGGCCGAGCAGGCCGACGATCTCGCCGGCCTTGACGTTGAGCGAGACGTCGCTGACCACGGTGCGGCGGCGGTAGCGCTTGACCAGCCCGCGCGCCTTCAGCACCGCCAGGCGCGCCGACTGCGGCGCTTCGCTGCCGCCCACCGTTTCCAGCCGCGGTTCGCGGCGCTCGTCTTCGCGCAGGCTGTTCACTTCGGCGCCTCGGCCTGCGGCGGTTTGGCCGGCGCCGGCGGAGCGGCCGCCGGTGCGGTGGACGCGGGCGCGGTGGCCGGTGCCGGCGCGTTCACCTGCGGGATGACGATGGTGACGCGGCCATTGCCGTCGCCGCCGCCGGAAGCCTCGTAGCGCTGCTCCAGCACGTGGTAGCGGATCGTCTCGGCGGTGGTCTTGTCGTCACCGCGGGTCATCAGCGCGTCGCCGGCGAGATCGATGACGCCGCTGCGCGAGTCATAGGTCATGGTCTTGGCACGAGCGGTCACCGGCGGGTTGTCCGGGCCGTTGCCGGCGTGCGACATGTGCGCCGGGGCGCCGGTGATCTTGGCGGTGTACTGGCCGTCGGCGGCGCGCTTCAGCTCGAGGCGGTCGCCGTCCATCTTCAGCGTGTCGGAATCGAGGGTGACGTTGCCGACATAGACCGCCGAATTACCCTGTACCAGCTCGGCCTTGTTGGCGTTGATCGTGACCGGGCCGCTCGGCTTGAGGTCGGCGGCGGAGGGCAGCTTGGTCAGCTGGTCCTTGGTCTGGTCCATCTTGTTCGGCTTGGCGGCGGTGTTCGCCGCGACCGTGCTGGCATCCTGCGCCCAGGCCAGCGCCGGCAGCAGCGCCAGCAGCAGGGCAGCGGCGTTCCGTTCAGTGTTCATGGCCGGGGCTGGGGGTCTGGTAGGTCATTTTCACGTTGTGCTGCAGCTGGATCGACTGACCGGTCCAGTCGGAGCGCAGCCCGGTGGCGCTGCCGCTGCGCGAAGTGCTGCTCACCTCCACCGCCGCGTCGGTGTCAATCTCGCGGCGGTCGGGGTCGACCCACATGCGGTCGGTATGCAGCGACAGGTCTTCGCCGTTGTCCGGCCACTGGCCCTGGGCCAGCACCGGCCCGTCCAGCATGAAGCGGTGCTGGTGTGGTGGCAAGGTGGCGGTGGGGGAGCTCAGGTGCCAGGTGCGGTCGTCGTCGGCCACCAGGTCCAGCCGCAGGTTATGGGCGTGGCCGGACTGGTCGTCGAAGTAGTCGATGGTATCGGCCAGGCCGTGCAGGCTCGTCTGGCCGTCGGCGTCGTAGCGGGTCAGCTCGGCGTCGCTGAGCGTGTAGCGCGGCAGCGAGACCGGCTGCTCCGGCGTCTCGACGATGGAGTTGTCCATGCGCTGGAAGGTGTAGAACAGCCCGCCCAGCAGCGGGATCAGCAGCAGCGGGATCAGCCGCGCCCATTTCATGAACGGGCTTCCTCGCGCGCCTCGTCCTTGCCCTGGGCGCGCAGGATCAGGTCGGCGGCGTCGCGCGCCGCGCCTTCGCCGCCCTTGAGGCGGCTGGCCCAGTGCGCCGCGGCC
>CAYWPB010000121.1:0-9785 GCA_964458725.1 uncultured Nevskia sp. | reverse complement strand
ACCGACGAGCAGATCGAATCGCTGCACGTCGCCTGCTCCAAAGCGTGCTGAGACGCCAGATTCTCCGCTGGAAAATTCCATAAGCGGGCTGCTCTCGTAATAGTGCTCAGCGGGAAAAACGCTTCGCAGTGTTCGATAAAGCAAGCCCCAGGAAGTCATGAGCTGCGGCATTCTCTGGCGTGTGGCGGGTTCACCTCCAGGGTGGAGATATTGACGGTAGTTCAACCAGACGCCGCTCTCCTCCTCGGCCAAGCCACAGCGCTGCGTCAGCATCTGCAAGGTCTCGGGCTGCATCACGATGCCTGCGCCGCGATCGTCGAGTATTCCGGCGAAGCGCTCATGGATCTCAACGTCCGCCCCAGCGAGGCGCAATTCGATGCCAGTCATAAGGCCAGCGAGCGAACCGCGTGCAACAGCCACCTTCATCGCTTGCCTCACGTGCATTCGCCTTCCAAGCCGCACTTTGACCCGGAACCGACTGCGACCGCTGCGCGGAAGGCCCGCACAGCGTGGGCGATCCGGAGGGGTCTGGTACCGCTACGCCAGCCAGGCCGACATCGACGAGATCATCGACAGCCACCTGGTCAATGGGCGCGTGGTGGAGCGTCTGCGGATCTGAGCTGGGCTACGCGCGTCGTAGCAGGTACGGCCGCCGCCTTTTCCGGCGGGGCGGCCGGCTTGGCGGTCTCCACCTCGTCCTGGGTCAGCCAGGACAGCATGTCGTAGTAGTTGCGCACGTTGCCGACGAAGCCCACCGCCTCGCGGCCGCGGGCGTAGCCGTAGCGGGTCTTCTTGAACCAGCGCTCGCGGCTGAGCAGGGGCAGGGCATTGCGCACGTCGAGCCAGCGGTTCGGGTCGCCGCCCAGCTCCGCCGCCAGGGTTCGCGCGTCGAGCAGGTGGCCGATACCCTGGTTGTATGCCGCCAGCGCCATCCAGGTGCGGTCCGGCTCGCTTACCTGCGGCGGCAGCTGCTCCAGGATCTGCTGGAAGTAGCGCGCGCCGCCGCGGATGCTCTGCGCCGCATTGTCGCGGTCCACCTCCAGCAGCATCGCCGTATCGGTGGTCAGCATCATCAGGCCGCGCACCCCGGTCGGGCTCACCGCGGCCGGATCCCAGTGCGACTCCTGGTAGCCGATCGCCGCGATCACCCGCCAGTCCACGCCGTAGCGCTTCGCCGCCTGCTCGAACCAGGCGCGGTAGCGCGGCAGCCGCCCCTGCACGTCGGCGGTGAAGCGCACCACGCCCAGGTAATCGGTCTCGTTGATGTGGCCGAAGTAGCGGTCGCGCAGCCGCGCCAGCTCGCCTTCGCCCAGCTGCTGGCGCAGGTAGTCCTGCACCGCCTTATACAGCGAGTCGTCCTCGCCCAGCGGCAGCGCCCAGGCCAGGTCCTGCTTGTCCGAGAGGGGGAAGGCCACGCGCAGGTTCGGATAGTAGCGCTGGTTGATCGCAACCAGGTCCGAGTTGGCCACGGTGTAGTCCAGGTCGCCCCTGGAGACCTGGTAGAGCAGATCGTCGACGTCGTTGTCCGGCTCCGCCTGGCCCCATTTCAGGTCCGGGTAATGCGCCTTGGCCGCGGCCAGCATCTCCTCGCCGCTGCTGCCCGCAACCACCGCCATTTCGCCGTCGACGTCGCCCAGGTTCTGCGGCGCGGGCGTGCCGCCGCGGTACACCAGCTGCAGCACCACCTGCTGCAGCGGACGGCTGAAGCGTACCCGCGCCTGCCGCGCCGGGGTGATGTTAATGCTCGCCGCCGCCAGATCCGCCTTGCCGGCCGCCACCGCGTCCACCGTCTCCGGCGTGCTGTCGAAGAATTTCAGATCCAGCTGCACCTTCAGTTTCTTCGCCAGTCCCTGCAGCACGTCGCACTCGAAACCGGTCAGGCCTTGCGGGCCGTCATAGCAGGTGGTCGGGCTGTTGGTCGTAGCCACCACCAGCCGACCCAGCAGCTGCGCCTTTTCCAGGGCATCGAGCTTGGGCGAGCAGGTGGACAGCGGCAGCAGGCTGAACAGCAGCAGCCACCGCGGCACGGTCTTGACGTGGTACAGCAAAACTTTCATCGGATCGCGGGAAGTCGTCTTTTCCTGGCGGCGGCTCTTGGCGGCCCGGCATGAGCCCCATTTGACCGCATTTTCCCGGTTCCATTCCCGCGCGGTCCGCTCCGCTGGTCTGTCTATCCGGCCAATGGTTAAAATTTATGCGCCGAATCAATGTCGAAGCTGTTAGAATGCCGCCCCCGGAGCCCACCTCGATGGTGTCGGTCTCCGGTGCGGCAGGCCCGTCAGCGGGCCGCGGCCGCCCAGCAGCAAGCCCGGAGAGGTACCGAAGCGGTCATAACGGCGCCGACTCGAAATCGGATGGGGGCCGAAAAGCCCCACAGGAGTTCGAATCTCCTCCTCTCCGCCATTTTCTTGTTATTTCTAGAAAAATTGCCGTCTCCTTCCGGAGACGGCGCGGGTCGTTTGGCCTGTTATCCGGCCGGCTTGGGAGCTTTCGGCCTCATCAAGACTCGCGGTGGTCGGTCTTCGGTGTCACTGGTATCCGCAGGCAGTTGGAATTTCGGGCACGAATCCAGTCTCCCAGGCAGCAACCATCAAGAAGTGAGCAGGATCCCCTGTGAGCCGTACGACCGCGTGCCGCAAAAATCGCGCGTTGCCGATTTTGGCGTCGGCCATCACCGACAATACCCGGCCAACAGGCGATGTTCCTTCGCCGAGGCCGGTCCTGGCTGGATCATCAGGATCTGCGTGCAAAGCACGCCGTACAGCCGCGCTGGCATATCTTGCATTCACGCCTGCTGAACTGCTGAACACCGTCAGCGACGGCCGCAGGCATTCGAACAGGTGAGCTGGAATCCCGGCGGTCGCTCCCGCTTCATCGAGAGTCCGGAATAACCTCACCTCCGGGGGATTCAGATCGGGAGCAAGACTGTTCTCGCGACCGTTGGAGAGAAGCTGCGACCATCGTGTGGCTTCACTGGAGCTTGCGCCGCTTGCCAAAAAAAATGCCTGCAGCAATTCTGCCGGAGCCCGATTGACGTTGAGCTGGCCGGCCTCATCGATCGCCGAAACCGATACTTCGATCCCGCCGATTTGCACGGTTTGCGGTGCCGAATCCAGGCTCCAATCCCCCTTGCGGTTGGACAGCTGCAGCAAAAACTGATTGACAGCACCGTCGGCAGCTGCCAGCAGCCTGGAGCGTTGCTGCATAGCCTCTGCAACATGCCCGGCGTCCACTACTATTTGCAAGGCCGCGGCTGCCAACAGCGTCAGCAAGGCCAACACCCACAGGACGAGCAGAAGGGCAGCCCCTCTCTGACCGCGAGGGTTAGGGCTTTGGAACATCGGGAGTGGCGTGGCCGGCCACCTGCTCGGCGGTCTTGAATTGTTCATGTAAATCGGCCATTACGCGTCCCAGCTCAGCAGGATCGCGAATGACGCGCGGCTTGAGCAGAACAATCAGCTCGGTCCTATTGGTGGCGTTGTCGGTGGTGCCGAACAGCCAGCCAAGCAATGGGATGCGTACGAACCAGGGAATGCCAGCCCTGCCGTTGCTATGGCTGTCGCTAATCATGCCGCCCAGTGCGATCGTCTCGCCGTCATGCACGGCGACCGTGCTTGTTACTTTTCGCTCCTGGATTGTTGGCGAGTCGATATTTGAGGTCGTAGTCGGGATGACGGAGCTCACCTCCTGACCGATGTCGAGGATGACCATGCCGCTCTGGTTGACGCGGGGTGTCACGTGCAGGATCACGCCGGTCTTGCGCTGATCCACCGAGTTCACGATCGGCGCCCCGGTTTGCGATGTGCTGATAGCCTGTTGCGTAAGAATCGGAACTTCGTCTCCGACTTCGATTTCCGCTTCGTGATTGTTCAATACCAGCAGCTTAGGCGCCGATAGCACCTTTACCTTGGTGATCGACTCGAGCGCATTGAGCACCGCGCTGATGTTGCCCGCTCCGGTATACAGATAGGAAAAGCCCGGGAACAGCGAGGCTACGGAACCGTTGCTGTTGGGGCTGAAGCCGACCGACGCCGTACTCGACTTGAACGCCCACTCCACTCCGAACTTGATCTCGTCGTTGAGGGTCACCTCCGCCAGCGAGGCTTCGATCAGCACCTGTCGTGGTGGCTGGTCCAGCCGCTTGAGAGCGTTGTCGATCACACCGAACTCATTGGGCGTTGCCAGAATCAGCAGAGCGTTGGTGGCCTCGTCCGGAACAATGCGCAGTCCTGCCGTATCGAGGCCCGCAGCCAATCCGCCAGTCTGCGGTCCCTGATACTGCTGGCGAAGCGACGCTTGCGGACTCGTATAGCCGAGGCCGCCGGACCCCACCCCCCCTACCCCCTGGATCGAAGAAAGCGCCGAGCCGCTCGATTGAAAGCCGGCGAATGTCTGGTTATTGCCGCTGAATCCGAGTGTGTTGCCGCCGGTGCCGGAGTAGGGCGAGGCTTGCGAGCGCCATCCTGCATCCTCGATACCGAATACCTGACTCAAGGTGCTGGCCAAGTCGGTGCACTTGCCATTCTGCACGTCGTAGACGTAGATCCGCCGTCCAGGCGAGGAACTGCCGAGATCGAGGCGCTTGATCCAATCGCCGACTTTTTGCAGGTATTCCGGTTGCGGCGATGCCGCCAGGACCATATTGAGCCGCTGCAGGGGTATCAGCCGCACCATGCCTCCGAGCGGGCTCTTTTGTTCGTCGAACACCTGCTTCAGATCGTCGACCACGGTCTTGGCGTCGGCGTATTCCGTGGGGAAGAACGCGTACGACATTCCCGACAGCCAATCGACGTCGAAGGTTTCCACAGCGTCGAGCAAGGCTTTGAGTTCACGGCTGGTTCCGGCGAGCACCAGCAGGTTGCGAGCATTGTCGACCCGCACCACCGCTCCCGATGGTGCAAATGGCTCCAGCAACTTGCTCATCTCCTCGGCGCTGGTATAGCGCAAGGGTACAATTTGTACGCCGAAGCCTGGCGCCCCCGCACTATCAGGCAGGCGCGGGCCGCTGATGCGCTTTTGCGCATCCTTCATCGGCACCACTTGGTAGCTGCCGTCCGCCTGGGGTACCAGGGCGATTTCCTGCAATCCCAGCGCAGCTTCCAGCGCACGCAGCAATTCTTCCTTCTGCAGCGGCCGCGCCGACTGAACCGTGATCGTTCCCTTGATCGAAGGATCGATGGAGTAGCTCAGCCCCAGCGCGTCGCCGAGGATGCTGTTCAGGACGGTGCGTACATCGGTATCGACAAAACTCAGCTGGATACCCTTATCGCTACTTGCCGCTTCCGCCTGCTTCTCGTGCGGCTTGGACACGAACTGGCCACTGCCGAGCATGAATGTCGGTTGCCGTGGCGCATCAACGGTTGATGCCGCGAGTGGAGTTGCAGCGCCGGCTGCGGAATCGACGGCTTTCGGCTCAGCTGGGCCGGTCTGCGTCGGGGTTGCCGTGCAAGCCACGACGGCGATCGCGGCAAGAAGTGCTAGCGGGACAGAGTTCTTGATTGATCGTTTGCGTTTCATGGAGTCGTTATCGGGCTGCCGCCTGAGCGGGCGGCATGTAGGTCAGCAAAGGGCCACGCGGCTCGACCAGCATGGGTGGTCCGAATTCCCTGGGGCCTTTCTGCGGGGTGACGGTGATCGTGGTGAGACTGGCGGTTGGCTCGGCCGTCTGCTCGCGTGGAAGGGGGCGCGGTTTCGGCAACGCCGGCCCCGTGACCGCGGCGCCAGTTGGAGGCGGGGCAGCGACGGCCGGCGCCGGACTGTTCTTCGGTGCATCCGTCGTGGGCGATGGCTGTGGGGCAATTCCAACGGGCGCATTTTCGATCGATGCTGCGGCCGGAGCCGCCGCAGCTGGGGCCGCGCCGCCTTCGACCGGCGGACCGCTGCGCACCAGCAGGGCCGAGCGGCCATTCTGGCGCACCTCCACCTGTTTCGGGCCGACACTGGTGATGGTCCAGCCTTCCAATCCGTCGCCAACCGCCACCGCAAGGCTATGTCCGCCTGAACGCTCGCGCAGAAACGCCTTGCCGGGACGCCCGGGGATCGCCAGGAAGCCGGTCACCGCGAAATCCGGGGGAGGGGTCTGCGCCACTGCGGTATCGGCTTTGGGCGGGGGCGTGTAGGTGCGGTCGCGGTGGAATACCGGATGCCCGATGAGCAGCGCGTACTGGTCCGTCAAGGTAGCGCCGGCCGCCGCCGTCGGCAGTGCATCCGGCGAAACGAAGGCCGGGGGTTGCGGCACCGAGGCATGCCAGGGATGCGCCAGCGAACCGAGCAGGCAGCCGAGCAGGGCGGAGTTCACGGCCAGCAAGGACAAGCTAGCCGGCCTTCGCAGCAGCTCGCGCAGGCTCACGGCCCAGACTCCGGATCGAAATATGCCAGTACATCGCCCCGCACCACCAGCGGCGCATTGCCCGTGCCGGTCTGGCTCATCGGCGCAGTGACGTAGAGATTCTCGAACCGCACCGCGTGCGGCGCCGCTTCCATCGCCGCCAGCAGCTGGCTGAAGTGATCGATGGTGGTATTGAAGCTGACCCGCAGGGCGATCGCGGTAAATGGCCCCGCCGCGGCGGGATCCAGCGGCTGCAAGGCATCCACGGTGATGCCCTGGGCTTCCGCCAACTGGCGGAAATCCTTTTGCAACGCAGCCTGCGTGTCGGCGATGCCGCCGCCTCGATAGATGCGCTGCCACAGAGGATGGGCGTCGACCGCTGCGACCAAGCGCTGCAATTCGGGCTCGGCATTTTTCAGCCCTTGCAGCTTGCTCGCCTCGCGGGTCAGCAGGCCGCGCTGCTCGATTTCGGACCGCACCAGTCCGACCAGGGGGCCTAGCACGGTCGCCAGCGCCAGCGCTGCCACGACACCGAGCAGACCCAGAGCGGCCATTCTGTGACGTGCCGGCGTCATCACGGCGTGGCCTCCTTCAAAAGGAGCGCCAAGTCAAAGCGTTCGCCGTCCCCACCCGGAGATTTCACCGCCGAGCGTAGAGCCGCATCTTTAAGCAGCACCGAGCCGCCGAGGGCGGCGGTCACGGCAGAAGCGTCGCTGCCATATCCGGCGATGCTGATGCGCGATCCCTCCGACTGGAACTGGAACAGCCAGGCGTCCTGCGGTATCAGGCGCGTCAGCTCGGCGAGCACCTCGCCGGCACCCGGGCGGGCGAAGTGGTCGGCCAGGAAGCGCATCCGTACCATGCGCACATCCAGCTCGTCCCGCAGCTTCTCCGCCGCCGTCGCGCGCAGCTTCAGATCCGCTACTTGGGCCGCGAGCCTGCGGTTTTCCAGGTGGTACTGCACGCCGAGCACTGTGGTCAGGCTTAGCGCCAGTACCGCCGCCGCGGCCGCGAGCCGACGATCCAGCCGAGCGTAGCTGGAAGCCTCCGGTGCCATCGATCGGCGGGAGAACCGCGCCTGTCCCACGCCAGCTGGCCCCAGCAGCCCCACGCGCCGGACGCCGGCATCCAGGGCGACGCCCGCCACGCCGTCGACCAACTCGCGCCGCGCCACGGATAGCGCTAACCGCAACCGAGCTTCATCGTGCGCCACTACCGCGCAGTCGTGATAGACCAGCTCCGCCCGCAAGGGCATGAGCCGTTCCAGCTGATAGGCCGCCGCTTGCCTGAAGTTGCGGCCGACGGCGGCAGGGAGATTCAATTCCCGGGTGAGCACAGCCTCTGCCGGCAATATCACATCCAGCTCGGCTGGCAGGTTGCGCCGCCCCTGCAGCAGCTGGCGCAGGCTCGCAGGTAGAGCCGAGACTTCTTGAGGGGCAAGTACGCTACCGAGGGTTTGTTTGCCGTCCGGCAGCACCCGCACCAGCACCAGTTCGCCGTTCTCGATCTGTGCCAACCCGCGTCCGCCGGCGCGGACCAGGCGCTGCAGCGCCCAGTCGTCTGCGGCTGTACGCAGCTCGTCTCTCCACCACGACAGAAACTCTACGAGCCGGCCTCTGGCAGAAGCCCATACCCGCTCCGGTAGGCGGATGGTCAGCGGCATCGGCGGCTTACCAAGTCGAACTGACAATCCACCGGCATGTCCAGCCGTGGGCGCGCCACGAATACCGGCCAGTCCGCAGAGTCCCCTTTGGCGAACTCCAGCCGCAGGCGCACCAGCTGTGGCGGCCCCGCCCGATCCTGCCAGGCCGGCAGCCATTGCCCCGGCCCTTTGCCGGCGGACGCAAAATAGTCGAACGCCAGGCTGCTGACCCCATCCAGCAAAGCTTCCTCCTGGGCGCCGCTCGAGCTCGCCACCGCCTCCGGCGTATCCGGGCGCCAGCCGATCTTCAGGCGGCCGTCCGCCAGCCAGATGCGATAGCGCAGTAGCGGGCCTGCAGCTCCATGCGGCGCCGGAGCGGAAAAGCTCAATTCGGCAGTACCTCCCAGCAGGGCCGCCGGCGTCGTGCCGCGGTACGGATAAACCTGGCTGAGTCGGCCGCGCAGCAGCTGCTGTGCCACCACAATGGCCTGCATTCGGGACATCCTGCCATTCAGCGAATCCCAGGTGCGCAACGCCAGCCGTATACCCTCGGCCATCAGCGTGGCGGTAAGCGCCAGCACCGCCAGGGCCACCACCAGTTCGATCAGCGTGAAGCCTGCGTCGCGACGCGCTCTCATGGCGGCGCCACCAGTTCGATCGTGTCCAGGCGTGCGCTGGCCGATCCGCACGACACTTCCACCGCCACGCCCAGCGCCGACGGCGCCGCCACGTCGGCCGCCGACTGCTGCAGGGCTGTACCGCGCACGGTCCAGCGGCAATCGGCGTCCGCGCCTTCGTCGTGCGTCGGCTGCACCGCAATGCCGAGCTGGTCGCGCACCGATTCGGTCAGCAGCTCCGCCCGCTGCTGATTGCGCACCTTCTCCGCGCGGCGCAAGGTCAGCGACCAGCTTTCGAGCAGCGCCCCCAGCGAAAGCGCCAGGATGGCGAACGCCACCACCACCTCGATCAAGGTGTAGCCGTGCTGCCGTTTGCGCACGGTCATTCTTCACTGAGCCCGCCGCTGAGTGCGCTGACCCGCAGCGTCGCGATGCGCCCGTCGCGCACCAGGCGCAGCGCGCCGCCGCTGGAGGAGCCGTCGGGGAAGAAGCGCAGCAGGGGGGGCACCGCCGTACCGTCCGGCGCAAGCAGCTGCATGCGCACGGCTCCCGGCAGCTCTCGGCTGTGGTCGCTGCCGAAGCTGTAGGCGTGGCCGTCGGCCGCGACGCTCAAGGCTGTGATGGTATTGCTTTGCATCGCCTGACTTCGCAGCCAGGACAGATCGGAGCGCAGGCGCGCCGTGCTCACCTGCAACTGCCGCACCGGCGACAGGCGCTCCCAGGCCAATGGAAAGGCCGCGCCGAGCCCGACCAGGATCGCCAGCACCACCAGCAGCTCGATCAGCGTGAAGCCGCGGTGCCTACCAATTGCCCTGATCGGCATCCTCACCGTCTCCCCCTTCCTTGCCGTCGGCGCCAAGCGTGTACAGATCGAAGGGGCCATGCTGCCCCGGAGCTTTGTAGTAATAAGGCCGGCCCCAGGGGTCGAGCAGGCTCGCGTCCTTCTTGACGTAGGGGCCATCCCACTTCGGCTCGTTCTCGGGACGCTGCAGCAGCGCCTTGAGGCCCTGTTCCTGCGAGGGGTAGTGGCCGAGGTCGACATGGTAGAAATCCAGTCCGGCGGATAGCGCATCGATCTGCACCTTCGCGGTCTGGCTTTTGGCCTTGCCCAGGTACTTGAGTACCTGCGGCGCCGCAATCGACGCCAGCATCGCCAGGATCAGCAGCACCACCATCAGCTCCAGCAGCGTGAAGCCGC
>CAYWPB010000120.1:0-9799 GCA_964458725.1 uncultured Nevskia sp. | reverse complement strand
TCGGCCTACGACTTCCCGCTGCTGATCAAGCAGCTGTGGATCACGCCGCTGGCCAATGCGCCGCGGCAGGAGATCCTGTACCGCGACCAGCGCCGCCAGACCTACGTCGAAACCCGCGCCCGCGTCGGCCGCCTCGCCTCCGCCCTCGCCGCGCTCGGCGTCAAGCCGGGCATGACCGTAGCGGTGATGGACTGGGACACGCACCGCTATTTCGAGAGCTTCTTCGCCATCCCGATGATGGGCTGCGTGCTGCAGACGGTGAACATCCGCCTTTCGCCCGGGCAGATCCTGTACTGCCTGAACCACGCCAAGGCCGACGTGGTGCTGGTCAACAGCGAGTTCCTGCCGGTGCTGGAGACGATCCGCAAGGAACTGGAGACGGTGAAGCACTTCGTGCTGCTCGACGACAGCGGCGCCCCGCCGCATTCGTCGATCAGCTTCAGGGGCGAGTACGAGGCGCTGCTGGCGCAGGCCTCGCCCGACTACGACTTCAAGGACTTCGACGAGAACACCCGCGCCACCACCTTCTACACCACCGGCACCACCGGGCTGCCGAAGGGCGTGTACTTCAGCCACCGCCAGATCGTGCTGCACGCGATGGCGATCATGGCCTGGTTCGGCACCGCGCCGGCGCAGGGGCGCATCCATCGCGAAGACGTGTACATGCCGATCACGCCGATGTTTCACGTCCACGGCTGGGGCATGCCGTTTGCCGCGACCCTGATGGGCGTCAAGCAGATCTACCCGGGCCGCTACATCCCGGAACTGCTGCTCAAGCTGATCCGCGACGAGAAGGTGACGCACTCGCACTGCGTGCCGACCCTGCTGCACATGCTGATCACCCACCCGGCCAGCGAAGGCGTGGATCTGTCGAAGCTGAAGATGGTGATCGGCGGCTCGGCCATGCCCAAGGGCCTGGCCCGGGCGGCGCTGGAACGCGGGATCGACGTCTACGCCGGCTACGGCATGTCCGAAACCGGGCCGCTGCAGATCGTCAATCATCTCACCAGCGAGGAGCTGAAGACCGATCTCGATACCCAGGTGGCGCTGCGCTGCCGTACCGGCCAGTCGGTGGTGCTGTGCGACGTACGCACGGTGGACGAGAACATGCAGACCCTGCCGCGCGACGGCAAGAGCATTGGCGAAGTGGTGTTCCGCTCGCCCTGGCTGACCCAGGGCTACCTCGCCGACCCGCAGCGTTCGGAGGAGCTGTGGCGCGGCGGCGCGCTGCATTCCGGCGACATCGGCAGCTTCAGCGAGCAGGGCATCCTGCACATCGCCGACCGCGTCAAGGACGTGGTCAAGACTGGCGGCGAATGGATTTCTTCGCTCGATCTGGAGGACATCATCTCGCAGTTCCCCGGCATCAGCGAAGCCGCCGTGATCGGCACGCCCTGCCCGAAGTGGGGTGAGCGGCCGATGGCCCTGCTGGTGCCCAAACCACAGGCCAGCGTCGATCCGGACGCGGTGCGCCAGCACATCGCCGGCTACGTCGAAAAGGGCGTGATCTCCAAGTACGGCATTCCCGATCAGGTGATCATCGTCGAGGCGCTGGACAAGACCAGCGTCGGCAAGCTCGACAAGAAGGTGCTGCGCGCCAAGTACGCCAAGCCGCTGTAGGCCTCGCGCCTCAGGGCTTGACGTTGTCCTGCACGCAGCCGCCGACGTTGCCGGCGCTGCAGACGTTCTGCTGCGAGAATTCCTTGGCCTTGTCGTTGGCGTCGCGATCGCTGTGATCCGGCGCCTCGGTCGGCAGCACGCGCTCTCCCACCGCATCCAGCACCCGCTTCACCAGCTTCTTCTTGGTATGCGGCTTGGCGTCGCAACCGGTACAGGGCAGCGATTCCTGCAGGTCCTTGAGCTTCTTGTCGTTGTCGTTGAAGACGTTGCGGTTGCCCTGCACATTGACCTTGGGCAGCTTGATCTTCTTGTCTTCCTCGGGCTGCTCCGCCTGGCTGGCGCTATCCGCAGCGGCGGCTGCTTCAGGCGAAGTTGCCGGCGGGGCCGGCGGCGGGGCGCCGCCGGACGAGGACTGGGCCAGAGCACTGCCGCAAGCCAGCAGCAGCAGCAACGCGAAACGTACCGGTACAGGACTCCCGCCGCGTGGCTTCACGCGAAGCCCGGCACTTTGGGAAAACGCCCCGCTTTCCAGTCCTGCTCGCACGCACGACCCTCCTCGACGCTATCGACAATGAAGTTCCACCAGATCACGGTAGGCTCCCGCATCGGCTCGCCGCCGATCAGCACGGCGCGCGCGCCGGTGGCCGAAGCCAGCTGGAGAACCCCGCCGCCTTCGCCCAGGCTGGCCAGTACGCCGCGGGGGACGACGGCTTCTCCTACCGTTATTTCTCCGACCGCGACATACAAAGCGAGTTCGTGGGCGGGATTGATCGGAAGGGACAAAGCCGCACCTGGCTGCAGCTTCAGGTCGAGGTAGGTGGTGGGCTGGAAGGTGGGCACCGGCGAGCGCCGCTCACCCAGCGCGCCGGCGATGACCTTGACCGTGGCTCCCGGATATTCCACCTCCGGCAGCGCCGCGCCGTCGAAGTGCTCGAATGCCGGCTCGATCTTGCGCTGGCCCGGGGGCAGGCCGACCCAGGTCTGGATGCCGTGCAGCGCCTCGCCACCGCGCACCACCATCTCGGCGTGGGTGATGGCGCGGCCTGCGGTCATCCAGTTGACGTCGCCGGGGCGAATCACCTGCACCGAACCGAGGCAGTCGCGGTGCTCGACGGCGCCGCTGAACAGGTAGGTCACCGTCTGCAGGCCGACGTGCGGATGCGGCAGCACGTCCATTGCGCCATCGGCAGCGTGCGGGCCGAAATGGTCGAAGAACACAAAGGGACCGACGCGGCGCCGCTCGCGCCGCGGCAGCGCGCGCAGCACCGTGGCGGCGCCGGTGAGCTGCGCCGGCTTCGCCGGCAGCAGCAGGTTGACGCTGCGCGCGTCCTCGCTCATTTCCTCTCCCTTTCCCGCGCCCTTAGAGGTCGCGTGCCGTCTGGATGATGCGACTGACCATGCCGTAGGCGATAGCCTCTTCCGCGCTCATCCAGTAGTTGCGCTCGGTGTCCTGGCTGACTTTCTCATAGGGCTGGCCGGTCTCGCGGGCGATCAGGCGATTGATGCGCTCGCGGATCTTGACGATCTCGCGCGCCTCGATATCGATGTCACCGGCGCGGCCGCGCACCCCGCCCAGCGGCTGATGCAGGAGAAAGCGCGTGTTGGGCAGGCACAGGCGGCGTTCCTTGGCGGCGCCGAGGAAAATGGTGGCGCCGGCGCTGGCAACCCAGCCGGTGCCGATCACGCGCACCGGCGCCATGGCGTCGACGTAGCGGATCATGTCGTGGATGCTGTCGCCGCTCTCGACGTGGCCGCCGGGCGAGTTGACGTAGACGTCGATCGGCTTGTCCGATTCGCTGGCCAGGAACAGCAGGCGGGCGACAACGTCGCGCGCCAGCCGGTCGTTGACTTCGCCGAACACCAGCACGCGGCGCTGGGTCAGCAGCTTCATCTCCAACTCGTTGACCGGATTGGCGTGGGTGGGGGCCCTTTTCGGCTCGTCCTCGTCTTCGTCGTCGAGGCGGGACGGAACCTGGCTGCGGCTGATCATGAAACGCTCCTAGTGAACCTGTTTGTGCTTGTAGTCGGGCTAGCGTAACCGGCGCGGGAAGCCGGCTCAATGCCACCATGGGGGCATTGCCGGGCGACTGCAAGGCGGACGCCGACTACAATACGCGCCCGAACGATCGCTGCGCCGCCGATGCTGCTGAACCTGAAGAACCTGAGCCTCAACCTGGGCAGCACCGTGCTGCTGGACCGGGTGGAGCTGAGCCTGGAGCGCGGCGAGCGCCTGTGCCTGGTCGGCCGCAACGGCGCCGGCAAGTCGACCCTGATGAAGGTCATCGCCGGCAGCATCCAGGCCGACGGCGGCGAGATCGTGCGGGCGCAGAACCTGCGCGTGGCGCAGCTGCCGCAGGACGTGCCGCGCGAACTCGCCGGCACCGTCTACGAAGTGGCCGCCGCCGGCCTCGGCGAAGCCGGGCGGCTGGTGGCGGAATACCACCGTCTGCTGCATGACAGCCCCGACGACCTCAAGGCCCTGGGCCGCATCCAGAGCGCGCTGGAGAGCCACGACGGCTGGTCGCTGGACAGCCGCGTGCAAGCGGTCCTGACTCGGCTGGAACTCGACGGCGACGCTTCTTTCGCCGCCCTGTCCGGCGGCCTCAAGCGCCGCACCCTGCTGGCCCAGGCCCTGGTCGCCGAACCGGACCTGCTGCTGCTGGACGAGCCGACCAACCATCTCGACATCGACAGCATCGCCTGGCTCGAGGACTTCCTCGCCGGTTGGAACGGCACCCTGCTGTTCATCACCCACGACCGCGCCTTCCTGCGCCGCCTCGCCACCCGCATCATCGAACTGGATCGCGGCATCCTCCGCAGTTGGCCCGGTACGTACGACGACTACCTGCGGCGCAAGGAAGAGGCCCTGCACACCGAGGAGCAGCAGAACGCGCTGTTCGACAAGCGTCTGGCGCAGGAGGAAACCTGGATCCGCAAGGGCATCGAGGCGCGCCGCACCCGCAACCAGGGTCGGGTCGAGCGCCTGTACAAGCTGCGCGAGGAGGACCGCGCGCGGCGGCGGGTGCCCGGGCAGGTGAAGCTGGCAGTGCAGGAAGCCGAGCGCTCCGGCAAGCTGGTGGTCGAAGCCGAGGGCGTCAGCTTCGCGCGCGGCGAGCGCAGGCTGGTACGCAATTTCTCGACCACCCTGCTGCGCGGCGACAAGATCGGCATCATCGGCCCCAACGGTGCCGGCAAGACCACCCTGCTCAACCTGCTGCTCGGCAAGCTGGCCCCGGACAGCGGCAAGCTGCGCAACGGCACCAACCTGCAGGTCGCCTACTTCGACCAGCTGCGCGCGGCGCTCGACGAGGGCAAGCCGGTCTACGAGAACATCGGCGATGGCAAGGAGTTCATCGAGATCGACGGCAGCCGCATGCACGTCATGAGTTACCTGCAGAACTTCCTGTTTACGCCGGACCGCGCCCGCAGCCCGGTCAAGGCCCTGTCCGGCGGCGAGCGCTCGCGCCTGCTGCTGGCGCGCCTGTTCGCGCAGCCCTCCAATCTGCTGGTGCTCGACGAGCCGACCAACGACCTCGACGTGGAGACGCTGGACCTGCTGGAAGAGCGTCTGGCCGAATACGGCGGCACCGTGCTGCTGGTCAGCCACGACCGCGAGTTCCTGGACAACGTGGTGACGCGCTGCCTGGCGTTCGAAGGCAGCGGCCGCATCGGCGAATACGTCGGCGGCTACCAGGACTGGGTGCGCCAGCGCCCGGAGAAAACCGCGCCCAAGGTGGAGACCAGGGCGGCCGCCGTAGCGCCCGCGCCGAAGCCGGGACCCAAGCCCGCCGCCAAGCTCGGCTACAAGGAGCAGCGCGAGCTCGCCGCCCTGCCCGGCCAGATCGAGAAACTGGAAGCCGAGCAGGAACAGCTCAGCGCCGAGCTGGGCGACGGCAGCATCTACCAGCGCGACCAACGCCGCGCGCTGACGGTGCAGGAACGCCTGGGCGCGATCGCCCAGGAGCTTGGGCATGCCTATGCCCGCTGGGAGGAGCTGGAAGCACAGCGTTGACCGCCGCCGGCGCGGGTTTCCCGGCTTTACAGTGGTGCGACGCCGATCCGCGGGAACTCGGGCGGAACCAGCCTTTCCTATATAGGGCAGCGCTGATTCGCTGCCCACGACTCGTCGTGGCCATTTCCACGCAAGGAGGCAACAAATGTCCAGGCATCAGAAGGGTGAACACGAGAAGCGTCCGGGCGCACCGGACATGAGCCGGCAGCAGCAGCCGCGCCCCAGCCAGCAGCATCAGCAGAGTGACCAGCAACGTCAGCAGCATGGCTCGCAGCCGCAATCGCAGCAGCACGGCTCACCACGGCAGCCAGGGACCGAGCAGCAGCGCCAGGAGGACGCTGCGAAGCGCCAGTACGGCTCTCATGACACGATGGAGAAAACCGAGGAAGAGGCGCGCCGCGAAGACCAGCAGCGCGGCAAGCCTTAGTCCGTAAGCCCGGACGCTTGAGCTGGAGGTATTCGGGTCCGCCATGCCGATAGCGGACAAAAACCATGGGCCCCGGCCGCCATTGCAGCGACCGGGGCTTTTTCGTTTCAGTCCGGGTTCAGGCCGTCAGTTCCTGGATCAGCGACTCCATGCTGATCTGCAGCTGATCCCGCTTGGGCGGGTTGAGGCGGCGCTCGGCCAGCCGGTCGGCGACGATCAGGCCGGTCAGGGCCAGGGCGCTGGCCAGGAACAGGCCAATTATCAGTAACACCAAGGGCAAGGGGTGCATGGCAGCCTCCTTATGTTGCGTTGCAACATCGTAGAGGTCAGCCGTGACGAATTCAAGACTGTTTTGGTTACAAATCTGTTTTAAATGGATATATAGGTGATTTTGCCGGTATATAGGCAAAATTTAACAGCAAGATAGAAACAATTAATGAAGAGCGATTCAGGGCGCGCCAGCCACGGTCGCGTCGGAGCAGTGCAGATAGGGCGAGGATTCCAGCCACTGCGGGTCCGGGTAATAGGCGAACAGGTACTGGCCGCCCTTGAGCGCGTCGATGACCCGGGGCGCGGCCGCCAGCGGCACCGCCGGGCAACCCCAGCTGCGCCCCAAGCGCCCTTCCCGCTTCGCCGTGCCGAAGCTGACGTAGGACGCGCCATGGATGACGATGGCGCGCTGCATGGCGTGGTCGTTGATGCCCGGCTCCAGCCCTTCCATGCGCAACGAGTAGCCGTTGTGCCCCTGATAGGGGTCGAGAGTGCGGAACAGGCCGAGACTGGACGCCAAACTGCCATCGTCGTTGGAAAAGTCGCGGGCGTAGTTGTCGCCGGAATTGCGGCCGTGGGCGACCAGCTCGCGGTAGAGCAGCTTGCGCAGCGTGAGGTCGAATACCCACAACCGGGGCTGCACCGAAGGCCGGGAATAGTCGATCACGCCGAGCCGTTCGGATGCCGGCTGGCCCTGCTCCATCGCGCACTGCCGCGCGCGCAGCGCCAGCGTCAGCACTGCGGGATCCAGCGCCGGCGCGACGCGGTGCAGGGCGACGGGCAGGCTCGGGTCGGCGGCTTGGACCGCCTGCGGCACGAGGCTCAGCGCGACCGCGGCGAGCGCGGCCCGGAAGAAGGAAACGATCAAGTTTTGGGTGCTGCCGGATGAGGCTGCGGCTATGCTACCCGACAGCGCCCGCGCGACGGTACTGCCGCGGACAGCGAACTTCGGGGGATAGGCATGAGGACTGCTGCAGGTGGCCGGTTCGGCCGTGGAGGCACACGGCTGTGGCTGGCGCTGCTGATGCTGTTGCTGCCGGCGTGGAATGCGATGGCGCAGGACGCCGCGCCCCCGGCTGCCAGCGCCTTGCAGATCCGGATCGAGCAGCTCGTCCCCGGCGGCCCGCTGCTGACCACCGCACCGCGGCTGACTCTGGACGAAGCCGTCGCCGCCTTCTACCGCCAACGCGGCTTCGCTCCGGCCTGGATCGAGCCGGGCCGCGTCGACGCTCTGCTTGGCGCGCTCTACGAGCTGACCCTGGACGGCCTCGACCCCGACGACTACCGCGCCTCACAGATCGCGGAGCGCCAGGCCGCCCTCGCCGGCAGTGGCGCGGCGGACCCGGACTTCGAACTGCTGGCGACGCGCGCCTACCTGCTGGCCCTGACCCACCTGTACCGCGGCAAGGTCGATCCGCGCAGCGTGGACTCCGGCCGCAACTTCGATCCCGCCAGCCCCGATCCTGGGCAGGCGCTGCAGGTGGCCCTGGCCGGGGTGGATAGCAGCGACATCGCCGGCGCCTTCGCCCGGGCCCGGCCGCAGCACCCGCTGTACCAGGGCCTGCGCGAGGCGATGGGGTCGTTGCGCTACGCCGCCGGCGAAGGCGGTTGGCCAACGCTGCCGCCGGGACCGACCCTGAAACCGGGCGACGACGACCCGCGCGTGCCGCTGCTGCGTCGCCGCCTGCAGATGTCCGGCTATCTGCCGGACGACCTCGACGAAGCGGCCATGGAGAGTCCGCACTACGACGCGCAGCTCGCCGCGGCCGCGCTGCGCTACCAGGACGAGCAGTACCTGGATACCGACAGCGGCGTCGGCAACGCCACGCGCAATGCGCTGAACATTCCGGTGCAGGCGCGCATCGCCCAGCTGCGGGTGAACCTGGAGCGGGCGCGCTGGCTGCTGCACGAAATCCATGGCGACCTGGTGGCGGTGGACATCGCCGGCTTCAAGCTGCATTACTTCCAGGGCGACCCGCTGCCGGTGTGGAGCTCGCCGGTGCAGGTGGGCCAGCCGTACCGGATGACACCGATGTTCAAGTCGGCGATCGACCAGATCACCATCAATCCGACCTGGGTGGTGCCGCCGACGATCTACACCAAGGACATCCTGCCGAAAGTGCGCAAGGACCCGGGTTACCTGGCGGCGCACAAGATGCACATCTACAGCGCCGACTGGAAGGAGCTGGACCCGGCGAAGGTGGACTGGAACAAGCCGCCCGCCGGCCTGCGCATGCGTCAGGAGTCCGGCTCGGATGGCGCGCTGGGCCACATCAAGATCAGTTTCCCCAATCCCTATGCGGTCTACCTGCACGACACGCCGCATGTCGACCTGTTCGCCCGCTCCTCGCGCGCCTTCAGCTCCGGCTGCATCCGCTTATCCGAGCCGTACGAGCTGGCGGTACGCCTGTTCAACGATCCCGAGCGCTGGAGCCGTGCCGCGCTGGACCAGGCAGTGGCCGCCGGCGAGACGCGCACGTACAAGCTCAATACGCCGGTGCCGGTGCTGCTGGCGTACTGGACCGTGGACCTGCATGAAAACAGCTACCGCCCCGCCTTCAAGCCCGACATCTACGGCCTGGACGGTGCTCTGCTGAAGGCTCTGGACCGGCCGGTGAGGTGGAATTGAGAACTTGTAGGTCGCCCTTCAGGGCGACTGCACGTGTCGGCCTGAAGGCCGACCCACCAAACAGGTGCAAACTAAAAAGCCCCGGGACTCGCGTCCCGGGGCTCACTCACTCGTTGCAGCTGTAGAGCCGTCCATGGCGGCTTGCTCCCAACTACTCCGGCGCCAGCCTCCCCCGAAGCCGGCAGCACAGAATGTGTCGCCTATTGATGCATCGTAATCCGGTACGCCGCGCGATGCCAGCTTTTTTGACGGGGAAAAAAGTACTCGCGTACTGCTGCGCTGCGGAAAAACCGGGAGGGCGCCGGATCCTTCCAGCGCCCTGCCTCGCCCCAGCCGGCCTCAGTGGCCGCCGCGGGCCGCCGCGTCCGGCGTGAACAGGGCCGGCGTGATGTTGCTGCGGTTGATCTTCCACCACTTGTCGCCCGGCTCCTCGTTGGTCAGGTAGCCGGCCTCGTAGGCGTTGGCGGTGAGGTCATGGTAGACCGAGACCGCGCGGTGCCAGGAGCTGGACTCCTGCGAGTAGTGGTAGTTGATCAAGGTGATGCGGTACATCTGGCCGCGTGCGTCATAGTTGTCGGCCCACAAGGTCAGCCAGCTGTCCTCGTCGACGTAGAGGATGCGCTTGCTGTAGATGTGGCGCACGCCCGGCTTGAGGTTGCCCTCGATCACCCAGACGCGGTGCATCTCGTAGCGCTCGTAGTCCGGGTTGACCGTGTTCGGCTTGATCAGGTCGGAATACTTGATCGACGGGTCGTTGATCTTGAAGTTGTCGTAGGGGACGTACAGCTCCTTCTTGCCGACCAGCTTCCAGGTGTAGCGCTCGGGCGAGCCGTTGAAGCCG
>CAYWPB010000119.1:0-9835 GCA_964458725.1 uncultured Nevskia sp. | reverse complement strand
CGGCCCGGGGTTCCTGCGCGCCGCAGGCGGCGAGACAGCAGATGAGCAGGAAGGCGGCGGCACGGATCATCGTTTTCCCCGGGGTTTTCGATTGAATGGCGCGCATTCTGCCGTGTCCGGGATGCCGCAGTCATGTCCGGTTTGTGCAAATTTCGTGGCGGACGCCGGCCTGGCGATCGGTTAGTCTTGGTGCAGGCATCCGCGTGAGGCGCTCATGAAGCACTACTTCTTCCGCCTGCTCCCGCCGCGTTCGACCTTCCCCGGCGACATGACCCCGGCCGAGGCCGCGCTGATGCGCGAGCACAGCGTCTACTGGTCCGGACTGATGGCCCGTGGCCTGGTCCATGCCTTCGGCCCGGTGGCCGACCCGGCTGGCGCCTACGGCGTGGCGCTGGTTTCGCTGGACGATGGCGCCGATCCGAAGGCCATCGGCGATGACGACCCAGTGGTGAAATCGGGCACCGGCTTCCGCATCGTGATCCTGCCGATGCCCTCGCTGATCGCCCCAGGTGTTGCCAGGCCTGCGTAGCTACATGCACTTGATCCAGTGGGACTTCCTCCCGGCGGAGAACCACCTGCCGGAATTCCTCGCCGCCTACGGCAACGAAGGCGACTGGGTGCGGCTGTTCCGCAAAGGCCAGGGCTACCTCGGCACCGAGCTGCTGGCCATGCCCGGCCTGCCCGGCTGGTATCGCTGCTTCGACCGCTGGCGCCACGAGGAGGACTACGCCGCGTTCCGCCGCGCCTACGCCACCGAGTACCAGGCGCTCGATCGCGCCTGCGAGTCCCTGACTTGTGCCGAGGTGCCGGCTTACGCCGAGTAGCGGCGCGCGGCAATTTTTTTACAAGACGCACCGCCTCCGGTACATCACGCTGGCGGCACCTTCCACCGGGAGCCCGCCATGGCCAGCCCCACCCGTAGCACCGTCATCCCCGCCTTGCGCTACCGCGACGCCCCGGCCGCCATCGACTGGCTGTGCCGCGCCTTTGGCTTCGAGAAGCGCCTGGTGGTGCCGGGCGAGCGCGACACTGTCATGCACTCGCAGCTGACCCTGGACGGCGGCATGATCATGGTCAGCTCCACCGAACACCAGTCCGAGTTCGGTCGCCTCATCGCCCAGCCGGCCGACATCGGCGAACGCGAGACGCAGTGCTGCTGCCTGGTGGTGAAGGACGCCGACGCGATCTACAGCCGCGCGCTCGCCGCCGGCGCCCGCGTGCTGATGGAGATCCGCGACAACGACTATGGCGGCCGCGGTTTCGCCGTGCGCGATCCCGAAGGCCACCACTGGTGGGTGGGCAGTTACGATCCCTGGGCCGGATGACGTCCCCGGTTTGGGCGGAAGCCCAACCACAGCGCTGAGCAATCCGGCGCGCCACAATCGGCGCCGCCGCAATCCACGGCGGAACAGTCCGCGCATTCGGCGACATCCAGGGGCAGGCAGCCGACGTCGCACCAGTCGCAGTCTTCCGCCTGTCTCCGCCGCCGGCGCTTCCTTTCCTCCCGTTCCTCCTGCAATTCCCGGGCGGCAGCCCGGCACTCGGCGAAGCGCCTGCGGATCTGCGGCCAGCCGCGCCACAAACCGTCGCGCTCGACGATGTCGCGCACCGCGGCCGAACACGAAGGGCCGGCGTTGCGCAACGCGTGCGCGCAGCGGAAACCCTTGTAGGGCGAGATATAGCGCTGGTAGAGCACGATCAGGAAAACGGCGATGAACCGCATGCGGCGAAGCCTTCCCCGGTGGCTCACTTCACCCCATCATATCGGACCGTGCGAGGTGCAGTCCGTCTAACGTGCGTTCCAGCGCAGCTGCCGCTCCTTCAACGCCAGGAACAGCGCCATGGCGAAAGCGAAGCTGGTCACCGCGCTCATCGGGAACCAGATCCAGTTCCACTTCATGCCGGCGCGACGGCCGTCGACGATGGTCCAGGGAATGAACAACACCGCATTGGCGAACAGCAGATCCTGCCCACCCGAGGCGGAGGCCGGGTTGACGAACAGCAGCTTGCACCAGTTGCCCCAGGTCGCCTGGTCGCCGTACTCGCGCATGAACTGGAAGTTGAAGTACCAGCCCACCAGCAGCGCCGCCAGTGCGGTCAGGTAATACAGCCCCTCCAGCGCCGACAGTCCGCCGGCACGGCTGCTCAGCAAATGTCGGTTCGGCCAGATGGTGAGCACCACCATCGCCAGACCGAGGGTGACGTAAAAGACTTCCTTGGGCGACACGGCGGCTCCCCTGATTGTTATGGACGCCGCCCGAGCTTAGCCCCTGCCGGCGCTGACGGGTTTCACCCGTTCGGCGTAGCCGTTTGCTGCGGAATGGGGTGACGGCGCCGCATGTAGCCGCACCCGCGCAGGCGGCCGTTTGCGCGGTTCCGGCTTGAATGCGAGATAGACCCCTTCGCCGGCCAGCGCCAGCCCGATCAGGCACAGCCAGGCACCGAGCAGCACCATGAAGCGCTGGTATTTGCGATCCCACCACTCCCAGCGGCGCGGGTTCTCCGGCAGGAACACCAGCGGCCGCTTCTGGTTCAACTCGAAGCTGCCGAAACGCGGTGGTACCGCGCCGTCGACGATGTGCTCCACCCCGTTCTGATCGCGGTAGCGGATCATGCCGAGCTGCGCGTTGGCCAGCCGCACGACGGTCGCCCGCGCCTCCATCCCGCGCCGCCACAATCCCCAGTAGGCCGCCATGCACCATCCGCCGCCAGCACCGAAGGCGGCGCCGACCGCGAGCAACACCAGGGTGTCGATCATTCCGCGACGGCCCTCATTCGGGAGCGCCTTGCCTCAAGCCAGGAACTTCGCCACCCCCAGCTTCAATCCCTTCCCCGGAAGCGCCATCAGGGTGGAAGTACCATGCGCCACCAGCTCGCCCTTGTCGTCGTGCACGCTGGCCTCGGTGTAGCTGAGCTGGCGTCCGGCGCGCAGGCATTTGCCGGTGGCGACCAGTCTGCCGCCCGCCACCGCCTTGAGGTAGTTGAGTTTCAAATCCACGTTGACGAGACCGGCGTCTTCCGGCAGCACGTAGAAGCCGGCCCAGAATGTGGCCGTGTCGAGCAGGGTGGCGATGACTCCGCCGTGGACGATGCCGAACGGCTGGAAGTGCTGCGGCAGCACATCCAGCTCGACGCGGCAGCCGCCGTCGCTGATCTCCACCAGGCGGAAGCCGAGATGCGAGGGATAGGCGGACGTGTTCACCGAGTGCAGCAGGCGCTGGTGATATTCGGGATTGAGGAGGAGCTTGGGCATGGACGGCTCGGAAAATTTGGAGCGTCCAGCCTAGCGCATTTCCGCCGCCTCCCCGTGAGGCGCGGCGCTTTCCGCGCCGCTGGAAGTGCAGCCGGGGCCGTCCCTGGCCCCGGCTGGTTCCACTCCTGGCCCTGCCTCAGGGCGCGAAAGCCGTTCCGTTCCAGACGTAGCTGGACATTGACGAGAAGATGCTCGCCGCGATCGCCGTCCACGAGTACAGCAGGGACAACTCGTCGCCCAGCCGCGTCTTGCCGGGGACCAGTCCGGCGATGCTGGTGTAAGTCGCCCAGGCCGTATCGGCGACCGCGGCCGGCTGCGGCAGCGGTGTCGCCGGATAGAAGCCCGCCGTCGCAAGCACCGGATTGAGGTACACCAGTTTGGCGTTGCTCAGCGATACGTTCTGCAGGCCACTAGAGCCGGCCTGCAGGGCGTCGTAGTTCGCCGCCGTCACCGCCGTGGTTGCCGTGCCAAGGCTGTTCAGCGCCACCTGGTAAGGGTCGGACGAGCCGGCGGCGCGCGCCAGCACCACCGCATCGGTGGCGGCATTGACCAGCGCCATGGGCGCCGCCACCTGCAGCACCCGGCCGAGGTACGGCATCGGATCCACCGGCACGCTCGGATCGAGCACCGTCGCCGGCAACGCGGAAGGGCCGCCGAGCAGCGGCAGGTAGCAGCCCTGGTCGTGCAGCGTCTTCAGCGCCGCGAGGAAGGCGTGCAGGAAGTCGCTGCGCAGCGGCACCACGGTCGGCAGCGCCGCCTGTCCCGCGCCCGCCGGGCGATCGTTGCCCAGCATGGCGAACGACAGCGGCGGCTTGTTGGTGATCCATCCCGCCGCGTCGGACGGCCCCGCCACACCAAGAATACCTGCCAGTACTTGTGAGCGCATGGCCTTCTCGTTGAGTGTGGTGAGCAGGTTGAGGTAGCCGCCGATCTGCGTGATGTTGAGCGGCGCCGGCACCCGCGACGGCACCACGTCTCCCTCCAGCGCGATGCGGCGCAGGATGATGTTCTGCGCTTCCTGCGCGTCGCCGGTGGTGGCGTTGGCGATCAGCGACATCAGGCTGCCGGCGGCCTGATTGGCGAAGGCATCGCCGGTCCCCGTGCCCGTCGTATCCGGACCCGTGCCCGGGCCAGCGCCAGGACCGGAACCGGGGCCAGCTCCGGGACCTGCACCCGGGCCACTGCCGGGGCCCGCCCCCGGGCCTGAACCCGGACCACCGCTGGGGCCTGCACCAGGACCGGCGCCCGGACCACTACCCGGTCCGGCGCCAGGGCCAGAACCGGGACCGCTGCCAGGGCCACTTCCGGGTCCCGCGCCGGGACCTGCCCCCGGACCACTACCCGCGCCCGGGCCGCTCCCAGGTCCGGCGCCCGGCCCTGCGCCTGGGCCGGCACTTGGACCTGCGCCCGGACCGGCACCGGGACCACTGCCCGGGCCACTACCAGGACCCGCGCCTGGTCCCGAACCAGGACCGCCACCGGGACCGGAACCCGGCCCCGCTCCAGGACCCGAACCGGGGCCGGCTCCAGGACCGCTGCCTGGGCCCGCCCCCGGGCCGCTCCCGGGTCCGGCACTCGGGCCTGGGCCGGGTCCGGAGCTTGGGCCACTGCCAGGACCAGCGCCTGGACCCGCACCGGGTCCGGCTCCTGGCCCCGCCCCCGGGCCGGAGCCGGGACCACTCCCGGGACCAGCACCTGGGCCGGCACCGGGACCACCTCCGGGCCCGGCACCTGGCCCTGGACCTGAATAACCGCCAGGGCCCGAGCTGGGCCCCGGGGTTCCTTCGACGCCGCCCGATGCCGCCTGATCGTTGCTCATATAGATATTGACCTGTACGAATTCCTTTCCGGTACTCATCTGTACCGATCCGCCCGGAGGCCCCGCGGTGCCGCTGAGGCCGGGCCCGCCGACGGGCACGCCGCCCGGGCTGGTTCCGCCCGGTGCCGGCGGTGCCGCGGGAACAGCGGCCGAACCTTTCTTGCAGCCGCAGTCCTTATTGGAACCGCCGGCGACTCTGCCCATTGCTGGTGATGAAGACATAAGCTGATTCCTCCTTGATCTTGTCGACGCCGTTGGAGCCGCGCCGCGCGCGTCAACCGCCAGGAGCGGGGCCAGGCCCGGGACCTGGACCGGGGCTCGGGCTGGGGCCGCTGCCACTGGGACCTGGGCTTGGGCTTGGACTTGGGCTGGGGCTGGGGCTGGGGCTGGGATTCTGGTTTCCACCGGGTGCCGGCGCTGCCTTCTGTTGCCCGGCCTGGTTGGTGGCGCCCTTGTTGCCGGTGGCCGGCGTCTGAGTCTGGTCCTTGGCCGGGAGAATCTGGCTGCCGCCGCCCATTGCCGCGGCCGCGTTGCTGCCCGCGGTCGGGTTGCCCATCATGCCGCCGGCAATATTGCCGACCGTCGCCATCGCCTGGCCGGTGAGCTGCTTGGTGGTGGCCAGCGCATCGCTGCGCGCCGCATTGGCATTGTTCTGCGCGTTGGTCAGCAGGCCGGCCAGCTGCGTGGCGCCGGTCAATGAGCTGTCGAAGTCCTTCTGGCTCGCCGCATACTGGCCCAGCGCGGTGAGCAGCGAGTTGTCCGGCTGCGGCGCGGTGAGCACGTTGTTGATCAGCGAAGGCAGCTGCGTCAGCGAGTTCGGCGCCGTCAGGCCCGCGGCGATGGACGGCGTGCCGGTGGGCAGCGCCGTCGGCGAGATCGACGGCGCGCTGTCGGCTGGCGAATCCTGCCAGTTCCAGAAGCGCGTGATGTCGATCTTCTCCGCCGACGGGCAGCTGCCCAGCACCGCCTCGCCCAGCACGCCGCGCGTCGGCAGCGCGATGGTCGAGCGCGGCGACGCGAAGCCGTCGCTCTGGTAGGCCAGCAGCGCCTCGGTGATCTTCGACGGATCGACCACAACGCTGTCGCTGGAGGAAGCGGAATCGCCAGCGCCGACGGCGGTGCCGACCAGGGAATCGGGAATGATGAACGGCAGCATCATCGAGTTGCCGAAGTAGCCCAGCACGCGGTTTTCGACACAATTCAGCAACGGCACCATCTGCGAGGCATCCTTGGCCCCGCCGGCGGGCACGCCGATGGTGTAGGCCTCGAGCAGGATCGCCCGCTCCTCGGCCGACATCGAGGCCCACACCGCGTGCGAGTAGTGCAGCGTACGCCGCACCACGTGCGACGCCATCTGCTCGATCTCGAGGATCTGCTGGTACTTGAGCAGCGGCGCCACGTGCGCCGCCGGAACCGGGTACGGCTGCTGCGGCAGCACTGCGCCGTAGCTGCCGGCCTGGGTGTACTGCTCGTTGACGCCGACACCGTCGGAAACCGCGGCGGAGAAGCCGTGCATCACCGGACCATTGAGCTTGGACTCCAGGTCGGCCGGGGTCAGCGTGATGGTGGTGCGTGGCGCCTGACCCAGGGTGTTGGCCTGCACCGCCGGCGTGATCCAGCTGGTGTTGGCTCCGAACATGCTGAGCATCGATTCCAGGCTGGCGATGGTTGGCGACACCAGGGTGTAGGACAGCGGCTGCATCCAGCGCCGGATCTCGAAGCCCACCACGTCCGAGCGGCTCACGCTCGGCGGCAGCGCGATCGAGCCGCTGAGGGTGACCGAGGTGGCTTGGCGCTCCTCGATCAGCCACTGCTCCAGCCCGTCGCGGGTGAGGAAGGTATCCACCGGCGGCTTGGATGCCGGGTTGGCCAGGTAGGCCGGCCCGACCCGCGTGCCGCGCGAGGTAACCACGGTGACGCTGACGCTGTCGCAGTACAGGAACGAGCCGCTCAGCGAGAAATTGATCACGTCCTCCGCCGAGGCCGCGCTCGGCTCGACGTTGGCCGAAGGGTCGGAGGCGAACTGCAGCAGCAGTTCCAGGCCCTTGCGGTACTTGCGCGGTAGCGCCTGCTGCAGCACGTCGCCGTGCTTGACGATCACGCCATAACGGCCGAGCACCGCCTGGCGCGAGTTCAGCTGGTTCGGATTGCGCAAGGTGCGCGACTGGCCGCCGGGGATGAAGCGCACCACCTGCAGCGGCACCAGCACCGTCATCGTCAGCCCCTCGATGGTGGTGGTGACGTCGTACACCCGCTGCACCTCCCAATACTGCATGGTCAGCGCGCGGGTGTGGTTGTGATTGGTGATGGTCTTGGTGGTGACCTGCTCCGACTCGCTGGCGGTGGCCACGCGCATGCCGGTGCGGGCCGCCGTGCGCCGCGCCGAGGCTTGGTTTTCCGCCGCGCTGTGAGTGGTCTGCGCCGCGCTCTGGGTGGTGTCGCGCTGCCCCTGCAGCGAGGATTGCGAGGTGCCGCTGGAGGATGAGCTGCCACCGCCGCCGCTGATCAGGATCAGCGAGCCGCCCCAGCTGGACGACGAGGAGTCGGTCTTGAACGAGCTGGCGCCCTGCTCCGCTTCGCGGAACGCCGAATTGAAGGTGGCGTTGGTCGAGGTGTCGGCCAGGGCCGACTCCTGCAGCTGCTGTTCCTCGGTGAACGACTCGCTTTCGAACACCGCGGCGGTGTCGGTGCGCTCGAAGATCGCCACCTGCTGCTGCTCGCCCGGGGCCAGCGGCAGCGAATACACCAGGTTGCCTAGCGCCAGGCCCTGGTAGGTCCAGCGCTGCGCCAGCCACAGGGTGTAGCCCAGGCCTAGGGTGCCGGCCATCGGCCGCGTCTCGTCCGCGGTGAAGGTGTCGTCGTCCTGCAGGCCCATCAGCTGATCGCGGAAGCCGTCGACGCTGATCGGCTGTTCTACCGGGATGCGGTCGACATAGGACACATTGCCCGGATCGGGCGAGGCCGGCGCCGCGTCCGGCGCGACCGGCTTGGCCAGCGCGGCGACCGCCCGGAGTTCGCCGGCGTAACGCGGCAGCCAGGCCAGGCCGTCGCCGTACTTGGTGGCGACGGTCTGCGACACGATGCTGGCGCGCGGCTCGATCAGGCGGTGGAACACGCCGAACTGGAAGCGGTCCACCGACGGGTTGGCGCCGTAGCTGAGCGCGCAGCCGTCGCATTCGCCCAGCTTCACCGCCGGCAGCTGCGCCGGATTGGCCGGCTTGGGCGGCGGCGTCGAACCCGGCGCCCTCGACACCAGGGTCAACAGCGAGGCGAGAATGCTCTGCTGCAGCGGGGCCAGCCGCTGCGGCAGCACCAGCGCCGGCACCAGGCCGTTCGAGGCCAGCTGCGCCGCATCGACGCTGACCACGGCGTTGCCGTTGCCGCCGTGCACCTGCAGCGTGATCTTGCCGTTGCGGGGCAGCTTGAGCCGATCCGGCAATGGCAGATGGAACGAGCCGTCGAGAGCCGTCACGGCGGTCGTGACCTGGCCGCTGTTGCTGCCCAGCGAAACCGGATCGAACTGCACCTGCAGCGATCCGCCGGGCGTGCCGTCGGGTTGCACCAGCGAGCCGATCAGCTGCGGCGGCGCCACCGGATCGGCCAGCGTCGTCAACAGGGTGCCGAGGCTGGAGTGGACCTGCTTGATGCCGGTGTACAGGTTGGACACCGCCTGCAGCCGCGACTGGGTGAGCGAGTCGGCGATCGACGCACCGGACTCGCCGATCGGGTCCACCGCCAGCGGCACGCGCAGGCGGCTGGCCAGCGTGACCGTCGCGGTGGCGTTGGTAGCCGTCGTCGCGTCCGCTGTCGCGGGCGCCGCCGGCGGGTTCTGCTTAGTGGCTTTTGCCATGACAGCACCTCCGAGTGGTGAGCGCGATCAGCAGTCGCCGCCGCCGGCGCCGCCAAAATAGAAGTAGGTGCCCCAGCTGGTCTTGTCGAAGCCGCCGGCGAAGCCGTAGCAGTTCGAGGGCGCGATCTGGCTCAGGTTGGCCCAGTTGGAGGTGCCATCCGGCGACCAGTAGTAGATGTAGCAATGGAACGCCGCCTGCGGATAGCCGGCCGAGGCGTCGGCGCCGCTGCCCATCGGGCTCCAGTCGCCGCTGGGCGGCTTGTCGCAGTCGGTCTCGCCGCCATAGACGATGGTGTCGGCGGCGGTGGCCATCGGGCCCGAGCCGAACAACGAGGTCGGGTAGTAGCCGAGCAGGTTGTCGTTGCTGAAGCCGTCCAGGTAGATCCACCAGGCGTCGCCCCACTTGTACACCCCGATCATCATCATCTGCTGCGCGCCGCCGCGCACGCTCACCCGCGGGATGGCGCCGCCAATGGTGTAGGTGTTGTGCAACTGGACGAAGGTATTGCTGTTGTCGAGGTTGTAGGAGCCGGTGGCATAGTTGTCCGGCGTGTAGTAGATGAAGAGGTTCGGGCTGGCGTTGTGGTACTTGCCCGGGTACACCTGCCAGCCCACCTCCACCGTCTGATGGGTGGAGCCGGAGCCGGCCGCATACCAGTGCTGCGCCAGCGAAAAGATCTCGTTGGAGTTGACCGGCGGCTGATAGATCGACAGGTAGCTCACGCCGCCGATGTTGCTCACCGACTGCGTCGCCGCCGAATAGCGGTGATTCTGGCTGTCGTCGTTGCTCGGCAGGGTCGGGCTGAAGCCCTGGCGCCGCGTCACCGTGCGCGTCGGGTGCTTGCGGAAGAACTCGTGGACGTTGGCGAAGCGCGTCATCTCGTCGAGCGTGATCCGCCGCATCGGGATGGTG
>CAYWPB010000118.1:0-9843 GCA_964458725.1 uncultured Nevskia sp. | reverse complement strand
CGCCTCAACGCCTACATGATCGAGCGCATGGGCGTGGGCATGCGCGGCGACCGCCACCAGCTGACGCCGAGCGACATCGATCGCTTCATGGGCAACTACGACTACTACCGCTCGAACATGCGCCACCACGCCGGCGACGGCCGCCTCGAGGCGACCGAAATCCTGCACCGCTATGTCAACGAGCTGGGGCAGCAGAAGGCGCCGGCGCCCGGCGGGCGCAGGCGGATGAAGCGCACGGCGGCGCTCGATGAGCGTGTTCCTGCGGGGGCTTAAGCCTCAAATCGGAACCGTTCGGGCCGAGTAGATCCGAAGGATCGTATCGAGGGTGAGCCGGCGCGCTTGCGAACCAGAGGTTCGCGCGACGGCGAACGCCCGGCCAGGGATGGCTGTCTGAACCGAGCCAAGGGAGCGCCCCCTCGATACGCCTGACTGCGTCAGGCGACTCGGGGCGAACGGGAGATCAGGAATTCTCAAAAAACCGCTCCAGGATCGCCCGCATCCAGCGGTTGTTCTCTTCAAAATTTTCGCGCTCCGCCAGGATCTGCTGCGGCGCCTGCACATAGCGCGCCGGCCGCGGTTGCTCGTGGCGGAACCACTCCTCGGCGTTGGCGCGCGTCACTTCCAGGTGGAACTGCAGGCCCAGCACGCGCGTGCCCAGGGCGAACGCCTGCTGCGCGCAGGCCTCGCTGGTGGCCAGGCATTCGGCGCCGGGCGGCAGCGCATAGGTGTCGCCGTGCCAGTGAAAGCCGGTGAAGCACGGCGGCAGGCCGGCAAAGAAGGGCGAACGACGCCCGGCGGCGGTCAGGTCGAGCGGGAACCAGCCGATCTCGCTGTCGATATTGCGGGTCACCGGTCCGCCCAGCACGTCGGCCAGCAGCTGCGCGCCGAGGCACACCCCGAGCACGCGGCGGCCGGCATCGACCGCATCGCGGATCAGCGCCTTCTCGGCGCGTAGCCAGGGATGCTGCGCGTACTCGTAGATGTTCATCGGTCCGCCCATCACGATCAGGGCGTCGAAGGCCGACACCGGCGGCGGCGTTCCGCCGGCGTAGAGGCGGGTGCCGCTCACCGCGTGGCCCTGGCTCTCCAGCCAGGGCCCGATGCAGCCCAGGTCTTCGAAGTCGGCGTGCTGCAGCCAGTGGACGCGCATAAAAGCAGTTGTCGGTTGTAGGGCGGCCTGTGGCCGCCGGCTTCTCCATTATGCAGAACGACGGCGGCCACGGGCCGCCCTACGAACGCTTCATCTCTGCTCAAACTTCAGCGCCGCCGAGTTGATGCAGTAGCGCATACCAGTGGGCTTCGGCCCATCCGGGAACACATGCCCCAGGTGCGCCTCGCAGCGCTTGCAGCGCACCTCGATGCGGCGCATGCCATGGCTGCGGTCCTCCAGGGTTTCCAGAGGCTCGCCGTCGGCCGGACGGAAGAAGCTGGGCCAGCCGGTGCCGGACTCGAACTTGTTGTGCGAGTCGAACAGCGGCGTGTCGCAGCAGATGCAGCGGTAGACGCCGTCGCGATGATCGTCCCACAGCCCGCCGGTGAAGGCGCATTCGGTGCCGCCGTGGCGGGTCACCTGGTACTGCTCGGGGGTCAGCTGGGCGCGCCACTCGGCGTCGGTCTTGACGATCTTGTCCACGTTCACTTCTCCGTCATCTGCGATTCACAATCCGGGCGTAGCGTGATCCGGGCGAGAACAGCCCTTCTCACATTACGCCCGGCCGTAAGGCCGGGCGTTTTCTTTTATGCTTTCCGGATGACAAGCATAACCGCCATGTTCTTCGTTGCGGCCGCGATCAGCGCCGTGCTGGCCATCGCCGCCGACTGGGAAGAGAAGCGCCACCGCGCCTTCTACCTGCTCAAGCCGCTGACCACCGCCCTGATCCTCGGCGCGGCGCTGAGCCTGGCTCCGGCTTCCGGCGAGGACTACCGGCGCATCGTCGCCATCGCGCTGGGACTCTCGCTGCTCGGCGATATCTGCCTGATGTTCGAAGGCGACGCCTGGTTCGCCGGGGGCCTGGGCAGCTTCCTGCTGGCTCATGTGGGGTTCATCTGGGCCTTCCTCAAGGGCGTCGCCCCTGGCTTGCCCCCGGCCTGGACCCTGCTGCCGGTGGTCTACGGCCTGGGCCTGGCGTCCTGGCTGCTGCCGCGGGCCGGCAGCCTGCGCATCCCGGTGGCGCTGTACTGCCTGGTGCTGCTCGGCATGGCCCTGGCGGCCGCGCTGCGTCAGCACGCCCTGGGCGGGCAGCCGGCCCTGCTGGCCGTGGCCGGCGCCCTGCTGTTCGTGGTGTCGGACTCCTCGCTGGCGATCCGCCGCTTCCGCGGACCCTATCCGGGCGCCCAGGCCCTGATCCTGTCGACCTACTGGCTGTCGATTGGCCTGATCGCGGCATCGGTCTGAGCCACCGGGTTTCAAACGCTGCGCCCAAGCCTCGCGTCATAGGGGCTTAAGGCCTGCGCAGCGGGCAGGACAAACCTGCCCGGCTTGTTATGATCGGCCGTCAGCGGTTCCCTGAATCCTACAAAATTCAAAGGTGTTTCATGAAAAAACTGATACTTGGCGCTGCCTGCGCCTGCGCCGTCGTTGCCTGCGGCAAGCAGGCCGAGGCGCCCGCCCCCGCGGCCGCGCCGGCTGCTCCCGCCGCCCCCGCCCTGGTTTCCGGCATCGACATGCAGAACGTCGACGATGGCGTCCGCGCCCAGGACGACTTCTACAAGCACGTCAACGGCAAGTGGCTGGCGAACACCGAGATCCCGGCCGACAAGGGCCGCTATGGCTCGTTCGACCAGCTCGCCGACGCCGCCTTGGAAAACCTGCGCGGCATTGTCGAGGGCCTGCAGAAGTCGGCCGACCCGAAGGACCCCGACCAGCAGAAGATCGCCGACCTGTACGCCGACTTCATGGACGAGCAGGCGCTGGAGCAGGTGGGCCTCAAGCCGCTGGAGCCGGAGTTCGCCAAGATCGATGCGCTGAAGGACCGCAAGCAGCTCGCCTCGCTGATCGCGCACTTCAACCAGATCGGCGTGTCCGCGCCGTACAGCCCGTCGGTGCACCAGGACGCCAAGGACTCGACCAAGTACGTGGTCGACCTCGGCCAGGGCGGCCTGGGCATGCCGGACCGCGACTACTACCTGCTCAACGACGACAAGATGAAGACGGCGCGCACCCAGTACGCCGATCATCTGCAGAAGATGCTGAACCTGGCCGGCGACAAGACCGCCGCCAAGGACGCCAAGGACATCCTTGCGCTGGAAACCGAGCTGGCCAAAATCCAGTGGACCAAGGTGCAGAACCGCGACCCGGTGAAGACCTACAACAAGGTCGAGCTGGACAAGCTGGCGGCGCTGGCCCCGGGCTATGACTGGAAATCCTGGCTCGCCGATTCCGGCGTGGAAGGCAAGGTCGACTATCTGGTGGTGAGCCAGCCCAGCTATGTCACCGGCCTGGGCAAGCTGCTGGCCAAGACGCCGCTGCCGGTGTGGCAGGCCTACTTCCGCTGGCGCCTGCTGAGCGACTACTCGCCGTACCTGAGCAAAGCCTTCGTCGACGAGCACTTCGCTTTCTACGGCACCGCGCTGCGCGGCATCCCGGAGAACCGCCCGCGCTGGAAGCGCGGCCTGACCCTGGTGGAGAACTCCATCGGCGAGGGCCTGGGCAAGCTGTATGTCGCCAAGTTCTTCCCGCCCGAGTCCAAGGCGCGCATGGACGAGCTGGTGAAGAACCTGCTGGCCGCCTACAAGGCGGACATCGACACGCTCGACTGGATGAGTCCGGAGACCAAGAAGAAAGCGCAGGAAAAGCTGGCCAAGTTCACCCCGAAGATCGGCTACCCGGTGAAGTGGCGCGACTACAGCGCGCTGCAGATCGGCAAGGGTGATCTGGTCGGCAACGTCACCCGCGCGCAGATCTTCGAGACCAACCGCAACCTGGCCAAGCTGGGCAAGCCGATCGACCGCGACGAATGGCTGATGACGCCGCAGACCATCAACGCCTACTACAACCCGGAGATGAACGAGATCGTGTTCCCGGCCGCGATCCTGCAGCCGCCGTTCTTCAACCCGAAGGCCGACGACGCGGTCAATTACGGCGGCATCGGCGCGGTGATCGGCCACGAGATCAGCCACGGCTTCGACGACCAGGGCAGCCAGTACGACGGCAACGGCAACCTGCTCGGCGTGCCCGGCTGGTTCACCCAGGAGGATCTGGACAAGTTCAAGGCCAAGACCCACGCCCTGGTGGAGCAATACGCCGCCTACGAGCCGATCCCCGGCTACCACGTCAACGGCGAGCTGACCCTGGGCGAGAACATCGCCGACAACTCCGGCATCGCCATCGCCTACAAGGCCTACAAGCTCTCGCTCGGCGGCAAGGATGCGCCGGTGATCGACGGCCTCAGCGGCGGCCAGCGCTTCTACTCCGGCTTCGCCCAGATCTGGCGCGCCAAGGCGCGCGACAACGACGTGATCGTGCGCATCAAGACCGACCCGCACTCGCCGCCGCCGATCCGCGGCACCGTGCCGGAAATGAACCAGGCGCCGTTCTACGAAGCCTTCGGCGTCAAGGAAGGCGACAAGATGTACCTGGCGCCGGACAAGCGCGTCACCATCTGGTAAGCCGCAGCTGCAAAACCGGCCGGCGCCGTCCTCGTGATGGCGCCGGCCTTTTTCGTGGCGCTCAGCTCCAGCGGATGCGGCGCAATCGCGCCAGGCCCTCGACGATGGTGTCCTCGTCGATCGTGCCGTAGCCGAACACCAGGCCCCGCCGCGACGCGCGGCCGTGCTGGAACTCGCGCAGGCCGTACAGTCCGACTTCCTGCTGCGCCGCCTGGCGCAGCACTTCCGCTTCGTCGGTCTTCGCCCTGAACAGCGCCGCCAGGTGGAGGCCGGCGACGCAGGGCACCGGCTCCAGCCAGCGTGCGAAGTCGCGCTCAAGGATGCCGGCCAGCAGCTCGCGCCGCGCGCCGTAGACGCGGCGCATCTTGCGCACGTGGCGCGCCAGATGGCCCTCGGCGATGAAGGCGGCGAGCGTATCCTGCGGCAGGACGGCGCAATGCCAGTCGCTGCATTTCTTCGCCGCGAGCACGGCGGCCTGGGCCCAGGCCGGCGCCGCGATGTAGCCGAGACGGAGCGCCGGGAACAGGCTCTTGGAAAAAGTGCCGACGTAGAACACCGACTCGGCGCGGTCCAGGGTCTGCAGGGCGTCGAGCGGGCGGCCGCCGTAACGGAACTCGCAGTCGTAGTCGTCCTCGATGATCACCGCGCCGCGCACCCGCGCGAACTCCAGCAGCGCGGCGCGGCGGCGCGCCGACATGGCGCAGCCCAGTGGGAACTGGTGCGAGGGCGTGACGCAGACCACCCGCGCCTCCGCCGGCAGCTTCTCCACCACCAGCCCCTCCTCGTCCACCGGCACCGGCGCCAGCTTCGCGCCGGCGGCGGCAAAGGCCGCGCGCAGCGGTGGGTAGCCCGGATTCTCCACCGCCACCACGGTCCTGCCCGGCGTGACCAGGACGCGCGCCAGCAGGTCGAACGCCTGCTGCGCGCCGGTGGTGACGCAGAGATCCTCGGCGCGGCAGGCCACGGCGCGGGTGTAGGAGACGTGCTGCGCGATCGCCTGGCGCAACGCCAGCCGACCCTGCGGCTCGGCATAGGCCGGCGGCGCCTTCGACAGCGCGCGCAAGGCCCGCGCCGACAAGCGCCGCCATACCTCGAACGGAAACGCGGTCTTGTCCGGCACGCCGAGGCGGAAGTAAAGGCGCTGCGGCGCGGCAAGCTTCGGCGCCGGCTCCGGCAAGGTCAGCGGCGCGCGCCAGTATGGCGCGATGCGCTTGTCCGCCGCGCCTTCACGCACGGCCGGCTTGCGCGGCGCGGCCTGCTGCAGCAGGTTGGCGACATAGACGCCGGCGCCCGGACGGGTCAACAGATAAGCTTCGCTGAGCAGCAGGTCGTAGGCGGCGATGGCCGTGTTGCGCGAGATTCCGCATGAAGCGGCGAGCGCGCGGGTTGAAGGCAGACGCAGGCCGGGGCGCAGGCGGCCGTCGAGAATCGCCGCGCGCAGCTGCCCGTGCAGCGCGCGCAGCAGCCGGCGCGAGTTGCGGTCCGGCAGATCGAGCGCGAACTCCAACGCCGGCTTGGCGATGACTGGTTCCATAAAACTCTCCAGAACTGGTTCTTTGAGCATGCCAGACCAGCGCCTATGCTGTGCTCAGTACCTGTCTTTGCCGGAATACGCGCCATGAAGTGGTCCGACGTCTTTCGTCCCTTGCGCCCGCTGGTCGCGGCCTGCCTGCTATGCCTGCCGATGCTGGCGCCGGCCGCCAGCGACGACGGCGGCCAGGCGCTGGCCGAGGCGGCGGGACGCGAGCTGATCGGCCGGCCGGCGCCGCGGCTGGTGCTCAAAACCATCGACGGCCAGACCATCGACCTCGGCGCGCTCTACGGCAAGCAGGCGGTGTATCTGAAATTCTGGGCGACCTGGTGCACGCCGTGCCGAGAGCAGATGCCGCATTTCGAGCAGACCTATGAGCGGGCCGGCGCCGACCTCGCGGTGATCGCGGTCGACACCGGCTTCGACGACTCGTCCGAGCAGGTGCGTCGCTTTCGCGACACGATGCACTTGCAGATGCCGGTGGTGATCGACGACGGCCGACTTGCCGCGGCGCTGAACCTGCGCGTGACGCCACAGCACGTGGTGATCGCCCGCGACGGCCGCATCCGCTACGTCGGGCATCTCGCCGACGCGGCGCTGGAGCAGGCGCTGGCCGATGCGCGCGGCGCGCCGACGGTCGCTGCCGGTGCCGGCGCAGTACCGCAGGACGAGCCGCGCTACGCCATCGGCGATGTGCTGCCGGCGCTGGCACCGCGGACGCTCGACGGCGCGGCCTTCCCGCTGCATGCGGCGAAGCTGCCGACAGTGCTGGTGTTCTTCTCGCCCTGGTGCGAGTCCTATCTCGCCACCACCCGCCCGGCGCTGTCCGCCGATTGCCGCGCCGCGCGCGAGCAAGCGGAGCAGCTCGCCGCCAAGGGACAGGCGCGCTGGCTGGGCGTCGCGTCCGGCCTGTGGGTGACGCCGAAGGACCTGGCGGCCTACCGCAAGCACTACGGCGTGGCCATGCCGCTGACCCTGGACGAGTCCGGCACGCTGTTCCGCGGCTTCGGCGTGACCCAGGTGCCGACTCTGCTGCTCGCCGATGCGCAGGGCCGCATCGTGCGCCGCATCGACGGCGTGGACGCACAGCTGCCGGCGGCGCTGGAGGCCTTGCGCCAGCCCTGAGTCCCGCTGCAGACAGGGCGTCGCCAGGCACGCGCCGCCGCGCTAGGCTGCGGTATGGCCGAGACGCTGCAGATCCCGATCTTCCCGCTGGGCACGGTGCTGTTTCCGGCCGGACGGCTGCCGCTGCGCATCTTCGAGCCGCGCTATGTCGACATGACGCGCGATTGCCTGCGCGATAACAGCGTGTTCGGCGTGACCCTGATCAAGGCCGGCTACGAGGTCGGCAAGCCGGCCGTGCCCTGCCACACCGGCTGCACCGCGCGCATCATCGAATGGCGCGACCCGGTGCCGGGCCAGTTCATCCTCGAGGCGCGCGGGGAGACGGTGTTCCGCGTCCTCGAGCGCTGGACCACCGACTCCGGACTGATCATGGCGCGCGTCGCGCTGGAGGAGCCGGCCGATCCCCTGCCGCTGCCGGAGCGGCATGCCGCCCTGGGCAAGCTGCTGCAGCGCCTGATGGAGGAGCTGGGCGGGGAGCACTTCCCGCAGCCGCAGCGCATGGACGACGCCGCCTGGGTCGGCAACCGCCTGTGCGAGCTGCTGCCGGTGGAGCCGGAGCGGCGGCAGAAGCTGCTGGAGCTGCGCGACCCGCTGGCGGTGCTGAACGGCGTCGAGCAGGTGTTGAAGGAACTGCGCGAGGATCACTAGAGTACGGCCATGAAAAAAACACTGCACGCCGCCGTTGCGGTACTACTGGGATGCTGGACAGCGGCCGTTTTCGCCGCCGACCAGTACGACTGCCCCGAAGCGAAGCTGGCTTCCGGCAAGCCGGCGGCGGCGCAATCGCTCGACCTGTTCGACGGACCTCCGGCCGAGCTGGCACAGCTCGCGCCCGACAATGCTGACGCGCCGCTAAAGCAGGCGCGCTTCTGGAGCTTCTCCGGCAAGGAGCAGGCGGTCTGGGTGGTGTGTCACTACAAGGGCATGAAGCGCACCAGCAGCTTCAGCCTGCCCAAGGCCTATGCGAAGTGCACCGCCGGGGGAAAGAAGAAGCAGTGGAGCGTTTTGTCCTGCGAATAAACAGGTTGGGGGGAGCCATTCGATGAAAAGCCTGCACCGGCTGCTGTTGCGGCCGGCTTTTGCCGTGCCGGAGAAACTGGAGGGTCGCCGCATCATCGTCACCGGCGCCGCGCCGGGCTCGATCGGCTTCGAGACTGCGCGTCTGCTCGGCCGCTGGGGCGCGCAGGTCTGTGTCACGACGCGGTCCGATCCGCGTACCGTGGTCGAAGCGCTGCAGGCCGCCGGCGCCAGCTCCGTCGAAGGCCACGCCCTCGACCTGTCGCAGCGCGGTTCGGTTCGGAGCTTCGCCGACTGGTACTTGCGCCGCCACGACGGCCGGCTCGACGTGCTGGTCAACAACGCCGGCGTGCACCTGGATCTGCTGTCGCAATGGCGGGCACCGCATTTGACGCCGGACGGCCAGGAGATTCACTGGCGCACCAATTACCTCGGCACCATGCACCTGAGCTCGCTGCTGCTGCCGGCCCTGCTCGACACGGCGCGGACGCAGGGCCAGGCGCGCCTGGTCAACGTGGTGTCGATGCTGCACAGCCGCGGCAGCAACGCCGGGCTGTTCGCGCCGCAGCAGAAATACGATTCCTGGGTGGCGTACGGCCTGTCCAAGCTGGCCTTGATCCACGCGACGTTCGAGCTGCAGCGGCGCCACGCCGCGCAGAACCTGCGCGCGTACTGCCTGCACCCGGGCGCGGTCTACACCAACATCGCCGGCAAGGGGCTGGCCGGCAACCCCTTCATCGAAGCCGTGCGCGGAACGCTGGCGCCGGTGGAACGTTTCTTCCTTTTGACGCCGGAGGAAGGCGCGCAGACCCAGCTGCATTGCGCCACCGCGCCGGACGCGGCCGGAGGCCGGTATTACCGCAACTGCCGCCCGGCGCCGGCGAGCGCGGATACGGAAGATGCGACGGTAGCCGCGCGGCTTTGGCGGCAGACTCAGGACTGGCTGGAGCCTGCCGTGGCCTGAAGCCGGCAGCGCGCCGGCTCAGTCGAGCAGCGGACTCTCGCTGCCTGCCTTCCAGCCGAAGCGCTTCAGGTCCACCCGGCCCTTGGTGACGATTACCCCTTCCTCCCGCAGCAGCCGGCTTTGCTCGCGGTAACCACGGCTGTTCGGCGGCAGGGCGATACGTCCCTGGGCGTTCATCACCCGGTGCCAGGGCAGTTTGAGGTCCCCGGCGGCGCCGAGGGCGACGCCGACCATGCGTGCGTTCTTCGGCAGGCCCGCGAGCCGGGCCACCTGGCCATAGCTGGCAACGCGTCCGCGCGGAATGGTTCTAACTACCTTCCAGATCGCTGTATAGGAGGCATTCGTCGTCATTTCATGATAGTTTCCGTGCCGGCCGAAGGGCCCGGAGGGAGTGTGCAGTACCGGGTTCAGACGCCATTCAGCCTCACCAATGATACTTGTCACGCCGGTTCGGACCGCGCCGCGGGACGACGACGGCATGTCATCACCTAGGAGATCACAATGAAGTCCAAGCTGCTGTCCACCCTGCTGGTGTCGGGCGCCCTGCTGGCCGCTGGCCAGGTTTTCGCCGCTGACGCCCCCGCCGCCGCGCCGGCCG
>CAYWPB010000117.1:0-9932 GCA_964458725.1 uncultured Nevskia sp. | reverse complement strand
ACGACAAAATGGTCGACTTCGAAGTTATGATCCGGCCTTTACATGGACTGCAGGAATTGGGCGCCGAAATGGGCAAGCGCCTCGCGCAGTTCCTGCCGGCTTACAAAGCTTCCAAAGCTATTTAAGCTCCGCCGACGATTTCCCGAGCAGGCGCCGTGCCACGATCAGCAGCTGGATCTGCTGCGTGCCCTCGAAGATGTCGAGGATCTTGGCGTCGCGGGCCCATTTTTCCAGCAGCTCGTTCTCGGCATAGCCGACACTGCCGCACAGTTCGACGCACTTCAGCGCGATGTCGACGCAGGCGCGGCCGGCCTTGGCCTTGGCCATCGAGGCCTGCAGCGAGTTCGGCTTGCGGTTATCGGCCATCCAGGCGGCCTGCAGGGTCAGCAGGCGGGCCGCCTCGTAGTCGGCCTCCATCTTCAGGAACTCGGCCGCCGCGGCGTGCTGGACCAGGGCCGGGCGCTTGTAGTCGACGGTGACGCCGGCCTGCTCCAGCACCTTGCGGGTCTCGTCGAGGCAGGCCTTGGCCACGCCCACCGCCATGCCGGCGACCAGCGGCCGGGTGTTGTCGAAAGTCTGCATCACGCCGCCGAAGCCCTTCTCGACGTCGATCTTCGGGTCGCCGAGCAGGTTTTCCTTGGGCACGCGGCAGTTCACCAGCGCGAACTGCGCCGTGTCGGAGGCACGGATGCCGAGCTTGTGCTCCAGGCGCACCAGCTCAAAGCCGGGTGTGCCCTTTTCGACCACGAACGACTTGATCGCGGCGCGGCCGGCGGATTTGTCCAGCGTGGCCCAGACCACCACCAGTTCGGCGCGCTCGCCGGAGGTGACGAAGATCTTCTCGCCGTTGAGCACGTAGTGGTCGCCGTCGAGGCGGGCAGTGGTACGGATCGCGGCCGAATCCGAGCCGCAGTGCGGCTCGGTGATGGCCATGGCGGCCCAGCGGTTCTTGAAGCGCTCCAGCTGCTCGTCGTTGGCCACCGAAGCGATGGCGGAGTTGCCGAGGCCCTGGCGCGGCATGCTCAGCAGCAGGCCGACGTCGCCCCAGCACAGCTCCATGACGCCGAGCACGGTGGAAAGATTGCTGCCGTTGCGGTTGCCCTGCTCGGCATCCTTGCTGTCGCGGCGCACGCCGGCGGCGCCGGCTCCGCCGTTGCCGCCGGCGGCGTTCATGCCGTCGAGCAGGGCGGCGAGCATGTCCAGCTCCTTCGGATAGCTGTGCTCGGCGCGGTCGTACTTGCGCGAGTTGGGGCGGAAGATCTCGGCCGCCACCTGGTGCGCCTGGTTGACCAGCGATGTGAACTTCTTCGGGGTTTCGAGATTGATCATGGGCGGCAATCCTTAAACGAGCACCACGCCTTCCATCAGGCCCGCCGCGCGCAGGTCGCGGTACCAGCGTTCCACCGGATGCTCCTTGACGTAGCCATGGCCGCCGAGCAGCTGCACGCCGTCGTTGCCGATGGCCATGCCCTTGTCTGCGCACAGACGGCGCGCCAGCGCGGTCTCGCGGGTGAAGTTCTGGCCACGCTCGGCACGGCTGGCGGCGCGCCAGGTCAGCAGGCGCATGCCTTCCAGTTCGATGCCGGTGTTGGCGACGCTGAAGGCTACCGCCTGGCGGTGGCTGATCGGCTCGCCGAAGGCCGAGCGCTCGTTGACATAGGGAACCAGGTAATCCAGCACCGCCTGCGCCGTGCCGGTGGCCAGCGCGCACCAGCCGAGGCGGGCGAGATGGATACAGTCGCCGTAGACATCGTGCTCGACGCTGCTGATGAGCGCCGAGGCCGGCACGCGCACATCCTGCAACAGCAGCCGGCCGGTGGAGGCGGCGCGCAGGCCCATCGCCGGCTCGGCCTCGATGCTTAGGCCCTGGGCCGAGGACTCGACGATGAACAGCGCCGGACCCTTGTCCTCCAACTGCGCCGCGACGATGAACAGCTCGCCCTCCGCGGCGCGCGGCACCAGCGATTTGACGCCTTCCAGCACGTAGCCGCCGCCGGCGGCGTAAGCGCGCGTGGTGAGCTTGAACGGATCGAACAGCGGCCGCGGCTCCAGCACCGCCAGCGCCGCCGCGGGCGCGTTGTCGCCGATGAAGGCCGGCAGGTATTTGGACTGCTGCTCGGCATTGCCCCACAGCACCAGGGCGGTGCTCACCGCCGCCGGCGCCAGGCAGGCCACGGCCAGGCCCATGTCGCCCTGCGCCAGGGCCTCGGCCACCAGCACATTGGTCATGGCCGAGCGCTCGCTGCCGACGCCGCCCAGGTCCTCCGGCACGCCCATCAGGGTGATGCCCAGCTCGGCGCTCTGCTTCAGCAGTTCCACCGGCGCGGCGCAGGCGGCATCCGCGGCGGCAGCCTTGGGACGCAACTGCTCGAGCGCGAAACCCTGCACCGTGTCGCGCAGCATCTGCTGCTCTTCGCCGGGCGTCAGGTCGAACAGCTCCGGCGCGCGACTGGAGGGCAGGCGTGAAGGCTGGCTGAGCTTGCGCGTGGCGCTGAAACCGCGGTTGAGCGCGCCGACGGTGCGGAAGCCGGTGCGGGTGGCCTGGTACAGCACCTTCTCGGCCGGCTTGCGCAGGCCCAGGCGGTCCACCACCGGCAGGCCGGCGAAGCGGTTCAGCACGCGCAGGCCCAGGCCCATCGCGTTGTTGGCGAGACTCATGCTTTCATCCCCTCCGTGCGGGATCGAGTGTTGCGGCGTTCCGTGCCGCCTTGCGGCGTCGCCGGGCTTGGTTCAGGCGCTGCGCTTCTTCGCGGCCTTGGCCGGCTTGCCGACCTTGCCGCTGACCAGGGCTTCGCGCGTTTCCTCGAGGAAGGTATCGACCAGGCGCGTGAACTTGCCCTGGATGAAGGGCGGGGCGACCACGCGGTAGAGCAGGGGCACCGGCACGTCGCGCAGCTCGCCGCGCACGCGAAAAGTCAGGCGCGTCTCATCCTTGCTCTCGGCGATGCGGAACCAGCCCTCGATGGTGGCGTTGCCCTGGTTCGGCAGCGGCTTCCAGCTCAGCTCGCCTCTCGCCAGGTCGGTGTGGTAGTGGGCGCCGTAGGACACATCGTGCGCGATGTTGGCGATGCGCGAGCCGATGGTGCGCATCTCCCACAGATACTGGTCCGGTCCGAGCCGGGTCAGCTTCCTGAGCTTGGGGAAGCGACCGATGGTGCCTTCCAGGTCCGTCAGCAGTGGTTCGACCTGCTTGTAGGGCACTGGCACCACAGCGCTGCGTTCGATTTCGATATTGACCTTCATGCCCGCCCCGCGACGGAATATTTTCGATGCGCCAGAGTGGCAGTCGCGGCGCGTCCTGGCATTGCCCGGCTGGACGCCGGCGCATTGTCGTTGCGGTCAATCGGGCAAAGAAATTTGGCTGCAATGCAGCAAAAGCAGACCTCAGCCGGCGCCGGGGCCGAACGGCAACAACATCGGCACGCGCCGACGGTAGTCCTGATACGGGCTGCCCAGCTCCTGGCCCAGCCAGGCCTCCTCCTGCCGCGCCTTGAGCCAGATGCCGCCGAGCAGACAGGCGAAGCCGGCGACGGCAGGCACCGTGCCCTTGGCGGTCATGGTGGCGAGCAGGGCCAGCAGCAGGCCGGTATAGATCGGGTGGCGCACCAGTGCGTAAGGACCGGTATCGACGACACGGTGATCGGCCTTGCGCGTGATGCGCCCGGACCAGAGGCGGCCGAGATGAAGGCGCGCCCACCAGGCGAAGGCGATGCCGGCGGCGATCAGCGCCACGCAGATCCAGGCGCCGGCCCAGCCGATATGCCAGATGCGCAGTACGCCCTCGTAGCCATGCGCCGGCACGAACAGCAGTGCGGCGCCAAGCAGCATCGGCAGGCGGTAGACCAGCTCGCCGCCGATGTCCGGACGCTTTTCGGTGCGGTTGCTCCACCAGGCGGCGGCCAGCCAGGACAAAACCCAGCCACCCCACAGCAGCTCGATCGCTTCACGCGGCTGCATGGTAGTACCTGCTCGATTGGCCCGGGCCATGATCGGCCCGGGCGTATCCGCGTGCAAGCGCCGCCCCGGTCATCCCGGCGCGGACCCGTCCGGATCAGCGCAGCATCACGAGTACTTCGACGGTGCCCTGGTCGGCATCGCTGTCCTGCAGGGCTTTGCCGATGACGGTGCCCGGCTCGGGATGGGCCGGGGCGCGCATCGCATGGCCGGGCTGCGAGGAGGCCACCAGCAGGTCGCCGATATGGATCGCTCCGTTCTGCTTGTTGACCTTGGTCGGCACCCGTCCTGCCAGCGCCAGGGCCGGCCCGGATACTTCAGCAGTCGCAGAATCCTTAGCGTTGAGGGTGACCCCCGGTGCGGTGGAGATGATGCCGGCCACCCGCGTGGTGTTGGCTTCGGCGCAGAGCCGGAAGCTGTTCGGGTGCTCCGGGTCGATCTCGACCACGTCGCCGACCTGCGGCGTGGCGCCGATGGTGGGCACGAACTCGGCCAGGTCGGCGCCGCTGTTCTGGGTGCCGCCGTTGAAGAAGCCCTTGCCGTTGCGATCGATGCGGGCCACGTTGAAGCCCTGGTTCTGGAAGATTGCCGGGTCGCCGGTGCTGCTGTTGTCTTGGTTGACCACCAAGGCGGTGCCCTGGTCTTCGGTCTGTACTTGCACGCCGATGCCGAAACCGGTGGTGTCGGTGTGGTGGAAATAGCCGGCGTAACCGCCGGTCCCGGAAGCCACCCCGTAAACGCCGGCGGTGCCTTCGTTGCCGAAAATGCTGTTGGTCTCGCCCCGCACACCGGCCGCAACCGAGGTGGTGTTGTTGACAAAGAAGTTGCCGGCATTGCCCTGGCTGTGGTCGGCGATCACGCCAGGTCCGTCGAACGTGACATTGAGGATGTTCGAGGTGTTGGGCGTGGTGCCGCTGCCGGTGGGGGAAGTGCTGCTGATGCTCAGGCCGCTACCGTTGGCGGTCTGCTGGATCAGCACGGTCGGCTGGCTGTTGCCGTTGTTGTTGGTCCCGCCGGCGCCGAGCGGTGTCACGAATTCCGCCACCATACCCTGGCCCTGCGTGGTCCCGTACAGCGCCATGCCGAAGCCGGTGGAGTTGGTGTGGTCGAAGTAACCGCCGTAGCCGCCGGTGCCGGAAGCGCTGCCGTAAACGCCGGCGGTGCCGTTGTTGCCGAAGATGCTGTTGGTCTCGCCGCGCACGCCGGCGCCGACGCCGCTGGTATTGTTGACGAAGAAGTTGGCGGCGTTGCCCTTGGTGTGATCGGCGATCACGCCGGGGCCGTTGGTGACGACGTTGAGGATATTGGTCGTGTTGTTGTTGTTGCTGTTGCTGATGTCCAGGCCTTCGCCGGTGCCGGCGGTCGCAACGGCCACGACGTTGGCGGCGCTGTTGGTATTGGAGTTGCTGATGACCAGATTGCGGCCGGTGCCGGCGTTGGGGATGCTCACCAGGTCGGACTTGTTCGAGCTGCTGGTGTTGGTCAGTAACGCCAGCGGGCCGCTGCCGCCGGTGACATACAGGGAGGTGCCGGTGGTGCTTTGGGCGAACACGCCGATGCCGGCGCCGGAGGAATAGCCTTGCAAGCCCCTGCCGCTCGGACTGAAGCCCTGCACGCCATACCCCGAGGTCGAGGTGCCCAGGACGCCGGTGCCGGTACCGTGATGGGCGCCCCAGACGCCGAAGCCATTGGCCGTAGTGGCGTTGTTGATGCCGTACACGCCGACGCTGCTGGCGCCAGGCGCAGTGGATGAAATCACGCCCCGCACGCCAACGACGGAGGCGGAGGTCGAGCTGTTGGTCCCCGTGATCGCATCGCCAGTGCCGGTGTTGGTCATCGAAAACAGCGAACCGGGCGAACTGAACGAGCCGGTATAGGGCAGGGTGAAAGTAGGGCCGTCGCTAGGGCTCGGAGTGCTGCTGACGTTGCTGGTCGAGCTGTGGTTGTTGAGCGAGAGCGCGCTGCCCAGCGAGTTGAAGAAATTGGTTGAGGTCTTGCCTGTGCCGGAGCCGGATACGCTACGGTTGGCGGATGCGCCGCCACTGGGACCGCTGCTTGCGGCGGCTGTCTTGGCCCCGCTCAGTTTCGACGCGACGTAAAGCGTGAAGAAAGCCTGATCAGCGACCGACAATCCGGTGGTGCCGCGGCTCCGGCTGGGCGAGACGTAAAGCTGGTAGCCGGTGCCGGGGTTGAGGCTGACGCTTTCGGGCAAGGCCGCCTCGAGGTGCGTGCTGCTCGAGTCTGTGTCGTGGATTTCCAGTGCGTGACCCAGCAACTGCACATGGGCGCCGGTCGGGGCGCCTGCTGGCGCCAGGTCGACGCCGTCGATCTTCAAGATGCCGTTCTGCTCGTCGACGGTGACGCTGTAGATCTGGGTGTTGTAGTCGGCGGCGGTGGCGGCACCGGCATACCAGGCAGCCGCCAGTACCGAAGCGGTACCGAGCTTGCGCGTGAAATTCATGGTGAAGCTCCCCTGTTTTATCGAAGTCCCTTGTCCAGAGTCGGAAAACGGCCGGCGAAAGCGCCATTCCGAATAATGGAAGCTAGGGCGGGAGCACAACTCCGGACAACCCCCTCAACACGGGGGGCAAGAAGCGCTTTGCGCGATGACTGTGTGCTGGTTCACGCGCCCTGGCGGGCGGCGCAAGTCCGCGTCATCCCCCAGTCGGCGGAAAACACAGGGGAATTTGCGGTGACTCGTTAAAGTTTCAACTCACGCCGCCCGATGCGGGCGAACAATTCGGCTGTAAGGATTTCGTAACCCTGCTGTGCGTCCAGCAGCACATACAGCGGCTCGCCGATCTGCCCGGGATCGAAACCGGCGCGCTTCAACTCCACTTTGCGGTACTTGAAGGTCGCCGTGGTCTCCTGCTCCGCGCGCAGACGCAGGAACAGCGGCACGGCGTAAGCCGGGAGCTGTGCCCGCAGGTGCTGCGCCAGTGCGGCGCCGTCGAAGGCGGGACCGGCGCAGCTGAGCGAGGCCATGCCGGCGCGGCCATCCGCGCCCGGCACTTCCACGCCGTAGACCACCGCCTGTTCGATGCCAGGGAAAGCGTTGAGCGCGCCTTCGACCTCGGTGGTGGCGACGTTCTCACCCTTCCAGCGAAACGTATCGCCGACGCGGTCGACGAACTGGATGTGGCGCCAGCCCTGGTCGCGCACCAGGTCGCCGGTGTTGAACCAGACGTCGCCTTTCTTGAACACGTCGCGCAGCAGCTTGGCTTCGCTGGCCTTCTTGTCGGTATAGCCGTCGAACGGCGCCTTGTCGGTGACCTCGGTGATCAGCAGGCCGACTTCGCCACGTTTGACCTTGCGCATGAAGCCGTCGGCACCGCGCCGGCCCTTTTCCTCCTCGGCGTCGAACTCGACGATGGCGAAGGGCATCGGACAGAAGCCGGCGGTTTTCGACAGGCCGAAGGCGTTGACGAAGGCGAGGTTGCTTTCGCTGGCGCCGTAGAACTCGTAGATCTGCTCGATGCCGAAGCGCTGCTGGAATTGCTCCCAGATTTCCGGGCGCAGGCCGTTGCCGACGATCAGGCGCACCAGGTGCTCCCGGTCCTGCGCCGTGGCCGGACGGTTCAGCAGGTAGCGGCACAGTTCGCCGATGTAGCAGAACGCGGTGGCGTCGTAGCGGCGGATCTCCTCCCAGAAGCGCGAGGCGCTGAACTTGCGTCCCAGGGCCAGGCTGCAGCCGGCGCCGAGCACCGCGCCCCAGGACACGGTCAGCGCGTTGTTGTGATACAGGGGCAGGGGACAGTACAGCGTGTCGTCCGGCTTGAGCCGCATCGTCATCTGGCCCAGGCCCGCCATGCCGCGCAGCCAGCGGTAATGCGTCATCACCGAGGCCTTGGGCATGCCGGTGGTGCCGGAGGTGAAGATGTAGAAGCAGGGTTGTTTGGGCAGCACCTGCTGCGTTTCCAGCGGATTGGTCGCCGGCTTGCCCGAGGTCTCCGCTTCCAGGTCGCGGTAACCGGCCGGGGCCTTGCCGGGACCGGTCCACAGGTAGACGCGTTTGCGATCGGTGCCGGGATGGAACTCGGTGGATTCCAGCGCTTCGCGGCACTCGCCGCCGCAGACCACCAGGCGCGGCTTGGTCAGGCTCAGGCTGTGACCCAGGACCTCGCCGCGCTGGTTATGGTTGAGCATCGCCGCAATGGCGCCGAGCTTGACCGCTGCGGCGACGCAGGCCAGCACTTCCGGCCGGTTCTCCATCAGGATCGCGACGGTGTCGCCGCCGCTGACGCCGTGGGCGCGGAACACCGCGGCATAACGGTTGGACCAGGCGTTGAATTCGGCATAGGTCCAGCTGCGCTCGTCGAACAGCAGCGCGGCGCGGTCCGGATCGCGGCGCGCGATCTCCTCCAGGCGCAGGCCGATCGAGGCCGGCCGGTCGGGGGCGAAGCGCGCCAGATTCCACAGGCCCTTCTGGAAGCTCAGGGTCTCCGGCAGCGCGCGCAGCACGCCGCGCGCCAGATCGCGCAGATGAACCTCATCGCCATGATTGCTCAAACTTTGTTCTCCGATGCGAGTTCCTCGCCCCGACAATCTGCTCGGTCCCGCTGGTGGCGGCAAGTGCCGGATCGACAGGCGGTCCTGGCGCGGCAGCGCTTATCCGGGCCGTTCATGGCGCGTTGCGGCGGCGGAATGCGTGTTCCCGAAGGCAGAGGCATCACCTCGGGCACGATATCCGTCGGTTCCAACATACGGGAGCACACCATGAATCGCACGACCTTCAGCCAGGCCTTGCTGGCCTTCACCCTGCTCGGCGCCGCAGGCGCGGCGCCGGGGCAGATCGATTCCGGCGATGCGGCTGCGGCACCCGCCAATGCTCAGGCCGCCTCCGACACGGCCTCCGCCTCGCCGGCCGCGCAGGTCGTCAACGGCCAGGTCAACCGGCAAACGGACCGCGTGACCCAGGATGTCCAGAACCGTGCCCAGAACAAGGTCGACAACACAGTCGACAGCGCAGTGGATAAAGTATTGGGCAAGGTTTTCGGCAACTGAGGCCATGCGCTGAGGCCGGCGGGTTCCGCCGTCCCGCACTGCGTGGGCGTCGCCGCGCCGCTCACCGGCGCGGCCTTCATCGACGAACCGGGAGAGTCGCCTGAGCGACGACGCGTTGCGGGACTGGGACCGGCTGAGCCCCCTGATGGACCGCGTGCTGACGCTGCCCGAGAACGAGCGGGCAGCGTTCGTCGAGCACAGCTGTGCCGGCGATGCGCGTCTGCTGGGCCAGATGCGGCGCTGGCTCGCGGCGCTGCAATCCAGCGCCGATTTCCTCGAACACGCTCACACCGGCGCGGTGGCGGGGGCGGCCGAGCCGTTCCAGGCGCTGCCGCGCGGCGAGCTGATCGGGGCTTACCGTATCGAGCGCCTGCTCGGCCACGGTGGCATGGGCGAGGTCTACCTCGCCGCGCGCGCCGACGGGCAGTACGAGCAGGAAGTGGCGATCAAGCTGATCAACGCCGCCTTCGCCGACGAGCCGCAGCAGTTCCTCGAGGAGCGGCGCATCCTGGCGCGGCTGGAGCATCCCGGCATCACCCGCCTGTTCGACGGCGGCATCAGCGCCGACGGCCGTCCCTACATGGTGATGGAACGGGTCGAAGGCCGCGACCTGCTGGGCTGGTGCCGCGAGCAGCGCAGCTCGCTGGCGCAACGGCTGGAGCTGTTCGTCCAGCTGTGCCAGGCGGTGGGTTACGCCCATCGGCGGCTCATCGTCCATCGCGACATCAAGCCGGGCAACGTGCTGGTGACGCGCGAGGGCCAGGTCAAGCTGCTCGACTTCGGCATCGCCCGGCTGCTTGACCACCCGGGCGCGGCGGAGAACGCGCGGCTGGTACAGGCGACGCCGGGTTTTGCCGCGCCGGAGCAGCTCACCGGCGGCGACATCACCGCCGCCACCGACGTCTACGCCCTCGGCGTGCTGCTGTACCGGCTGCTCAGCGGCCGCGCGCCGGTGGCGCTGGCCGGCCTGCCGA
>CAYWPB010000116.1:0-9993 GCA_964458725.1 uncultured Nevskia sp. | reverse complement strand
CCGGTGGCGCGCGCCGCGGCCGCGCCGAGCTGCCCCAAGTGCGGCGCGGCGATGGTGAAGCGCACCGGCCAGTCCGGGCCGCTGGCGGGCAAGGAGTTCTGGGGCTGCAGCAGCTTCCCGCGCTGCCACGGGCTGCTGCCGACGGCCGCACCCGCCTGATGGCAAGTTCAAAGCATCTGGCGCAGAGACGCAAAGAAAGCAAAGCAGATTCAGTCCCCTCTCCCGCTTGCGGGAGAGGGTTAGGGAGAGGGGCCGTGAACGTTTCAGAGCGTGACCATGCTGCTCGCATGGATCCGATCTTTACGGCCCCTCTCCCCTGCCCCTCTCCCGCCAGCGGGAGAGGGGAGCCTCACACATCTCAAGCGCTTTAACCGAACCCTGCGCTCGACAGGTAGTAACTCTTCATCTCCCCTTCCTGCATCGCCATGGCCTTGGCCAGGCCGCCGAGCACGTAGGGTTTGGCCATGTGCGTCTCCAGCGCGGCCAGGCTGGACCAGCGCTCGACCACGATGAAGTGGCAGGGGTCGGCCGAGTCCTGCCAGACGTCGTAGACCTCACAGCCGGGCTCGGCGTTGGCCGGCAGGATGTAGTGCTCGCGCGCATAGCCGCGGTATTCCTCGACGCATTCCGCCCGGATGCGCACGTGGTGGACGATGCACAGCGGCTTGCTGGGGTCTTTCACCGCGCCTTCCGGCAGCATGGCCATGGTGGTTCCTCGCCTGTGGATTCCGGCCCATGCTGGCGGCTGCGCGCCGATCCGGCCTCGTCCTTTCCGGTGAGTTAACCCCGTAACCGGCGGGGGCCCGTTTACAGGGATGTCCCGTTACCGGAGCCGTCCATGCGCGTCCTGTCCCTGCTGCTGCTCGCCGTTCTTTCCGCCTGCGCGCTGCCCACGCGCGCCGGCAATCTCGCCGACCTGGAGGTCTACGACCGCAGCAGCGGCCAGCTGCTGCCGGTCTACCGCCACGACGGCCGCCTCTACATCGCCGGCGAGCCGCGCCACGAATACGAGCTGCGCATCCGCAACCGCAGCGGCGGCCGCCTGCTGGCGGTGAGCAGCGTCGACGGCGTCAACGTGCTCAGCGGCGAGACCGCCGCGCCCGACCAGGGCGGCTACGTGCTGGATGCCTACGGCTCGGTGTCGATCGCCGGCTGGCGCAAGAGCCTGCAGCGCGTCGCCGCGTTCTACTTCACCGCCCTCCCCGACAGCTACGCCGCGCGCACCGGCCGGCCCGACGACGTCGGCGTGATCGGCGTGGCGCTGTTCCGCGAGAAGACCTGGTGCTGCGCCCGCAACGAGCCGTATGCCTTCGACAAGAAGGCGGAAGCGGCCAAGCCGGCGGCGCCGGCGGCCGAAGCCCAGGCCGCCCAGCCGGCCGACTCCGCCGGCAGCCTGGCGCGGGACGAGCGCCTCGGCACCGGCCACGGCCGCAGCGAGTACTCGGCCGCCTACGAGACCGCGTTCGAGCGCCTCAGCGACAGCCCGGAGGAGACCATCACCATCTGGTACGACTCGCGCCGCAACCTGATCGTGCAAGGCGTGATCCCGCAGTTGCCGCCGCGCTACGCGCAGCGCGACCCCAATCCCTTTCCCGCCCGCTTCGTGCCGGATCCCTGATCGATCGTCACCCCGGCGAAAGCCGGGGTCCAGGGAACCAGGCGCGGCACTGTCGGCTCTGGACCCCGGCTTTCGCCGGGGTGACGAGAAACACTCATACAATCGGACGATGTAAGCACCCTCCTCCGCCAACATGATCAATCCATGAGCGCGCAACCTCAGCGCGCCGGCAAGGAGGAGCAGCGATGGCTTTGTCCCGCGAGCGGCTGGAAGCACGCGCCGCGCAGATGCGCACCGCCTTCGAGGAGGCGGCGCGGCGCAACGAGTGGTCCTGGCTGGCCGACGAGTTCTACGCCGAGCACTGCCGCTACGTCTGCGAGTACGGCGGCACCATGTTCGTCGAAGCGCGCAGCCGCGAGGAGATCCGCGCCACGCACTACGGTCGCGACATGCGCGTCGGCTGGGAGGGCTGGACCTTTCCGATCGAGCGCTACGCCGTCGAAGGCAACCTGATCGTCACCCACTGGTGGAACCGCGGCCCCGGCACGCGGCCCGATGGCGCGTACTACCAGACACCGGGCATCTCCTTCATCGAGGTCGGCGACGACGGCCTGTTCACCAGCCAGCTCGACCTGTTCGACCTCGCCCACCAGATGCACCTGTGCGACGAACTGGAAGCCGCCGGCCTGCTCTCGGCCCAGCTCAAGCGCGAATGGGTGATCCCGAGCAAGCGGCGCCTGATCAAGATGCTCAGCGTGAACCTGCCGCCGGAGTAAGGGGCCAGTCCGATGACCTGGACCCATCGCCACGCCCGCATCAACGGCATCCGCATGCACTACGTGGAGCAGGGCACGGGTCCGCTGGTGGTGCTGTGCCACGGCTTTCCGCACCTGTGGTTCTCCTGGCGCCACCAGATTCCGGTGATCGCCGCCGCCGGCTGGCGCGTGGTGGCGCCGGACATGCGCGGCATGGGCCAGACCGAGGCGCCGGCGGCGGTGGAAGCCTACGACTGCGAGCATACCGTCGGCGATCTGCTCGGCCTGCTGGATCATCTGGGCGAGCAGCAGGCGGTGTTCATCGGCCTGGACTTCGGCATCTTCGCCATCTACGACCTCGCCTTCCGCGCGCCGCAGCGGGTGCGCGCGATCATCGGCATGGAAAACCCGGCGGCGCCGCACAACCCGGAGCTGTCACCGCTGCGCGAAGCGGCGCAGTGGGCGCGGAATCACTTCGTCCACATCCACTACTTCGCCCCACCCGGCCCGGCCGACGCCGCGCTGAACGCGCAGCCGCGCGAGTTCCTGAGCAAGGTGTTCTACGCACTCAGCGGCGACTACCGCTACCTCGATGTGTGGAAGCACCCGCCCGGCACCGCCTACCTCGACGCCCTGCCCGAGCCGCCGCCGCTGCCCTGGCACTGGATGAGCGCGCTGGAGATGGAGTTCTTCGTCGCCGAGTACGCGCGTACCGGCTTCACCGGCGGCCTCAACTGGTACCGCGCGATGGACCTGCGCTGGGCCCAGCGCAGGAAATACGAGGGCGTGAAGAACCCGGCGCCGTTCTTCTTCATCGGCAGCGAGCGCGACTGCGACCTCGAGGCCTGGCACGGCGCCGACCCGCTCGGCCAGATCCGCCACCAGTACAGCGACGTGCGCGGCATCGCCATGCTGCCCAAGGCCGGCCACATGATGCAGATGGAACAGCCGCAGGAAGTGAACGCGCACATCCTGCGGTTTCTCGCGACGCTGCGCTGAGCCTTTTCTCGGCGCTCAACACCGCCGCCGGTGACGTTCGCTGCTGCAGGCTCTCGTTGGGTGCACCCTTGGGTTCGACGGCCGCGGCCGCTAGACTGGTCATGTTCCCATTCGCGCCACCCCTATGCATCTGTTCGCGTGGAACCGCCGCTTCCTGCTGCATGCTGATCCCTACGTCCTGGATCGGCGCGATCAGCCCTACCGGCGCCTGTCAGCCACGGTGATCGTTGCGCATACCGGGTGCTTCTCGCTAGCGGTCAATGGCGGCGCAGTCACGCAACACGAGGCCGCGATCATCGCGTCCAACGTTCAACGCGATTACATCGAGGCCCCGCCTGGCGGCATCAGCATCTTCGACGCCGGCATCAGCACCAACGCCTTCCTGCACCTCGCGCCGCAGCTTGCATCAGCACAGGTCCGACCGCTGGCGGAGGACACCACCGCCCACCTGCGCGAACTGCTGGCGCAACAGCCGCCCGCGCAGGCAAGCGGCATGCAGGCACTGCAGCTCTACGACGCGGTAATCGACGCCTGCAAGAGCCAGGATCCGCCACTGCAACGCGATCCGCGCATCCTGCAGCTGATGGCGGCCATCGAACAGTTGCCACTCAATACGCAAGCATCGCGGCAGGTGGCAGAGGCCGTTGGGCTGTCGGAGTCGCGGTTGCGCGCCCTGTTCCGCCAGCACCTCGGATGCAGCATGTCGCAGTACCTGCGCTGGGTCACGGCGTGGAAGGCGGTGGCCTTGTGGCGGCGCGGCGTCAGCCTGACCGAAATAGCACATGCCGCCGGTTTCTACGACCTCTCGCATGCCGACCGCGTGGCGCGCGAGATTACCGGCATGAGTCCCTCCGCCCTGATCGATCCGCGCAAGGTGCGCCTGCTGATCGGCGACGATTTCTCCCGCCCCTGATCCGTCCGACGGCGGGCAGGCGTTTCATCCAAGCCGCCCGCCGGTATCTCGCGCGATAGTGCGTCACCACGACTGGCGGCAAGAACCGCCGGCGGACGGCGAGGAGAACCCGGAATCATGAAAAAAGCGATGGCCCGCATGGCCAGCCTGTGGTGCCTGGCGATGCTTGTAGCGGGCTGCGGCAGCAGCAGCACGCCCGTTGCCGGGTCCGGCAGCGGCACGGCCGCATCGTCCTGGACCACGCTGGGGACGCGCGCACTGACCAGTCAGCCGGGCACCGCGATCACCAGCAATGCCGGCGCCAAATGGGTCGACTACAACCCGCCGGCGCTGTATCCCAACACCGTCGCGCTGAACGTCCAGTACATCACCATGCCGGACGGCATCCAGCTCGCGGCTTACGTGACATTGCCCGCCGACAGTAATGGCAAGGCAGTTCCTGGCACCTTCCCCACGGTGCTAAACCAGACTGCATACAACAATAGCGTTGGAAATAACGCCGATTCCTTCATCGTCGAGCATGGGTATGCTTCCGTCGTCGTGGATGTGCGGGGTACGGGACAATCCACCGGCTCATGGGACGCTTTTGGCGCCGACGAGCAATCGGACTATGGCAATGTCGTCAACTGGGTGACAAAGCAGCCCTGGTTCAACGGCGCCATCGGATTGTTTGGAGGATCGTATGACGGCATTACCACCATTCTCACCGCCGCGCAGAATCACCCGGCGGTGAAAGCGGCGATGCCCATGGGCCCTATCGGCGACGGCTACCGAGACACTGTCTTCACCGGCGGACAAGCGAACCCGACCTTCGTCCCGCTCTGGCTAGGCGTGGTATTCGCTGCCGGCATTACCGATCCAACCGTGTTGACCGACCCGTCGGTGGGTATCCCCGCGGTTGTGGACCATATTCTGAGCGCTATAACAAACTTCCAAGTGCCAACCACCCTTAAAGCAGTAACCGGCGATCCGAGTACCGCCTATGACAATCCGGCACCTGGCTCGTTCTGGGATATCCGCTCGCCGCTGGAAAGCGACAGCAAGATCACGGTGCCGACCTTCATCGTCGGCGGGCTGCATGACATCTTCCAGCGTGGCGAGCCGCTACACTACGAAGAAATCAAGACCCATGCCCCGACCAAGCTGCTGATCGGTCCGTGGGAGCACTTCACGTCGGGATCCGGCCTGCCGGTGGACGGCGTGCCGGTGTTCGATCGCATCGAATTGCAATGGTTCGACCAATACGTCAAGGGCATGAAGGTCCACGCTGACCAGTTGCCCAACGTCACCCAGTACGTCAGCGGTTACGGCCACTACGTCACGTCCACCGACTGGCCCAATCCGCAGGTGCGGGCGCAGAAGCTTTATCTGCGTGGCGACCAGAGCCTGAGTGCGGAGACGCCGGCGACGGACGAGGCTTCCAACACTGTGGCACAAGAGCCGATCAACGGCCTGTGCTCCATCAGTGCCGCACAGTGGACCGCGGGCGTTCTCGGATACCTTCCACTGCCCTGCTTTACCGACGACAGTGTGGCGGAACTGACTGACGTGAAATACCAGACGGCGCCGCTGACCGAGGACCTGTACCTCAACGGCCCGATCGAGGCGGATGTGTGGATGTCGACCACCGCCAGCGACGCCGGATTGTCGGTGCGCGTTGACGACGTCGATGCCGGCGGCAACGTCACCGCACTGACCAACGGCATTCAGACCGCTTCGCTGCGTGCCGTCGACACGACTCGCTCGCGCTTCCTGGATGGCCTGATGATCCAGCCCTGGCATCCATTCACGCTGGCGTCGGCGCAGCCCTTGACCAGCGGCGCCCCAGTGCTGGTGCCGGTCGAGGTCTTTCCGACCAGCGCGATAATCGCCAAGGGCCACAGCCTGCGCGTCGCCATCGGCGCCAGCGACCTGCCGCAAGGCATACCGCCGCTGCCGACGCTGCTCAACTCGGCGGTCGGCGTGCTCACCCTTTACAGCAACGCGGCGCATCCCTCCAGCGTCGTCATCCCGGTGGTGCCGGCGTCGGCGCTGAACTGAGGCGCGCGGCATCAGCATGGCTTAGCCGCCGCCGGCACGCGCAACTGCCTGAGTTCCGCGCCGCGCATCCTTGCCCCCTTGCGGGGTTTCCGGGCATTTCGCCGAGTGTGGAAATCTACTGCGGCGTGCAGTGTTTTTCCAATTCACAGCGCCGGCGCACGCGCGGATATTGAGGGCGAGCTCGCTGACGGACGATAGCGGACCGCTTTCCCTCCCGGCCGTGTCCGTGGCGCACACGCTCCCGCAGATCTCTGTTCCCACAACAGGAGCCAGGCCATGAATACCGCCGTACGTCAGCCGGTCGCCGGCAGCGACGCCGTCCATCCCTTCCAGGTGAAGTTTCCGCAAGCCGACCTCGACGAATTGCGGCGACGTGTCAAGGCGACGAAGTGGCCTGAACGCGAGACCGTCGCCGATGCGTCACAGGGCGTGCAGCTCGCCACCATGCAGGCGCTCGCCAGCTACTGGGCGACGGAATACGACTGGCGCAAGGTCGAGGAGCGGTTGAACGCGCTGCCGAACTACATCACGGCCATCGACGGTCTGGACATCCATTTCATTCACGTCCGTTCCAGGCACGAGGAAGCTTTGCCGGTGATCGTCACGCATGGCTGGCCGGGCTCGATCATCGAGCAGCTGAAGATCGTCGATCCGCTGGTCAACCCCACCGCGCACGGCGGGACGGCGGCGGAGGCCTTCCATGTCGTGATTCCGTCGATGCCGGGCTACGGCTTCTCCGGAAGGCCGGCGACGACGGGCTGGGATCCACCGCATATCGCGCGGGCCTGGGATGTTCTGATGAAGCGCCTCGGTTACCGGCGTTACGTAGCGCAGGGTGGCGATTGGGGCGCGGTCGTCGTCGATCAGATGGGTCTGCAGGCGCCCGCCGGGCTGATCGGCATTCACACCAACATGCCCGGCATCTTTCCCGCCGAGATCGATGCCGCCGCGTTTTCCGGCGCACCCACGCCGTCGGGCCTTTCGGCCGAGGAGCAGGTGGCGTACGAGCGCTTGCAGTTCGTCTATCAGAAGGGAATCGCCTACGGGTTTCAGATGGGGCTGCGCCCGCAGACACTGTACGGAATCGCGGACTCGCCTATCGGCCTGGCGGCGTACTTCCTCGACCACGATGCTCGCAGCTACGAGCTGATCGCCCGTGTCTTCCAGGGGCGGCCCGAGGGCCTCACCCGCGACGACATTCTCGACAACGTCACGATCACCTGGCTGACCAACACGGCGCTCTCCGGCGCCCGCCTGTACTGGGAATACTGGGGCAAGGGGTATTTCAACGCCAAGGGCGTCGGCATCCCCGTTGCCGTGAGCGTCTTCCCCGACGAGCTCTATCCGGCGCCGCGGAGCTGGACCGAGCAGGCCTATGCCAGGCTCATCCACTACAACCAGCTCGACAAGGGCGGCCACTTCGCGGCCTGGGAACAGCCGAAGCTGTTTGTGGACGAGCTGCGCGCCGGCTTCCGCCCGCTGCGGGCATAGGATCGCGGCCTCGCTGCATCACGCGTTCAGGAGATGTCATGACCACGACCGAAAAAGTCCTGTTTTCGGGCAAGACCCACACCACCGCCAGCCGCGGCCAGGGCGCCTCAGGCGCCAACCACGAGCGCCTCGACCTCAAACTTACCGCGAGCGGCGGCGAGGAACGACAGCTCACTGCGGTTGTGCCGCACCCGACCGCGGAGCAGCTGTTCGCCGGCGCCTGGTCGGCCTGCTACACCGCCGCGATGGGCGTCTTCGCCCAGCAGAAGAAGATGGCGCTGCCGCCCGATCTCTCGGTCGACATCGAGGTGGACCTGCTCCAGTCCGGCGCCGCCTGGTTCCTGCGGGCACGGCTCAATGTCCACGTGCCGGGCGTGCCCCGCGAGGTCGCCGAGGCCCTGGCCCACGGCGCGCACGAGATCTGCCCGTACTCGAAGGCCACCCGCGGCAACATCGACGTCGCTCTCACGGTGGTCTGACCTGATCGCAAGCAGTATGTCGGCGCAGAGGCCCTGCGCCGACCACAACCGAGCTGCAAGCAAGGGTGGACAAAGCGTAGCGTGCCCACGCGGGCAAGCCATCAACTGCGTGGGCAGATGAATCCTGCCTACCCTACGCTCGCTAATGCGATCTATCACGCAGAACAGTTGAATGCGGATACGATCGGCACTCATGCCCGCTCGAAAGGCAAGTTAAAACTAGCCTTACAACCCAAGGTGCCCAATGACAAAGTATGCGAGTGTTGTTGTCTTGGCGTTTATTTGCATCGCTGCTGGCTTTTGGGCTGGCGTGCGGTTCGGAGTGCAGCACCTTAATTCGATTAGCAGGGCTCCGCTGCAAGCCTACGAAGATATGAGGGCGATACAGAATCTCCGTACGGGAAAGCAAGACGGGGTTGTCGCTCAAAAGGAGGAGGATATTGACTATCAACTGTACTTGTGGGGGAAGTATTCCAGTCAGTATTCATTTGTCCCAAAGGGCATTCTCGTGCCGGAACATTTTGGAAAAGATGCTCTTGCCAGGAAGGCTAAGCTTTTGCAAATGGTGGCGAACTATAGGCGCTCAAACCCACATCCGGATTCGCAAACACAGATCGATGTGGTGAATTCATTGGCTGATCAACATATCGTGGACGGAACTGCGGAAGACAACTTAAAGGATCGTCGCCAGACCATCGATCGGGTTGTGGACAAATACTCAAGCGGACCGTCCGGTTGAACTTCTGTCGTCAAAGGCTTTCGACCGCTTTGAGGAGACGGCTGTTGTCGCCCCAGAAGCAGGGCTTATGACGGAAAAGCAATCAAGCTTGCCGGTTCTTGGTTTCGCGGATCAAAGTTCGTTCGAAAGATGGCTCGCCGCTCAACCCGCTGATGCCGCCGGCGTCTGGATCAAGTTCGCCAAGAAGGCGGCGACGGGAGCGACACTGACGAAAGCGGAAGCGATCGACACCGCGCTCTGTCACGGATGGATCGATGGCAAGCTGGAAAAGTACGACGACCATCACTGGCTGGTTCGCTTCACGCCACGGAAGTCACGCAGCAAGTGGTCGGCGCTGAACCGCAACCGGGCGCTGACGCTCATCAAGGAGGGCCGCATGAAACCCGCGGGCCTCGCGCAAATCGAAGCCGCCAGGGCCGATGGCCGGTGGGAGGGCGCTTACGCCCCGGCGAGCCGGGCCGAGGTACCCGTCGACCTGCAGAAGGCCCTGGACAACAGCCCGAAGGCGTCCGCGATGTTCGCGACCTTGAACAGCCGCAATCGCTACGCCATCCTGTACCGGATCGGCAACGTCAAAAAGGCCGAGACCAGGGCGCGCAAGATTGCGGAATTCGTGGCGATGCTCGAGCGTGGCGAAACCATCCACGGGTAGCGAGCGCAGGGCGGGTGCAACCCGCCTTCCGCGGCCTTCGGCGGCGGGTTACGCTGCGCTAACCCACCCTACACGAGCTGGACAACAGCCCGAAGGCCTCCGCGATGTTTGCGACCTTGAACAGCCGGAATCGCTACGCGATCCTGTACCGGATCGGCAACGTCAAAAAAGCCGAGGCGAGGGCGCGCAAGATCGCGGAATTCGTGGCGATGCTCGAGCGTGGCAAAACGATCCACGGGTAGCCAAGCGTAGGGCGGGTGCAACCCGCCTTCCGGGGCTTTCGGCGGCGGATTACGCTCCTGCGGAGCTAATCCGCCCTTGTATTGTGTTGATGCCTGCTGAGGTCGCGCCTGAGCTGGCGGAGCTA
>CAYWPB010000115.1:0-10010 GCA_964458725.1 uncultured Nevskia sp. | reverse complement strand
CCGGCGACGCCGCCGTACTCGTCGGCGACCAGGGCCATGTGGTTGTGGCTCTTGCGGAAGTCGCGCAGCAGCACATTGACGCGCTTGGACTCCGGCACGAACACCGCCGGGCGCAGCCAGCGCCGCAGGTCGAAGGTGCCGGCCTCGAAACCGGGGATGGTGGCGGTGAACTTGAGCAGGTCCTTGGCCAGCAGGATGCCGACGATCTCGTCGCGCGAATCGCCGATCACCGGGAAGCGCGAGTGCCCCGCTTCCACCACCTCGCGCAGCAGGCGGTCCAGCGGCCAGACCTGTTCCAGCACGATCATCTGCGCCCGCGGCACCATGATGTCGCGCACCTGCAGCTGGCTGGTGTCGAACACGCCGCGGATCATGTCGGCGGCGTCGGCGTCGAGCAGGTTGTCCTCCCGTGCCGCCTGCAACAGGCCCAGCAGGTCCTCGCGGGACTGCGGGCTGCGCGCCATGCGCTGGGTCAGCCGGCGCCACCAGCCGGCGCTGCCGGGGCTTTGCTTGGGCGACGGTCTACTGGGGCCATCGTTCATTTGTATTGATCTACCAAAAATCATGCCCCGCGCGCGACCGCACGAAGGCAAGCCCTTGTATTGTCGAAAGGTTTTTGTTCTGGACAGAGGAGCCGTCGGGCCCCGTCTGCGGACTTGAGGCCCATCATAACCCGCCCCGGCGGACAGGAATGTGATAAGGGGCGGGAGCTGCCTCAGTAGGGATCGGGGAAGCCCAACCGCGCCAGGATTTGCCGTTCCTTGGCCTCCATGCGCTCGGCCTCGTCCTCCTGGATATGGTCGTGCCCGAGCAGGTGCAGCACGCCGTGCACCACCATGTGCGCCCAGTGGGCGTGGGGGTCCTTGCCCTGCTCGGCCGCTTCGCGCGCCACCACCGGCGCGCAGATCACCAGGTCGCCCAGCACCGGCTCGCTCAACGCTTCCGCCTCGTAGGGGAAGGACAGCACGTTGGTGGCGTAGGGCTTGTGGCGGAACTTGCCGTTGAGCTTGGCGCTTTCCTCCTCGGCGACGATGCGGATGGTGATCTCGCCGGGGGTGGCGCCTTCCAGCGCCGCCAGGGCCCAGGCGCGCAGGGAGGAAGGTGCGGGAATGCCGGCAGCGTTGACGCGGCGCTGCACGTTGATGATCGGGTTGGAACTCATTCGGAAGAAGAAACTTTATTACGTTGTTCGTGCGCGTCGTAAGCGCGGACGATGGCCTGCACCAGCGGGTGTCTTACCACGTCTTCGTTACGGAAATGGGTGAAGCTGATGCTGGGCACGCCGTCCAGCACCTGCATGGCGTGCTTGAGGCCGCTGGTCTGGGCCTTGGGCAGGTCGATCTGGGTGATGTCGCCGGTGACCACCGCGGCCGAGCCGAAGCCGATGCGGGTCAGGAACATCTTCATCTGCTCGATCGTGGTGTTCTGCGCCTCGTCGAGGATGATGAACGACTCGTTGAGCGTGCGGCCGCGCATGAAGGCCAGCGGCGCGACCTCGATGACGCTGCGCTCGACCAGCCGGGCCACGCGGTCGAAGCCCAGCATCTCGTACAGCGCGTCGTACAGCGGCCGCAGGTAGGGGTCGACCTTCTGCGCGAAATCGCCGGGCAGGAAGCCGAGCTTCTCGCCGGCCTCGACCGCCGGGCGCACCAGCACCAGGCGGCGCACCCGGTCGCGCTCCAGCGCCTGCACCGCGCTGGCCACGGCCAGGTAGGTCTTGCCGGTGCCGGCCGGGCCGATGCCGAAATTCAGGTCATGCGTGGCGATGTTGCGCAGGTAGGCCTTCTGCGTCGGGCCGCGGCCGCGCACCACGCCGCGCTTGGTGCGGATGCTGATGTCGCCGCCGCTGCGCTCCTGTTCCTCGGCCTGTTCCGCCACCTGTTCGGAGCCGTGCTCGACCAGGGACAGGTGCACCGCCTCGGGCGTGATGGCGTCGCCCTCGGTCAGCGCGAACAGGTCGCGCAGCACGTCGCCGGCGCGCTCGACGCCGTCGCGGCTGCCGACCAGGCGGTAGCGGTTGCCGCGGTTGCGGATCTCCACCCCCAGGCCCAGCTCGATGGCGCGCAGGTGCGCATCGAAGGGGCCGTTGAGGTTGGCCAGGCGTGCGCCGTCGTCGGGCTCGAGGGTCAGGTCCTGCGAAGCGGGTTGGGGAGCGGCGGCGCTCATGGCAACGTCGCCAGTCGGCGCGGCCATGAGACGCGCTTCCGCACGTTCCCGCGTGACAGGGAATGTCTCATGCCGCGGCCTTCGCCGGACCGAGCAGGCGGCCGCGCAGGGAATTGGTCAGGGCTTCCGCCACCTGCACCTCGACGAACTGCCCGATCAGTGAATCCGGGCCGTCGAAGTTGAGCGAGCGGTTGCAAGGGGTCTTGCCGGTGAGCTGGCCGGTGCGGCGCGCCGGCTTCTCCACCAGCACGGTCTGGGTGGTGCCGACCAGGCCGTGGGCGAAGGCATCGCCGAGCTCGCGGATGCGCGCCTGCAGGCGCTCGAGGCGCTGCTGCTTCACTTCGGGCAGCACGCTATCGCGCAGGTTGGAAGCGGGAGTGCCGGGCCGCGAGCTGTAGGCGAAGGAGTAGGCGGCGTCGAAGCGCGCTTCCTCGATCAGCGCCATGGTCTGCTCGAAGTCCTCGTCGGTCTCGGAGGGGAAGCCGACGATGAAATCGGTCGACAGGCCGATGCCGGGCCGCGCCTGGCGCAGGCGGCGGATCTTGTCGAGGAACTGGGCGCGGCTGTAGCCGCGCTTCATCATGCCGAGGATGCGGTCGGAGCCGGACTGCACCGGCAGGTGCAGGTAGCCGGCCAGCTTGGGCTCCACCGCGTAGGCTTCGATCAGCGCGTCGGTGAACTCCGCCGGGTGCGAGGTGGTGAAGCGGATGCGGCCGAGGGTCGGGAAGCGCGCCAGGATGTGGATCAGCAGTGCCAGGTCGCAGCTGCCGCCGTCCGCCATGCGGCCGCGGTAGGCGTTGACGTTCTGGCCCAGCAAGGTGACTTCGCGCACGCCCTGGCCAACCAGAGAGGCGACTTCCGCCACCACGTCGTCGAGCGGGCGGCTCATCTCCTCGCCGCGGGTGTACGGGACGATGCAGAAAGTGCAGTACTTGCTGCAGCCTTCCATGATCGAGACGAAGGCGCTGGGGCCTTCGGCGCGGGGCTCCGGCAGATTGTCGAACTTCTCGATCTCGGGGAAGCGGATGTCCACCGCCGGCTTGTGGGTACGCCGCGTCTCGTCCAGCAGCTGCGGCAGGCGGTGCAGGGTCTGCGGGCCGAACACCAGGTCTACCAGCTGGGCGCGTTTGGCCAGGGCCTCGCCTTCCTGGCTGGCGACGCAGCCGCCGACGCCGACGATGCGGCCGGGCCGGGCAGCCTTCCACTCCTTCCACTTGCCCAGTTCGGAAAACACCTTTTCCTGCGCCTTCTCGCGCACCGAGCAGGTGTTGAACAGCAGCAGGTCGGCCGCCTCCGGGTCGGAGGTCAGCTCGTAGCCGTGGGAAGCCTTCAGCACGTCCGCCATCCTGGACGAGTCGTACTCGTTCATCTGGCAGCCGAAGGTCTTGATGAAAACCTTTGACATCTAACAGAAATACCGCGGGGACAAGCACCCATTATACCGGACCCGGCCGTCCTCCCCCGGATACCCCCGGAGCCGCGTACCGGGCCGCTGCCGCGCCGGCCGCCGAAAAGGTTTAAACCATGCCGGCAAAAGGTTTTTTCGTGCGTCTTAATCCAAATTCGTGCAGTGCCGCATCCAAGTGGTGCCGGCGGAATTGCCGGCGAGCGTTGCAAGAACAAGCGTGGAGAGCGTGTTATGAAGAGCAACAGTATGGCGCAGGGCCGCAAGCTTCCGGTGATGGTGGTGGCGCTGGCGATGGCGCTGACGGTCCACGGCGCCTTCGCGGTGGCCCTGACCGGTGCGTCGACCAGCGGCCAGCGCATCTATGACGCCTGGTACCACGGCGGCGCCACCCTGGTCGCCGATGCCTCGAGCGAGCTGCACAAGGTCTGCGCGAAGAGCTGAAGGCGGTCGGTTTTTCTCCCCCGGAACCGGTACTGCCGGCGCTGCAGCGCCAGCAGTACCCCCTGAGTTCCGGCTGAGGCCCGGCCTCAGCCGTTCACCAGTACGATCTTTCCCGTTACCTTGCGGTCCTGCATGTCGCGCAGGGCCTGGCCGGCCTGGCTCATCGGATAGGTCTTCGACACGTAGGGCTTGAGCTGGCCCGAGGCGACCCAGCCGAACAGCTGCTGGAAATTCTCGTAGCTCACCTTCGGCTCGCGCGCGATGAACGCGCCCCAGAACACGCCGACCGCGGCTGCGCCCTTCAGCAGCAGGCGGTTCGCCGCGATCTCCGGAATGCCGCCGGCGGCGAAGCCGATCACCAGGTAGCGGCCGTTCCAGGCGATCGCCGACAGGCAGTCCTGCGCCAGCTCGCCGCCGACCGGATCGTAGATCACGTCCGCGCCCTGGCTGCGGGTCAGCTTCTTCACCGCTTCCTTGAGGCTTTCCTTGGAGTAGTCGATCAGCTCGTCGGCCCCCTGCTGCTTGCACAGCGCCAGCTTCTCGGCGCTCGATGCGGCCGCGATGACGCGCGCGCCCATCAGCTTGCCGACCTGCACCGCGGCCAGGCCGACACCGCCGGCCGCGCCCAGCACCAGCAGGGTCTCGCCCGGCTTGAGCTGGCCGCGCTGCTTCAAGGCGTGCAGGGTGGTGCCGTAGACCAGCGGGAAGCCGGCGGCGGCAACCAGGTCCATGCCCGGCGGCAGCGGCAGCACCGCGTCGCCCGAGGCGACGACCTGCTCGGCATAGGCGCCCACCGGCACGATGGCGGCGACCGGGTCGCCGACCTTGACGTGCCTGATCTTGTCGCCGACGGCGAGCACGGTGCCGGAGACCTCGGCGCCGGGGGTGAACGGCGGCGCCGCCTTCATCTGGTACTTGCCCTGGATGATCAGCGTATCCGGAAAATTGACGCCGGCGCCTTTCACCGCGATGCGCACCTCGGCCGGGCCCATGTTCGCTTCCTTGACTTCTTCGAACACCAGCTTCTCGGGCGGGCCCAGTTCGCGGCAGACGATGGCTTTCACGGATGCATTCCTCCTGATGGTGAGGATATGTTAACAAGCCGATGCCGCCGCATGCGGGCGGGCGGCATTGTGCTTAGAATCAGGGTGAACGGATTTCACGATCGAGGCGAGGCCGCCAGTGCAGCACATCGAAAACCTCGGCAACACCCCGCAGCCCCACCGGGACCACGTCCCCGAGACGCGCTTCGGCATCTGGTTCCTCAACACCGAGACCTGGGCGGTGCACGTGCTCAGGCGCGCGATGAACGATCTCGAGCGCCTGATCCCCGAGCGCAAGGATTCCTACCCGGTGATCGTCGATGTCGGCTGCGGCTGGGGCCGTTCGTTCGAGCTGCTCAAGCAGCGCTTCGCGCCGCGCACCCTGATCGGCATCGACGTTTCGCCGGAGATGCTCAAGGCGGCCGGGGCGACCGCCGCCCGTGCCGGCATCGAGGTCGACCTGCGCCAGGCCAACAGCGCGCGGCTGCCGCTGCCCAACCAGTCGGTAGACCTGTTGTTCTGCCACCAGACCTTCCACCACCTGGTCGACCAGGACGCGGCGCTGGCCGAGTTCCGCCGCGTGCTCAAGCCGGGCGGCATCATGCTGTTCGCCGAATCGACCCGGAAGTACATCCATTCCTGGATCATCCGCCTGCTGTTCCGCCACCCGATGGAGGTGCAGAAAACGGCGGAGGAGTACGTGGCGATGGTGCGCGGCGCCGGCTTCGAGGTGGCACCCGCCTCGATCTCCTATCCCTACCTGTGGTGGAGCCGCGGCGACCTGGGCATCTTCGAGCGCTGGTTCCGCATCAAGCCCCGCGCCGGGCATGAGGAGACGCTGATCAATCTGGTTGCGCGGCGCAGCTGAGGCCGGCATGATCCCTTGGGGGAACGCCCGGTATCCGGGCGCCAAGCAAGGGGAAATCAATGCTGGTCAAATCATCGATGCGCGCGCTCGCCGTCGCGCTGGTTTTCTGCATGGCTACGCCGGCCTGGTCCGACCCGGTCGCGCCTGCACCGGACACGCGCGCAGCCCTGGACCAGGCGATCCAGCACGAACAGAGCCGGCGCTCGAACGCCATCACCGGAGTGATCGTCGGCGGCGTGATCGTCGTTGCCGGCAGCGTCGCTTCCGCAGTGTCCTCGGTGCAGAATCAGAATGACAGGGACAACGGGCAACCGGCCAGCCACAATCGCTGGGTGGGATATGCCGTCGGTTTGGGCGTGGGGCTGCCGATCATGGCCGTCAGCGGCTGGATTTGGTCCGACGCCCAGCACAATCTCAACCAGCTCCACCGCCAGCGCGTATCGGTGACGTATTCGCCCGAAACGCGCCAGCCGGTGCTGCAGCTTAGCTTCGACTACTGAGCCGGTTGCGCACCGGCGCCGACCGCGCGCCGGCGCGCGGTGCGACGGCTACTTCAAGGTCAAGGTGGCGAACTGATTCTCGAGGTCGTGGGCCAGGTTATTGGTCCAACGGTTGTAGTTGGGATGGATCACCACCGCGCTGCCTTCATGGCCGTACTCCATGTTGCTGCTGTCTTTGTAGGTGATTTTCGCCACGCGGGCGTCATAGCTGACGCTGACCGTCACCGAGAACTGGCGAGGCGCGTATTCCAGGACCACCAGGCCGGGCTTGTGGTCGATCACTTTCCAGCCGCGCTGCGCGCCGCAGACGAAGATGGCCTTTTCCACGTCCGCCGGCTTGGCGCCTGCCGGCACGGTCACGGGCGCTGGATCTTCCAGTGGCACCGCCCCGTGCCTGGCCTGAGCGGTCATCGAAACCGCCAGGGTGGCGGCCAGCAGGATCTTTCTCATCATGGCTTGTTCCCCTTCACTCGATTGAGCTGTCGATGCTTGGTGCGTCCCCGTTCCCGCGAGTCGCTTACGGCAACTTCACCACCGTACCGCGCAGCGTCGAGCCGGCGGTGAAGGTGCCGACCTCGCACTCGAAGTCGGTGGCGCTGGAAACCTCGTCCTTCTTGATGTAGCTGTGGATGTTGACCACGGCGTTGCCGCCTTCGGACTTGGCGCGATCCTGCAGCGCGATCACCGCCGACAGGAACACCCATTCGCAGGCGCTCTGGTCCGATTTGTTGAAGCCGTTGGTCTTCTTGTTGGAGGTGTAGGTACCGAGTTCCTTGGTCGGCTTGGGGAATTTCTGGTCGCCCCAGAACAGCTTGACGTTGGGGTCGACTTTTTCCCGCGCGTCCGGCGTGTTGAGCGCGCCGTCGATGGAGAACTTGAGGTGGTCGTCACGGGCCTCGGCGGGGCCGGCGGCGAAGGCGGTGGTGAGCAGGCAGCAGGCGAGCAGCAGCGGCTTCTTCATCTCGAACTCCATGCAGGTGATCAGTGCAGGTGGCGGGAGATCAGCGAGTGCTGATTTCCGCCGAATGCTGTTGCTTTCAATTCGGGTCGTCGCTGTCCTTGGGGTCAGTCTCGGCCGGCGGTGCCGCAGGAGCGTCGGCCGGCCGTACTGCCGGAGCGGTCGTGGCTATGCCCAGGGCCGTGTGCACGCAGCGATCGAGCTGGTCGAGCATCGCGTTCAGCTTCTTATGAACGATTACGGTCCCGTCATCCTCCACGTGGTAGTGGTAGCCATGGTTGTCCAGATAGATCATGCGCACCTGCTGCGAGTCATACAGCAGGCCTACACGGATTAGCAGAGCCTTGCGTTCGAACAGCGCCTCGACGTAACCGTGCCGCTCAAACGATACCTGCCATCTGCATGCGCCCACGCCTTGCCTGATTGCGCTGGCGATAGCGGCTTGCTCAAGTCCGGCAGGTGGTGTGAACGAGGCAGGTGTCGCCAGCGGAGCGCCATGGCTGGCTGCGGCGAGTCCCGGCACCAGCGCCCCCAACAGCATCAGCATGCGCACGCTGCTCATGGTGCCCCTTCCAGGGGTTCAGCCCGCAGCAGTGAGGTCTTGAGCGAAGCGACAAGATTGTCCATCCAGCCGGCGACGTTCGGATGGATCATGCGCTGGCCGTTTTCCTCGTGATATGACAGACCCTGGCTGTCGAGGTAGCCGACGTGTACTTGCTTGACGTCGTAGTCAATGGCCGCCGTCACCCAGAAATCGCGTCCCGGATCATATTTCACCACCAAGTGTCCCGGCTTGTCGTCGACGACAGACCATTTGCGTGCGTCCACGCCAGCGCGAACGGCGTCGTGCATGGCAGCTGCGGACAGGCGGGTCGGCATTTCGAACGCGGGGGGATCGCGATAAGCGGCAAAGCGTTCGCCGCCCCATGCGGCACCGTCCGCCCGGGCAGTGGCTACTCCAAGCGCCAGTATCAGCAAAATAGCTGCACGCAGGGTCATGGGTTCAGTCTAGCCGCTTGAAGATCAGCGAAGTATTGATCCCGCCGAACGCGAAATTGTTGTTCATGGCGTACTCGCACTGCATGGTACGGCCTTCGCCGATGATGTAGTCGACCTCGCCGCAGCGCGGATCGACATTGCGCAGGTTCAGTGTAGGGGCATACCAGCCGCGGCCCAGCATCTCGACTGTGAACCAGCTCTCAATTGCGCCGCAGGCGCCGAGGGTATGGCCGAGGTTGCCCTTCATCGAGCTGAACGGGATGCGGCTGCCGAACAGGGCGTGGGTGGCCTGGCTCTCGGCGATGTCGCCCAGCTCGGTGGCGGTGCCGTGGGCGTTGACGTAACCGATCGCCTGCGGCGGCAGTTGCGCCTCTTCCAGCGCCAGGCGCATGGCGATCTCCATGGTCTGCTTGTTGGGCTGGGTGACGTGGTCGCCGTCGGCGTTGCTGCCGTAGCCGACGATCTCGGCATAGATCTTCGCGCCGCGCGCCCTGGCGTGCTCCAGCTCCTCCAGCACCAGGGTGCAAGCGCCTTCGCCGATGACCAGGCCATCGCGGTCGCGGTCGAAAGGGCGCGGCGTGGTGCCGGGGGCGTCGTTCTTGGTGCTGGTGGCGTAGAGGGTGTCGAACACCGCCGCCTCGGTGACGCACAGCTCCTCGCCGCCGCCGGCCACCATCATCTTCTGCTTGCCGAAACGGATCGCCTCGTAGGCGTAGCCGATGCCCTGGCTGCCGGAGGTGCAGGCGCTGGAGGTGGGGATGACCCGGCCCTTCAGGCCGAAGTAGACGCCGATGTTGACCGCGGCGGTGTGGCCCATCATACGCACGTAGGTGGTGGCGCTGATGTCGCCGTTCTCGCCGGTGGAAAGCAGGGTGACGAACTCGCGCACCGCGTCGGTGCTGCCGGTGGAAGAGCCGTAGGCCACGCCCATGGCGCCACTGCGGATCTCCGGGTCGTCCCGCAGGCCGGCGTCCTGCAGCGCCAGTTCGGTGGAGCGCACGCCGAGCAGGGCAACGCGGCCCATGGTGCGCAGCGCCTTGCGCGTATAGTGCGGCGGCGTGACGAAATCCGGCACCGGGCCGGCCAGGCGGGTGTTGATGTCCTTGTACTTGTCCCATTCCGGCATCGCCTGGATGCCGGAGACCGAACGGCGCAGCTTGTCCTCGATGGTGGCCCAGTTGCTGCCTAGCGAGGTGATGCCGGCCATGCCCGTGACGACGACGCGCTTGACCATCGGCTCAGACCATCCCGCCGTTGACGCCGATCACCTGGCGCGTGACGTAGGCGGCATCGTCGCCCATCAGGTAGGCGACCAGGCTGGCGACTTCGTCGGCCTCGCCCAGGCGCCCGGCCGGGATCATCTTGAGCATTTCCTCGGTCGGCGCGTCCTTCAGCATGTCGGTCTTGATCGGGCCCGGGGCCACGCAGTTGACGGTGATGTTGCGGCTGGCCAGTTCCACCGCCAGCGCCTTGGTGGCGCCAATAATACCGGCCTTGGATGCGCTGTAGTTGACCTGGCCGCGGTTGCCGGCAACGCCCGAGACCGAGGCCAGGGTGACGATGCGGCCGCCGCGGCGCTGCCGCACCATCGGCATCAGCAGCGGCTGCAGCACGTTGTAGAAGCCGT
>CAYWPB010000114.1:0-10032 GCA_964458725.1 uncultured Nevskia sp. | reverse complement strand
GGTGGGCTCAATGGCGATGTGTGCGGGGCCAAGCGGTTTGACCTCTTTGGCGTCGCCGCCAAGGCTCTTCATGTCATCGCGCAGGGCGGCGAGATCGACCACGCAGGGCACGCCGGTGAAGTCCTGCAGCACCACGCGCGCCGGCATGAAGGCGATTTCCTTCTGCGGCAGTTTCTTCAGGTCGGCGCCGGCCAGGGCCTCGATGTCGGCCTTGGTGATGTTCACGCCGTCTTCGTGGCGGACCAGGTTTTCCAGCAGGATCTTGTAGGAGTAGGGGAGGCGGGACAGCTTGTACTTCGGCTCAAGGGCCTTGAGATCGTAGTAACTGTAGGATTTGTCACCAACTTTAAGGCTGGACTTGGCTTTGAAGCTGTCCGACATGATTCTTCTCCTGGTAAAGATCGATACATACGCTGTCGGGGGCGGGGCCCGGAGCGCCACTGCGGCGCGAATTATAGCAAGGAGGGTGTGGTGAGACAGTTTGGAAAGCCGTTGCGTAGGTGTTTTCTGGTCGTTGTGCTGGCTGCCTGCGGCAGCAGCGGCAGCAGCGGCAGCAGCAGTGCACCAGACTGGAGCGGTCTGGGGCAGACCCTGGACGGCTTCGTCGACACCGCCGCCTCGCCGCCCACCGGCAAGGTCAGCGGCTACAGCTTCATCCTGTTCGACCGGTCCGGCACGCTCTACGCCCGCACCGGCGGTAATCACAGCATGGACACCGTGGACGGCCTGGCCTCGGCCAGCAAGATGCCGGCGGCGGCCGCGATCCTGACTCTGCTCGATCAGGGCAAGCTGGATCTCGACACGCCTGTTGCCACCTACATCCAGAACGCCGGCAACCCGATCAGCTGGCCATCCGACAAGGCCGCGATCACCATGCGCATGCTGCTGTCGCACACCTCGGGCCTGCCGGGGCTGGGCGATTCGCAGCCGCTGTGCCTGAACAACCAGAGGCTGACCACGCTGAAGGCCTGCGCCCAGCAGGTGGCCAATGCCAACCTGGTGTCGCAGCCCGGCGCCGAGTTCAATTACGGCGGTGCCGACTACCAGGTCGCCGGCTATCTTGCGGTGCTGCTGTCGGGCGCCTCCAGCTGGGAGGCGTTCTTTGACAGCGCCATCGCGACGCCGCTCGGCGGCCTCGGCTCCTTCACCTGGGGCGATCCGCAGACCGTGCTGAACCCGCGCATCGCCGGCGGCGCGCAGAGCAATGTCACGGATTACGCCGCGATCCTGCGCATGGTGCTGGACGGCGGCTCCGCCAACGGCCGCCAGGTGCTGTCCGCGAACGCGATCGGTATTCTCACCAGCAACCAGATCGCCGGTCTGCCGCGCAAGAATTCGCCATTCGGCTCGGCAGAAGCGAACTACCCCGGCTACACCCTGGGCCTGTTCATCTCCGACCCCTCGCTGCACCCGGGTAGCCCCGGCCCCGAGTACAGCGATCCGGGACTCACCGGCGTCACGCCCTGGTTCGACAGCGGCCTCGGCTACGGCGCGGTGATCCTGATCAATGCCGACACCACCACCGGCGTCGACATGTGGAACGCGGCGCGTCCCATCATCATCAGCCAGCTCAATGGGTAGTCAGGGCAGGGCGCCGCTGACCGCGCCGGCGCCGACGCATTCCCGCCCGTCGTAGAGCAGCAAGTACTGGCCGGCGACGGCGGCGCGCTCCGGCTGCGGGAACTCGGCCAGCACCTCGCCGCCCGGGCCAAGCCGCACGCTGCCATCCTGCAAGGCCTGGCGATGGCGGATCCGGCCTTGCAGCCGCGCGCCGCCGCCGGGCGGCAGCGGGCGGATCCAATGGAACGGTGCCGCGCCGATCAGCCGCGACATCAGTCGCGGATGGTCGGCCTGCTGCGACACCAGCAGTGCATTGCGCGACGGTTCCTTGGCCACCACGTACCAGGGCGCTTCCTTCGCGCCGCGCTGGCCGCCGATGGCGAGGCCGCGCCGCTGCCCCAGGGTGTAGACCATCAGGCCGCGGTGCTCGCCGACGACGCGGCCCGCGTCATCCTCGATCGGGCCCGGATCGGGCTTGAGATATTGCGACAGGAAAGCGCGGAACTCGCGCTCGCCGATGAAGCAGATGCCGGTGGAATCCTTGCGGCGGTGGTTGGGCAGGCCGGCGCGGCGCGCGATCTCGCGCACCATCGGCTTGCTCAGGCCGCCGATTGGAAACAGCACGCGCTCGAAATGCTCGCGCGCCACCGCGGCGAGGAAATAGGTCTGGTCCTTGTTGTCGTCGACCCCACGCAGCAGGTGCGGGCCGTCGGCAGACTGTTCGATCCGCGCGTAATGGCCGGTGGCGACGAAATCGGCGCCCAGGCGCAGCGCGTGCTCGCGGAACGGCTGGAATTTCACCTCGCGGTTACACAGCACGTCGGGATTGGGCGTCTTGCCGGCGCGGTAGTCGGCGAGAAAGCGCTCGAACACGCGGTCGCGATACTCCTGCGAGAAGTCCACCCGGTGCAGCGGAATCCCCAGCTCCTCGCACACCGCACGCGCCGACTGGAAATCCTCGGCCGAAGTGCAATAGCCCTCCTCGTCCTCGGTCCAGTTGACCATGAACAGCGCCGAGACTCGATAGCCCTGTTCCTTCAGCAGCCAGGCCGAGACGGCGGAGTCGACGCCGCCGGAGAGGCCGACCACCACGTGCGGCGCGGTCACAGCGGCGCGAACCTCAGGCCTGTGGTCGGCGCCGCAGCAGCAGGCTCAGCAGCGGCAGGATCAGCGCCACTTTGGCCGTGTCGGCGAAGTAGACGGTGGTGACGATGGCCGGCGCGTCGGGCAGGGCGTCGCGCAGGCTGTACCAGTCCAGCACCATCCAGGCCGCGGCGGGCGCCACCAGCAGCAGGGCCGCCGGCAGCAGCCGCTCCGCGCAGAAGCGCGCCAGCGCCCAGGCGAACGGCAGCGACAGCAGCAGCACCGCCATCGTGTGGGTGAGCTGGTCCCACACCCACAGCCGCGTCTGCGGATCGGCCAGCCAGCCGTCGAGGAAGGCCGGCGGCCGCCAGCCGCCCTGGAGGGTCATCATCTGGAACAGCAGCATGGTGTAGAGCCCGGTGCCGGCCAGCAGCAGCATCGAGCCCCGCATGGGCTTGCGGTCGGGCGTCGTCGTGGTATTCACCGCGCGATTATCGCAGAACCGCGATCAGGTCCAGCGGCAGGCGCCGGCCGGCCAGGTAGTCGTCGACGCCGCGCAGCACCATCGGGCTGCGATGACGCCCGGCGCAGGCCGCCAGCTCGTCGCGATCGAGCCAGACGGCGCGCTCGATGTCCGGGTCGAGCGCGCGCTGGGCGTGGTGCCGCAGCGGCCGCGCAGCGAAGGCGATACGCAGGAAGCCGTGTTCGAGGTGCGGCGGCTGGTAGTCGTAGAGGCCGACCACGGCGGTCAACTCGACTTCCCAGGCGCTTTCCTCAAGGGTTTCACGCACCGCGGCCTGCAGCAGGGTCTCGTGCTCGTCCCAATGGCCGGCGGGCTGGTTCAGTACCAGGCTGCCGTCTGCGGCGCGCTCCTCCACCAGCAGGAAGCACCCCTCGCGTTCCACCACGCAGGCGACGGTGACGTGGCCTTTCCAGTTCATCCGTCGCGGTTCAGCCGGGCAGCTGGCCGCGGTTGCGCAGGTGGTAATAGCCGCGGGTGTCGGGCTGACCGAGGCCGCCGGCCTGCAGCATGTTGCGCAGGTTCGGATCGGCGTTGTCTTTGGCCTTCACCTGCAGGTCATAGTCGTAGCTGCGATCGGCCTGTAGATGCACTTCGCCACTGGCATCGAGTGGACCGCCGAGGGTTTCGACCACCACTTTGATGCTGGGCGGGCCGGAAGTGCCGGCCGGCGCCGGCACCGTGCTGATCGTCGCCTTGAAGTCGCCCAGCGGCATCGGCTGCCCCAGGGCGAACGACAGGCTGTGCAGTTCGGCGATGCCGCTGGCGCTGGCAGGGAAGCCGTGCCGCAGCTTGACGCTGTCGAAGTCGAAGCGCGCCTGGCCATCGGCCGGCAGGAATGGGAATCCGGCCAGGCCGAGCAGGCTCTTGACGCCGGCGCTGCCCTGCAGCGAAGAGAGGTTGACGCCGCCGATGACGAAGGCGGCGCGGCCCTTCAGGTTGAGATCCGGGCTGCCGCCTTCGAGGTGGAAGCTGGCGCGCAGCAACGGCAGCCACCAGGGCTGGAAGCTCCAGCGCAGGTTCTGCATCAGGATGCGGCCGTTCAGGGCCAGGCTCTGCAGACGGCCTTGGCCGATGCCGCCTTCGACGCCGTAGAGCTGCACCGGAGAGGCCTTGGGGCCGAACCAGGCGTACAACGTCGCCGCCGGGGCGTGCAGCAGCAGGGTCCAGACGAACACCGCCGCGCCGATCAGGATCAAATGGCGGATCTTCACTGGGCGCGCACCAGGGACAGGCGTGCATTGACGGTACCGGCGGCGGGGCGCCGCTCCATCGTCACGCCGTCGACGCGCACGCCGTAGCGTTTCTGCAAGTCATCGATCCAGCGCAGCACCGCGTCGAAAGACACGTCCTCGACCCAGACACGCACCTGTTTGTCGCCGTCGGGCTGCATGCGCGAAGGCGCCTTGCCGAGGATGCCATCCTTGCTGGCCTGGTCCACCGCCGACAGCAGCGAAACCTCGGGGCCGACCACCGACTGGCCGCCGGCGGCGTGGGACTGCTGCGCCTGGGCGCCGATCTGCTCGATGCGCGTCGCCAGCGCGCGCGCGCTGTCGAGTGCGGTCGCGGCATGGTCGCGCGCCAGCGCAAACGGCTGCCACAGCACCAGATAGATCAAGGCCAGCGCTACCACCAGCGCGCCGGCGGCTACGATCAGCTGCTCGCGCGGCTGCCTGGCGTCGAACCAGACACGCAGCGGCGCCAGCTCGCGGGCGAGCCGCGCCAGCTGGGGTTCGAGCTGTTCGCGCAGGGTCTTCATGCCGGAGCCTTGGCCGCGGTGAGCTTGACGCGGATCTTGGCGCCGCCTTCGCCACTGTCGGCCGTCACCACGTCGAGGGCGACGCCGCGATGGGCAGCGAACCAGCTGCGCAGGTGTTCCAGTGCCTGCAGGTCCGGACCGCTCAGATCGAGGAACAGCGCGTTCTCGCGGAACTCGGCGGTGTTGAGGGTGAGCCCGGCCGTGGCGGCGAGACTGTCGGCGGCGGCCTGCATCAGCTGCATCAAACTGCCCTGGCCGTTGCCGCCCTGCAGGATTCTGGCCTGCTGCTCGATCTGCGTCTGCAGGTCGACCGAGGCGATGCGCATGCCGGGAAAGAACTGGTTGAAGCGCTGCTCGTTGGTGGCCGTCTGCGCCTTGGCGGCGTGGCGCAGGTGGACCGCCTCGACGATGTTGGTGACGATGCCGAGCAGGAACGCGGCGGCCAGCAGGCTGGCGGCGAAGCGCCAGGGCTTCCAGAAGCGTTCCAGGCTTTCGCGCTGCGAGTATTGCGCCTGCAGCAGATTGATCGCCTGGGGCATGCGCAGATGCCGCACCAGGGCTTCCAACGGGTGGTTGAAGCCCGGCAGCAGCTCCAAGGGGCGCTGCAGACGGGTGTAGTCCTCCTGCGAGCCCAGCGGCACCAGCACGCGCAGCGGGTGCGGCGTGCCGCTCTCCGCCAGCTGCAAGAACAGCTCGAAATCCTCCGGCACGCAGCTGAAGCCGGCAAAGGCGCCGGTGCGCGCGGTGAGCTGACCCGCCTCCGGCAGCACCGACCAGGGGCCCTCATGGTCCCAGGGCAGGGCCAGGGTCTCCGGCACCAGCGCATCGGGCAGGACCTCACGCTCGCGGAACGGCGCCAGCCATTCCTGCATGTGCGCGTGCGACACCACCGCCACCGGGAAGGCGCCGTCCGGCTGGCGCGGCCCCAGCGCAAAGTGCAGGGTCTCGACGTCGTCGGCCAGCTGGTCCTCGAGGACAAACGGCGCGGCCTGCAGCACCTTGGCCGGCTGCCGGGCGGGCACGTTGATCTGGGTCAGGCGCACCTCCGCGCCGGGCACGAACACCACCACCTTGCGGCCGGGGGCGAGGGCGATGACCTCCTCCAGCGGTGCCTCGCGCGCGAACACGCTCGGCGGTGCGGCCTCCGCACCATAGGGCGAGGAGGCGACCACCGCATAGGCGGTCGGCGCGCCGGGCGTGGGATGGCGCAGGCGGATGTAAAGGGTTTCGCGCACGAGATCGGCGGCGGCTGGGAGGGTTTGCGGCTTTTATTGGGTATTGGTGCTGTGGGCCAGAACCACCGGGGTGCCTCCCCCGGTCGGCCGCCGGATCACACTGTACAGGGCGAGCCGACCGCTGCCAATGGAAACTTCGGCTTGCAGGCCGAAATAGCTGCTGCTGACGCCGGTCGGCGGCGGCCCCGGCTGGCCCTGCTGATTCTGCGGGGTCGGGTTGAACTGCTTTTTGAACTCACCGTCGCTGGTCTGGGGCTGGCTCTTGCGCTGCTCCATGAATTGCGACAGGGCTTTGCTGTCGATATTGGGGTACAACGAGGCCAGCACCGGCGCAGGGGCAGTATTGATGTTGATTGGCGTGTTGGACTCGGGCAGTACCGTGACGTAGGGCAGCAGGGCGGCGTACAGCTCCTTGGTCATGCCGCGCACCAGCAACAGCTCGCTGACGCTGTGCATGCCCTGGTTGGCGGCGCGGTAGGGAGGGTCCTGGGACAGGTAATCCTGGTCCTCGGCGCCGTCGGTGCTGGAGCGCTGGTCGTCGGCGTCGACCCAGTCGCGGATGGCATAGGCCAGGCCCTGGTACTTGGAGGCGTCGAAGTTCGGCAGGTTGTCGAGCAGGCGCTTGAACTGCGCAGTGTAGGGAGTGTCGCCGTTGCTGCCCACCGGGGTGCCCGTGCCTTGATTGCTGGCGAGGTTGTTGAGATTGAAGCGCCCCTGCAGATCGTCGATGTGGCCGCGCAGGCCGCCGCCGTCGATCGGCAGGAAGTCCACCGGCTTCGCCCACAGGCCGTTGAGGCCCACCACGTTGCCGCCGTTGTTGAGCTTGGCGTCCGCGGCCAGCACACCCTTGACCCAGGATTCGACGCCGCTGGCGTACCACCACTCGGTTTCCGACAGCACCAGGTTGGCGCTGCGATGGGTCGAGACGTTCGACACTTCGACCATCGCCACGGCCGCGATGGTCGCCAGGGTCACGACGAAGATCGCCGTGATCAGGGCGATGCCGCGCTGAGCGGATTTCATTGGCATGTCACCGCTCCCGCACCGCCGCCGGACGAGCTGGCGCCGGAGGGGGCGCCGGTGCCACCCGAGCTGCCGCCCGGCGTGCCGCCCCAGCAGTCGGTATGTTCGGCGCCGAAGCGGAACAGGTAGTGCAGCTCACCCCAGTCGCGGGTGCTCAGGGTCAGATCCACCGCCTTGGGCGGCGGGACCGAGCCAGTGCCGCTGCTACGATCGGGCACGCCGGAGTTGCTCGCCGGCCACTGCGTCTGCCAGTGCAGTTCGCGATCGAGGAAGCGCCACTGGATCTGCTCGACGTGGTCGAGCAGGACCAGGTCCACCGGCTCGCTCTGCGAGGCGCGGTCGAGCACGCGCCAGCTGCGCCGGATCAGGCGGTAGTTGCCGGACTGGCTGTCGTCGAGGAAGTAGCTGACCCGCTCCAGGGTGGCGCGCGGCAGCAGGGCCGGGTTGCTCCAGCCGCCGCGGCTGAATTCCAGGCGCCGGTTGTAGCTGTCGAACAGCAGCGCCCCTTGGAACAGGCCGTCGCCGTCGCGGATGGTGCGGCCGGAGCCGTTGATGAAGTCGTCGCGCAGGCGCACGTAGGCGCGCTGGTACTCGGCGGTGCGCGCCAGCGAGTCCTCGATGCGGTGACGCGCGTTGAGCACGCTGTTGAGCCCGCCGTAGGCCATGGTGGCGAAGATGCCGAAGATCAGGATCACCACCAGCAGCTCGAGCAGGGTGAAGCCGCGGGACAGCCCGGTGGAAGGGGGGTGCTTCAGCATGTGCTGGCCTGGCCGCAGCGGCCGGCGCTGGAGATGAAGCTGCTCAGGTCGGCGTAGTTGTAGTTGCTGCGGTCATTGCGCTTGTTGACGCGGATGTTGACGCGGCGCAGGGTCGGGTCCTGGGTGCCGATCACCTCGGCATGCCAGGTCCACTCCTCGCCGCCCATCTTCACGTCGTCGCTGCTGGTGCCGAGCTGCGGCCAGGTCGGCTGCAGATCGATCTCGGTCAAACGGTTGTGAGCGACCCACAGTGCCAGGGTCTTGTCGCGCATGCCGGCGGCGGCGCGCGCCGCGTTGGAGCCGCCGGAGATGATCGCGGTCATGGCCAGCGCCAGCACCGCCACGGCGACGAGAACTTCGAGCAGGGTGAAGCCCCGGCTGAGGCGCGGGCGGTTCATTGCAGGGTCTGCCGTTCCTGGCGGATGCGGCCCAGAGTGTCGGATTCGATATGGAACCAGGAGCGGTAGTTCTGCGCCTTCAGGTCGACGGCGAAGGCGGTGGTCTCGCCGCCGGGCAGCAGCAGCACCTGCGGCTCGATCTTTTTCTTCTGGTCGCGCGGATCGGCGCCGGGGCTGGCGTCCTGCGCCGGCGGCACCATGCGCCCCTCGACGTGCAGCTCGGCGAAGAACGGCGGGTCGATGCGGCGCGAATGGATCACGCCGTTGCTGTACTCGACCCAGGCGCCCTTGTCGTTGAGTCCCAGGAACTGGTAGCCGCTGGTGGTGAAGCGCAGGCCCAGGGCGATGCCCTTGACCTCGGTCTCCTCCTGGGCCAGGCGCAACAGCTGCTCGAAGCGCTGCGCCTGGGTCAGCAACTGGTCGTCGAGCGCGCGGTTGCCGATCTTCAGGCTGATCAGGGTGGCGAGCACGCCGATGATGACGAGGACGATCAGGATCTCGATCAGGGTGAAGCCGGAGGCACTCCCCCTGATCGTCCGCGGTCCGCTGTGCGGCATTTCACCCAAGGATCGGACTCGAACGGAGCGCGGCCGGTGGCGATACAGGAGCTGCCCGGCGCGCTCCGCGCGCCGGCTCAGCCGCCCAAATTCCAGTTGCCGATGTCGGCGTTGACGCCGTCGCCGCCCGGTGCGTTGTCGGCGCCGAGGCTGAAGATGTCGATCTCGCCATGCAGGCCCGGATTCAGGTACTGGTAGGGGTGCTGCCAGGGATCCATCGGCAGACGGTCGATGTACCCGCCAGGCTTCCAGTTGCGCGCGGCTGGCTCGCCCTGCGGCGGCGCCACCAGCGACTCCAGGCCCTGCTGGGTGCTGGGGTAGGAGTAGTTGTCGAGCTTGTACAGGTTCAGGGCCGACTGGATCGCCGCGATGTCCTGCTTGGCCTTGGCGATGCGCGCTTTGTCGGGCGCGTCCATGATCTTGGGCACGACGATCGCGGCGAGAATGCCGAGAATCACCACCACAACCATGATTTCGATTAGGGTGAAACCCGCTGCGCGCGAGCGCGGGGAAGATTTATTCATGATTTCGTAATAAAAATCACTGCGATAACGGGCAATTATGATAGCAGAGCCGTCCGCGGGTTCTGTAAAGGTCTGGGCGCCGCCGGCGGCGCTGGCGGCGGTCTCCACCCTGCTGATGCTGGGCGGGCCGCACCTGTCACAAATCCTGCGCTATGATCGCGCCGCCGTCGCGGCGGGGCAGTGGTGGCGCCTGTTCAGCGGCAACCTGGTACACCTGGGCTGGTGGCACCTGCTGTTCAACGGGCTGAGCCTGGTGTTGCTGGTGCTGCTGTGCCCGGAACGCCTGTCCTGGGCCGAATGGCTGCGGCGGGTCGTGCTGATCGGCACCGGCATGTGCCTGTGCCTGTACTTCCTGGTGCCGGCCTTGCCAACTTATGTCGGGCTGTCCGGGCTGGTGTACGGCCTGTTCGCGCTGGGACTGGGACGACAAGCCTTGCACCGCGACGAAATCGGCATCGCCTGCCTGGTGTTCCTGGCCGCCAGGATCACCTGGGAACTGGTCAAGGGAGCCCCGGCTTCGGAGACCCGGCTGATCGGCGGCGGCGTGGTGGCCCAGGCGCATCTGTATGGCGTGTGCGCCCCCCTGTCCTTTGCCGGGATGGCCTTCGCTTGGAA
>CAYWPB010000113.1:0-10109 GCA_964458725.1 uncultured Nevskia sp. | reverse complement strand
AACGTCGCCATCGCCCTGCTCGCCAATTCCCTTGCCACCGGCGGCGGCCTGGTGGCGCTGATCCTGGTGTTCGGGCCGGTGTCCGGGGCGCATTTCAATCCCGCGGTGAGCCTCGCGCTCGCCGGCAGCGGCCGCCACACCTGGGCGGATGTTCCCGGCTATCTGCTGGCGCAGCTCGCCGGCGGCATCGCCGGAGTGTGGATCGCCCATGCGATGTTCGGCGAACCGATCATCCAGGTCTCGGAGAAACTCCGTCCCGGCGCCGCGCTGATGTTCAGCGAAGCGGTGGCCACGTTCGGCCTGCTGACCACGATCTTCGGCTGCATCCGTCACCGCCAAGCGGCCGCGCCCTACGCCGTTGCAGCCTACATCGTCGCCGCTTACTGGTTCACCGCCTCGACCTCGTTCGCCAACCCGGCGGTGACCATCGCCCGCTCGCTGACCAATACCTTCGCCGGCATCAGGCCGCAGGACGCGCCGGGCTTCATCATCGCCCAGCTCTGCGGCGCCGCCCTGGCGCTTGCGCTGGACCGCTGGTTCCATACCCGTCCAGACGTTCGCACCATCGCCTCCTCTCTGGAAACCCCGTGAACTCCGCGCCATTCAACGTCCTGTTCCTCTGCACCGGCAACTCCGCCCGCTCGATCCTGGCCGAGGCCACGCTGAATCATCTCGCCGGCGGCCGCTTCGCGGCCTACTCGGCCGGCAGCTACCCGAAAGGCGAGCCGAATCCGCTGGCGCTGGCGCAGCTGCAACACGAGGGCATTGCCACCGCCGGCGCGCGCAGCAAGAGCTGGGACGAATTCATGGCGCCGGGCGCGCCGCGCATCGATCTGGTGGTGACGGTCTGCGATGCGGCCGCCGGCGAGCAATGCCCGCTGTATCCGGGCCATCCCCTCAAGACGCACTGGGGCATACCCGACCCGCATACCGCCGGGGATTTCCGGCAAGCCTACGCGGCGCTGCGCCGCCGCATCGAGCGCTTCATTGCGCTGCCCGTGCGCTCGCTGGACCGGGCCGCGCTGCAAGATCAGGTCAACGAGATCGGTCGCGCCTGACGGCATGTACAAGTCACTCCGGGCGCAGACACTGCACTACCTGGCACGGCCGCATACGGGCGTGCGGACCGAGCCGCTCCAGACCCCCGCCGCCTGGCGCGGATCGGAACTGCGCGCCCGCGCGGACTGGCAGGTCCGGCTGACGGCGGAGGAAGCGCAGGAACTGCGCGCCGCCGTCGCCCATGCACAGCGCAGCGGGCGCGTTCTTGGCGAGCTGAACCGCGCGGACTTTCCCCTGCCGAACCTGGGCGCGCGGATCGCGCAATGGCGGGGCGAAATCAGCCACGGCCGCGGCTTCGTGCTGATCCGCGGCGTGCCGGTGCAGGATTGGTCCATCGCGCAGAGCGAAATCTTCTTCTGGTGCCTGGGCCAGCACCTCGGCATCCCCGGCGCGCAGAATCCGCAGGGCGACCTGCTCGGCCATGTCCGCGACCAGCACACGGCGGAGGACGCCCGCTACTACCGCACCAACAAGGCCCTCGCCGTCCACTGCGACGCCGCCGACGTGGTCGGACTGCTCTGCCTGCAGCCGGCGCGCAGCGGCGGGCTGTCGCAGATCGCTAGCTCGGTCGCGGTCTACAACGAACTGCTGCGGCGCGCGCCGCGACTGGTACCGCGACTCTATCGGCCGTTCTGGTTCGACACCAAGGGCGAAGGCGGCATCCGCGCCTTCCCCATCGCGCCCTGCCGCTACGCCGGCGGAGAGCTCCGCACCTTCTGGCAGAGCGACTACTTCCGTTCCGTCCGCGGAGTGCCCTGGGCGCCACCGCTGACCGCGCAGGAACACGAGCTGCTCGATCTCTATGACGGCATCGCCAACTCCGACGAGTTCCGGCTCGACATGGACCTGCAGCCGGGCGACGTGCAGCTGCTGTCCAACCACAGCATCCTCCACGCCCGCACCGGCTTCACCGACTGGCCGGAGCCGGCGCGGCAGCGGCATCTGCTGCGCCTGTGGCTTTCGCTGCCGGAACCATCCAGCGCGATGAAGCGCTGGCGGGTGCTGCGCTCTTGGACCGCCCTGACATTGACCGCCGCCAGGGAACTGCTGAAGACCAAAGCCGTCGGCTAGGTCCGCTTCGCTCCGCTACGCCGCCCGCGCCACTCCGCGCCGGTTGGCCCGGCGGAAAGTGCCGAAGTCATTGAAGCGCACGCCGGCCTGGCGCATCGCCGCATGGCCGGCGCCGGCGGTCCACTGCCGCACGTAGAACGGCTCCTTCACATAGAAGTGGTGGATGCCGTGGGTGGAGCCGAAGTTGAAGCAGAACAGCTGCAGCGGCGCCAGCCACCAGGCATTCAGCACCTGGCATTGCTGGATGACGTTGCCGTCCTGGACGCGGCCGTAGTAGGGCATGTTCGAGCTGATGAAGTGCAGGCAGAAGGTGCGCAGCACGTTCGGCGCCACCAGCACCACCACCGCCGCATCGACCAGCGCCATCGCGTGTTGGGTGCCGGCGGACCAGGCCAGCGGATGGCCGAGCAGGCCGGACACGCCGTTGACGGCGCGGAATGCGAGGAAGGCATACCAGGCGCCCCAGTTGAGCAGCCCCAGCGGCGCGTAGACCGCGAGCAGGCGCGCCACGCCGAGAGCGCGGGCCTTCCACGTCGGCAGGCGGTGCAGGCGCAGCAGCGCCGCCATGATGTTGTCGCCCACCATCAGCAGCCGGTGCAGGCCCCACTTCTCGCCGTTGGTGATGCCGCGCTCCTCGCGGTCGCGCTCGGTGCCGGAGTGCTTGTGGTGCTCCATGTGCAGGTGGCGGCGGATCCAGGGATTGATGGTGCTCGGCCGCGCCAGCCAGGCCAGGGCCAGCATCGCGTTGTGGGCGAAGGGCCGATTGCGGAAATACATCTTGTGGATCAGATCGTGCTCCAGCTCGTGGGTCAGCGAGGCGAACCAGGCGCTGAGCGGGATGCAGACCCAGAACGGGATGGCGCCGGCGAGGTAGAGCCAGCCCGAGGCGATCATGCCGCCGATGGCGAAGGCCATGATGGACGCGCCGATCGCGTCCTGCCGCAGCAGCCAGGGGTGCCGCGCGCGCAGGGCCAGGCCGGCCTGCTGCACCACGTCCTTGACCCGCGCCTCCTTCTGGGCGTCGCTGAGGCTGCTGATCTCGATTGCGCTATCGTAAGGGGCCACGACAAAACTCCGGATTTCCAGGCGGGTGCCGCACTTTAGGAGCGGGCGCCGCTCGCCCGCATGGCGCCAGGCGCCAATCTTTTTGCCCAGGACGCCAAGATGCCCCACACCGCCACCACGCTCTCCAGCTGGATCCGGGTGCTGAAGCGCGTGCTCGACCAGCGCGGCATCGACAGCGCGGCGCTGTTCACCGCGGCCGGCCTCGACCCCGCCGCGCTCGACGATCCCCACGCGCGCTATCCGGTCGACCGCACCACCCGGCTCTGGCGCCTGGCGGTCGAAGCCAGCGGCGACGAGGCGCTGGGCCTGGCCGTCGCCAGCCAGGTCACCCACACCACTTTCCATGCGCTGGGCTTCTCGCTGATCGCCAGCCGCACCTTGACCGAGGCGTTCGAGCGTACCGTCCGCTACTTCCGCATCATCACCGACGTCAGCGAGATCGAGTTCAAGCCGGCGAACGGGCACTACGTGTTCTCGATCCGCCCGGTCGGCGCCACGGACCAGCAGCCCGCGCCCGAGGCGATCGACGCCTTCATCTCGCTGTTCGTGCGTTTCTGCCGCTCGCTCGCCGGCCGCGACTTCACCCCGCTCAAGGTCCGCCTGGCCCGCCCTTCGCCGCAACAGCCGGAAGCGTTCGCGGCGGTATTGCGCTGCCCGCTGCAGTTCGCGGCGCCGGCCAACGAAATCCACCTGCCGCGGGCGGCGATGGACCTGCCGCTGGAGACCGCCGACGCCGATCTCGCGCGCCACAACGAGGCAATCCTCGAGCGCCAGCTCGCCGACCAGGACAGCAGCATCAAGAACCGGGCCCGGGCCCTGATGACCGAGCAGCTGCCGCAGGGTGAGCCCTCCGCCGAGCTGCTGGCCAGGCGCCTCAACCTGTCCCTGCGCAGCCTGCAGCGTCGGCTCGCGGCGGAGGGCACCAGCTACGAAGAGCTGCTCTCCGACACCCGCTGCGCTCTCGCTCTGGGCTACATCCGCGACCCGCACTACTCGATCAGCGAGGTCGCCTACCTGCTCGGTTTCTCCGACACCAGCAGCTTCACCCGCGCCTTCCGCCGCTGGACCGGCCAGACGCCCAGCGCCTGGCGCGCGCAGCGCTGAGCCCTGGATCGCGGAACTGCCGTAGCGCCAGAGAGACGAGCGCCGGCAAGTGCGGCTCGTTCCGCCCGGTGCCCCGCGTTCCAAGATATGCTCCAACCATGGCCGACTCCGTGCTGTTCAGCGCCGCCCGTGTCGGGACCTTTCTCGGACCCAAGGGCCTGACCAACGCGAGCGGCTTCTTTTTCGAGAAAGGCTCGCGCCTGTTCCTGGTCACGAGCAGGCACGTATTGATCGACAAGGTGAGCGGGCACCTACCCGATCGGATCGAGATCGAACTGCATGTGGACGCAGTCAACCTGACGCGGACCACCGGCTTTTCCGTGCCGCTGTATCGAAACGGCATGTCGCTCTGGCGGCAGGCCGAGGACAGCGGTGGCGAGATCGACGTGGCGGCGGTCGAGCTCGAACGCTCCGCGCTGCCCAAGGCCAACGTGATCCAGGCTTTCACGCCCGCTCATCTGCAAATGCAGGAAGGGAACATAGAGCTGGGGAGCCCGCTGATCATCCTGGGCTTCCCGCTGGGTTTCCACGATACCCTGCACCGGCTTCCGGTAGCGCGCCAAGCCAGCCTGGCGTCCCCTTTCGGGATTCGCTTTCAGGGGCAGGGCTATTTCCTGACCGACGCACGCACCCATCGCGGAACGAGCGGCGCTCCCGTACTGATGCGCAGTACCGATCGGCGGCACCAGGCGGCACTGCCCTGGAGGCTGCTGGGCGTTCATTCCAGCCGCATCGACATGGGCGACCGCGACCAGGAGCTTGATGATCCGCTGGCCCTGAACTGCGCCTGGTACGCGGACATCCTCACGACCCTCACGTCCAATTGATCGGCAGTCACGCGACATCTCCTGCCTTGTGTATTCGCTTTGCGTGCGGGATGCGCGTATAGTGGCCGAGCATTCCCTCAGTCCGCGTCGTTTGGCGTAGTTTTAAACCCGTACCGCCGGGTCTATAACGCCCCCTTGCTTCCTTATTTGATGGCTTGCGCCCTGCGGGCGGCCTGCCCGTTTCCATCATCATCAAGAGGAAGCACACATGAGCGACATTTCGACTGGCACGGTCAAGTGGTTCAACGACGCCAAAGGATTCGGATTCATCACCCCGTCCGACGGCGGAGAAGACCTCTTCGCCCATTTCAAGGAAATCCAGGGCGATGGTTTCAAGAGCCTGGCCGAAGGTCAGCGCGTCCAGTACCGCGCTGCGCGCGGACCCAAGGGTATGCAGGCCACGCAGATCCGCCCGCTTTAAGCAGCCGGGTTCGGAGTCCCTGCCGCCAAGGCAGGGGCTTCCGAGGTGGAAGTCAGGCAATCCCTGGCGGGCGGTGCAGCAGTCAAATTGAGTCAGGCCTCGATTTGTGGCGGGGTTTAAGCCAATCCAGCTCAACGAGGGCGCTTATTCGCCAAGGCATGCTCGGCCCTGGCCAGACGCTGCAGAGCCGCCTCAAGCTCGTCCGCCAGGTGGCTCTGATCTGTTCGGAGTACTCCGTCACTCAAGCCCTTCGCTCGGACAATCGCGTTTCGAGCCTGCTCGACTCGGGATAAAGCATCGTTTAGTACTACTGTGCTATGAGTCACACGCGCCTCCTGATGGATCCGCATGCGAAGCTAACGAGTGGGACCGCACCCGGCTAGAGCCAGCCGAGTTTGTCGTCACTCGCTCCTGGCGAGGCGATGAAGAGCGGGAAGGTCCGGTTCGAGCGGCTCGAAGTCAACCGCCGGCCGCTGCGCCAAAGGCAGATCGGGTTCGGCCATGACGGAAGCGCTGACTTGCCCGCAGGCGATTTCCTGCAGCGCCAGCACAGTGGATTTGTGCTCCTCCCAAGGCAATGTGGCTTCAGCGCCGCGCGCAAGCTGCCGGGCACGCTTTGCAGCGACCAAGGTCAACTCGAAGCGGCTGGGGATATGGAGCAGACAGTCTTCGACGGTTACGCGTGCCATGCGGTGCAACTCCAGGGGGACACCGCAAGAGCACGGTCAAGCGACTATACGCCTATTCGCCGGCATGCGTTCGCGCCAATGGCAATTGAGGCGTATGCTCGCACCACGATGGATGAAATAGCGATGCCATCGGCAATTCGCCTGTGCCTGCGAGCAACTACGGCATGCCGGCCCACGTCTATACGGCCCCATCCATTCTGACGAGAGGCGGCACACCATGATCAGCAAACGAATGCCGGCGCCCAAGGCCGGCCCGAGGCGCGCGTCCGTGCCAGCACGCATGCCGACTGAAGCCCAGTTGCGCCGGATGCCCGGTTCCGCTTACATGAACGAAGCGCAGCTCGCCTTCTTTCGCGGGCGCCTGGAGGAGATGCGCCAGGAGGTGCTGCAGCGCGAAGCCGGCGCACGGCAGCGTCTGCACCAGAGCGAAAGCCATGCCGATCCAGCCGATCGCGCCACCGCCGAGGAAGAGTACTACCTGGACATGCGCCTGCGCGAACGCGAGTCGCGGCTGCTGCGCAAGATCGAGGACTCCCTCCGGCGCATCCAGAGTCATGAGTACGGCTATTGCATGCAGACCGGTGAGGCGATCGGCATTCCGCGCCTGTTGATTCGGCCCACCGCATCGGTGTGCGTGGATGTGAAGGACCGCGAGGAGCGGCGCGCCGGACTGCACGCCTAGTAACGCTTCCGCGCCGGCATCCCCATCTCCACCGGAAACAGATCATGCAACGCACCCGCCGCATGCGCGGAATCGACGGCAACTACTATCCCGCCGGCTCAATCCTCGGCGAGGATGGACGCTATCACCCCAAGGGATCGTTCCGCGGCACGGATGCGAAGTACTACCCGGCCGGTTCGTTCCTGGGAACGGACGGAAAATACCACCCGAAAGGTCATGTGATCTTCCCTGACGGCGTGTATCGCCCACGAGGGCACTTCCTCGGGGTCGACGGGATCTATCATCCGGTCAATTCCTTCCGCGGAGAGGACGGGCGCTATCACCCGCCCGGCGCCTTTCTCGGCCTGGACGGCAGATACCATCCACGCGGCAGCTTCCGGGGGATGGATGGACGCTATCACTATCCCGGGTCGTTTCTCGGCAGCGACGGCAAGTACCACCTGGAAGAAGCGCGCGAGCTGGAAGGCGGTGGGTACCAGGTGCCTCCGGCGCGCCTTCAGGATGAGCTTCACAACCAGGAAGGAGTGGATTGCTGAGGCCCAATGCATGAACCGGCAACTGATGTACCTGGAGGGCAAGTCGCAGGCGGTCGGTGGCCGCGGCCGTATCGGCTGGGTGCAGTATTCGAAAACCTGTCGGGTCTATCACTTCGACGGCAGGGTGCTGCGCAAGTCGGAAAGCGGGCGCTACAACTGCTTCGACGCCGGCTCTGGCGAACCGTACCTGGTCGTGGAGCCGAAGGCGAACGGATGCGACAAGCTTTACGGCGGCTTCGTGGATATCGACCGCGATGCGTGCGAGGAATACTGGCGGCGTGTCAGGAGCAAGCCCGACAACGTGACGCTTCTGTCGTTCGAAGCGGGAGTCCGTGTCAAATGATTGGAGGCCGTCCTATGGCGGCCTTGCCGCCAGTCGAGCGCAGTTCAACGCGTCCTTGAGACGATCGTAGCGATCCTCCAGGCTCGGCGGCTCGATGCTTCCAATCGAGCGAGCTCGCCAGGTCATCCTCGCCAGGCTCCTACAGGTCATCGAATCGAATATTCTTCACCGCCGCGATGACCTTGTTGCGTCGCGCCTCGGCTTCCTCCATCTGATGGGCGACGCGCGCATCGGTTTCGCGTTCCTGGCGCGCCAGTGTCTCGTTGACGCGACGCATCCGGTGCTTGATCCGGTCGATGGCGGGCTCGATTTCCGCCAGATCGCAACTCAGCACCATGACGTCCTGCTCGATGCTGGCTCTTGGATGCTGGTCACTGCTCAGTTCGGCGAAGGCCTTTTTATATGCCGAGGAGGGCTTTTCGGACAGCTTGATGCGGAATTCGTGCTGTCCCGCTTCCTTCAGGATTGCCGGCTGCGCCGCATCCAGCCAGCCGACCAGCTTGATCGTCTGGATCATGAAGAATGGGCCGGGGGTGGCGCCGCCCGCGCGGGTTGTAACGGCACCAACCCATAGGGAACCAGGGTGTCGGCGATCTGCCAGATCGCCCGCGTCGTCGAGGCTCGCTGGAAACAGGCGATGCTCCGCCACCAGTTCAACCGATCGGCGGAGTGTGATGAGGCAGGCTGGTCGGGCATGACGCTGAAGGAGACAATTCTCCGAGCGGCTTCCGGGCCGAAACGAATGCGTATTTCGTTCCGAGCTGCGGAGTGTGGGGAAATTCGGTGTTGGTATCCCGCACAGCGGCCCAGTCCATTGCGTCCACGATAGAGTGCCCGCCACATCCGGCGTAAGGGCAGCGCCGCACGTTGCCCACCTGGCGATAGGTCCCGATGGGGAACGTGCGCGTACAGCGGGAGCACCACAGATGCTCTGCAACCTTCCCATGAAACCGCTGCCGGCTCATGAGGCCGGCGTGAAGCACGAACACCGGACCTCCGAAGGCGGCGTCATGCCGGACGCGCCTGCAGCGTGGCGTTACCGCAGGGAGTCGCGTTGCCTGGGCTGCGCTTCCATATTTGGGGGCCGCCGCCATCGGCTGCCTCTTCATCGCGGCGTTGCGGCCATCGGCGGGTGATCCCGGAAGAACTGCTGTACCTGCCGGTCTGCGTCCTCGCGACCGGTCTGGTAGCGCAGTTGCACCAGACCCGCCAGTGCATGGATGTTGCCGTTGACCCTGGCCAGGTCCTCCGCGGGCACTTTGCCCCACAACGCCCTGGCATCCGGAAGCAGGCTCTTCCACCTTTGCCTGCTCAGGCGTTCGTTGGCCAGCGCCGCTGCCTTGATCTGCCGCTTCGACAGCGGGTGCGGCGCCACCGATGGTCCGGGGGGCGTTTCGTCCGTGTTCGTCTCGCTGTGGTCGTTCATTGGCCGCTACTCATGTCGCATGACGACAAGCGAGCTCGGAGACGGCAGCGGAAGATAGCCGCGACTGCTGCTTTAGCCGCAGCGCCAACGCATAGCCGAGACGGGTCAGGCTGACCGAACGGTTGTCCCGGGTCGTGATGAGATCCATCTGCCGTAGGCGATCCCTGGATGCCGCCGGAATCGCGGCATTGCCGGCGCGATGCGCCTGGGCTGCAAGCCAGAGACGATCCAATCGGGTCAACTCGCGCATCGTTCCTCCATGGAACAGGGTGAAACGCGCGAGTGGCATTCGTTCGGGCGTGATCCAGCATACGCCCTTCCACCGGCAAATAAATTCGGCCTGATGAGCGGTGCCTTCGGCGATACCGTAGATGTCCGTACCAGGCCCGCGACAAACGCGTCAAACCCAAAGCGCGGAATGCCGCCCGTTCAATGGTTGTTGCCGTTCGCGTCAGTTGATCTGCGAAGCCGATCAATGGCTCAACCGGCACGCCAGGGAAGGCTACCGGCAAACTCCGGCCGGCGGATAATGTCCAAGCAGCCCAGGCCCGGAGCGCCGCGATGTCCCTGCCAGAAAATTTTCCCCCAGGCCCGCGGATCATCCTGTTCGACTGGCATGCGACCCTGGTCGACACCATGGACGCGATGTATTACGCGTTGGACGAGGTGGTTCCGCAGCTGGTGCGGCTCGAGCTGATCGAGCGGCTGGTGCCGGAGGGCCAATCGAAGACCGAGGAGGACGCGCGGCTGGTGCGCTATGCGCGCGAGCATCGGTGCCTGCATCCCAAGATCAACGCGGAGCGGAAGATCTCCCGCACCGACATCTTCGAGGTGCTGTTTGGCCCGGACGAGGAGGCCAAGACCATCGCGCACCGCGAGTTCGACC
>CAYWPB010000112.1:0-10122 GCA_964458725.1 uncultured Nevskia sp. | reverse complement strand
CAAAGCGACGAGGAGGCCGCGGCGGCCGGCTGGCTCGGCCAGCGTCCGGCGCCGGGGCCGGAGATCGCGCCGCCGTCGACTGTGCCGGGCTCGCTCAGCGGCGGCGGCCGCATGGGCACCCTGACCACCTTGTGGGGCGCCTTCCGCGGCCAGTCCGAGCCGGTGCGCCAGCTGTTCCCGGTGGGGCCGCTGCTGTGGCTGGGCTCGCTGCTGGGCTGGGCACTGGCGTCGAGCGTGCTGGTGTGGATGCTGATCGCCGCCTCGGTCGGTGCCGGTTTCGCGCTGTGGGTCAACCGCGCGGGGGTGGCCTCCGACGTGCAGCGCCTGGTCGATCCGCCGACCTTCCTGCTCACCGCGCTGGCCTGCCTGTTCCTGCTCGAGTTCCTCGGCGAGCTGGCGCGCGCCGCGGCGGTGCGCCGCGCCACCGGCGTGGCGCCGCGTTTCGGCATCCAGCTCGGCGTCGGCCTGATCCCGTACTTCAAGACCGACACCGCCGGCCCGGCCGAGGCGGCCGACCGCACCACGCGCCTGCGCATCATTGGCTCGGCGCTGGTGGCGACCCTGACGGTGGAGGTGCTGGCCATCGCCGGCTGGTTCACTTTCCACCATGGCCACGGTCTGCTGCCGGTGCTGTGCATCGGCCTGGCCATCGCCGCGATGATCTGGGTCTTCATCCTGGTCAACCCGCTGGCGCGGCGCGACGGCTACCACCTGCTGGCCAACCTGCTCGGCGCGCCCGACCTGCGCGAGCAGGCGCTGATGGCCTTGTTCGGCTACCGCAAGCCGTGGATGGACACGCGCGCGCCGTCCAAGTCCACCTTGTACGTATACGGCGTGCTGTGCCTGGCCTACATCGTCTGGATTATCGGCTGGATGGTGCTGTTCCCCGGCCAGTGGCTGGCCGGTGGCTGGGGCCCGGCCGGCATCCTGGTGTTTCTGGTGGCGCTGGGCTGGTACATCTGGACTCAGGTGCGGCGCATGCTGTCGCAGCGCGCCAACATCGGCGGTGAGATTGTGGTGGCGGCGCCCAACCGCCTCGACTGGGTCATCATCGGCGGCATCGTCGCGGTGGCGCTGTTCCCGTACCCGTACGAGCCGAGCGGCGACTTCACCGTGCTGCCCTACGCCCAGGCCGACGTGCGCGCGTTGACGCCCGGCGACGTGCGCAAGGTGCTGGTCAAGGAAGGCGATGAGGTCAAGGCCGGTCAGGTCATCGCCGAGCTGGGTGACGATGCCGAGAAGTCCGCCGTCGCCTCCAGCGAAGCCGACTTGGTGCGCCTGAATTCGCAGCTGGCGCTGGCGCAGAAGGGTGCCAAGCCGGAGGAGATCGAGCAGGCACAGCAGGCGGTGGTGACGGCGCAAACCCGCTTCCGCTTCAGCAGCAAGGAAGCCGCGCGCCAGCAGCAAGCTTACTTGAGCAAGGCGGTGAGCGAGCAGCAGTTCCAGCACTACCAGTCCGAGGCCGAGGTCGACAAGGAGCAGCTGGAGGAAGCCAAGCGCCACTACGACTATGTGTCCACGCCGGTGTCGGAAGGCGTCGACGAGGTCAAGGCCGAGATCGCCAAGATCGAGGCGCAGCTGGCCTTCCACCGCCAGCAGCTGGAGTTCACCAAGGTGCGGGCGCCGATCGCCGGCCGCGTCGTCTCCGGCAGCCTGATGTTCGCGGTCGGCGACTACCTGGAGCGCGGCGCGCAACTCGCCAGCGTCGAGGACAGCGGCAAGCTGCAGGTGCAGATCCGGCTGCCGGAGACCTCCATCGGCGAGGTCGCGGTAGGCGACCGCGCCTGCGCCAAGGCCTGGGGCGTGCCGTTCGACTGCTATCCCGGCACAGTGACCCAGATCGCGCCGAGCGCCGAGAAGGACCCGGACGGCCGCATCATCCGCGTGCTGATGCAGGTCGACCGCGCCGACGGCCAGCTGCGGCCGCAGATGACCGGCTACGCCAAGGTCCGCGCCGGCACCTATCCGCTGATCGTCGCCTTCACCCGGCCGCTGATGCGCTTCTTCCTGGTCGAGATCTGGTCTTGGCTCCCCTAGGCGAGCTGGATGCGCCGCGCAGTCCGCCGTCCACCGGCGGCCTGCGCGAGCAGGATTTCCGCCTCATCAACCAGAGCGGCTTCGGCGACGGGCTGAACAACTACGCCCACAGCATGGCCTTCTTCGAGGGCCGGCTGTATGTCGGCACCACCCGCGGCACCTGGGCCATGACCAAGGTCAACAAGCCCACGCCGGACCTCAAGCCCTGGCCGACCGAGTCGCCCGAGGACGTCTACGAGGTCGACCGCCGCGCCGAGATCTGGCAGTACACGCCGCAGACGGACACCTGGGTCCGCGTGTTCCAGGCGCCGTACGTCAGGGGCCGCAGCAAGCCGGTGGTGCCGCGCTACATCGGCCTGCGCGGCATGACCGTGTTCCAGGGCCCCAGCGACCACAAGCCCTGCCTCTACGTCTCCACCTGGGCGCCGCAGCAGGCCGAGCCGCCCGACGTGCTGCGCAGCGAGGACGGCATCACCTTCACCAATGCGCCGCGCCCGCCCTGGGACACCACGGTGCGCTCGTTCCGCACCCTGCAGATCTTCAAGGGCCGCGTCCACACCACGCCCACCGGTTCCAACTCCGGCCAGGGCAAGTCGCAGGAGTGCGTCGCCTCCGAGGCGGCGATCTACTGCACCGATGATCTCCAAACGGCCCGCTGGGTCGCGGCCAGCCCCGACGGCTTCGGCGACGACACCAACCTCACCGTGTTCGAGATGGCGCAGTTCAACGGCCACCTCTACGCCGGCACCGTCAACGCCGAGCGCGGCTTCGAGTTGTGGAAGACCGACGGCGAGGGCGGTCCACCCTACAAGTGGAAGCGCGTGCTCAGCCACGGCGCCTGGCGCGGTCCGCTCAACGAGGTCTGCGGCAGCCTCTGTGCTTTCAAGGGCGCGCTCTACGTCGGCACCGGCATCGTCAACGGCGGCTATCACCGCGCCATGCGTATCGGCCCCGGCGCGCCCGAGTTGATCCGGGTCTGGCCCGACGACAGCTGGGAGCTGCTGATGGGCTACTCGCGGCTGACGCCCGACGGCCTCAAGGTGCCGCTGTCGGGCTATTCCGGCGGCTTCGACAACTGCTTCAACGGCTACGTCTGGCGCATGGGTGTGCACGACGACTGGCTCTACGCCGGTACCATGTCCTGGGCCAACGTCATCCCCTACCTGCACACCGAGGTGTGGCCGGAGGAGATGTTGGTGCTGATGCGGCGCTGGGGCAAGGAGGAGGTGGTGCGGCGCTACGGCGGCTGCTCCCTGTTCCGCACCCGCGACGGCCGTGTCTGGGAGCCGGTGACCCGCTCCGGCTTCGGCAACAAGTACAACTGGGGCATCCGCAACTTCGCCTCCACACCGCACGGCCTGTTCGTCGGCACCGCCAATCCTTTCGGCCCCACCGTGGCGATCCGCCGCGACGGCCGCTGGGTCTACGTCGACAACCCGCGCGGCGGCTGCGAAGTCTGGCTCGGCCGCAGCGGGCAGGGCTAGCCGTGCACGCCGCACCGCTGATTTTGCTGTCCGCGCCCGGTGCCGAGGGCTCGCGCCTCGCCGCGATGCTCGGCCGGCATCCGCGCGCCTATGCCTTCCCCGAGCTGAACCTGCATCTGGCCGACACGGTCGAGGCCCTGCTCTCGGTCTACGAGGTCACCCAGGGCAACGTGCAGGACGGCCTGCTGCGCACGGTGGCCGAGCTGCACTGCGGCGGCCAGTCAGCCGCGGAGCTCAAGGCCGCGCAGGCCTGGCTGCGGCGCCGCGCCGACTGGTCTGTCACCGATCTGCTTGCCGCACTGGGTGAGCGCGTCGCGCCGCGCCTGCCCGTACTCAGCGAGAGCGCGCTGGCCTGGCGCCCGCACGACGTCGAAGGCTGGTTGGCGCGCGTGCCCGACGCGCGCGTGCTGCACCTGGTGCGCCATCCGCGCCCGCAGTGCGCCGAAGTCGCGTCGCGCCTGCGCGGCCCGGTGTTCGTGCCCCCGGACTACAAGGACTACGGCGTCAGCCCCACCGTGATCGACCCGCAGCTGGCCTGGTACCGCATCAACCGCAACATCGAGCAGGCCGTCGCCGCGCTGCCGCCGCTGCAGCTGCGGCGGGTGCAGGCGGAGGATCTGTTCGCCGCGCCTGAGGACACCCTGGGCGAGCTCTGCGCCTGGCTCGGCCTGGACTGCGGCGCCGCCGAGCTGGCGCGCATGCTCCATCCCGAGGACAGCCCCTATGCCGCCTTCGGCGGCGGCGAGGCGCCGTATGGCTGCGAGACGGATTTCCACGAGTCGCCGCGGTTCGCCGGCCGCCTGCGCCCCCGCTTCGGCCTCGAAGGCCCGGCCGAATGGCGCGGCGACGGCAAGCCGCTCGCCGCAGAAGTGGTGAGCCTCGCGCGCAGCTATGGCTATCGCTGAGGCTCGCCTCGACTCTCATGACTCGTCATTCCCGCGAAAGCGGGAATCCATCTCTATTCATGCGCCACGCCCAGCCTGAGATCGCCATGCCCGCCCGCAAGTCCGCCAAGCCCCGCCCCATCGACTGGACCACCCGAACCGCCCTCGTCACCGGCGCCAACCGCGGCATCGGCCTGGAGACGGCGCGCCAGCTCGGCCAGGCCGGCTGCCGCATCGTGCTGGCCGCGCGCGACGTCAAGCTGGGCGAGGAAGCCGCGCAGCAGCTCAGCGCAGAGGGCCTGCGCGTGCGCGTCGAGCCGCTCGACGTCTCCGATGAGCAGTCGGTGAAGGACTGCACCAAACGCCTCAAGCGCGCCCGCGTCGCCGTCGACATCCTGGTCAACAACGCCGGCATCTACGACCGCACGCCGATCTTCGATCTCGACACCGAGACTTTCATGCGGGTGTTCCGCACCAACACCCTCGGCGCGCTGTGGTGCAGCCAGGCCTTCATCCCCGGCATGGTCGAGCGGCAGTGGGGCAGGGTGGTGATGGTCAGCTCCGGCCTCGGCACTTTCAGCCGCGGCATGCTCGGCCATCCCTGCTACGCCATCTCCAAGGCTGCGCTCAACGCGCTCACCGTGAAGCTGGCCCAGGCCGCGCCCGACACCGTGAAGATCAACGCCGTGCGCCCCGGCTGGGTCAAGACCCGCCTCGCAGGTGATCTCGGCAAGGACTCGGTCGAGACCGGCGCCGAGCGCGTCGTACACCTGGCCCTGTTGCCCGATGACGGCCCCACCGGCAGCTATTTCCACGGCAAGCGCAGCAGCCGCTGGTGACGAGTGATGTTTCCCTCTCCCCAATGATGTTCTCCCTCTCCCCTTGCGGGAGAGGGCCGGGGTGAGGGGTGGCCGTCGCGCGGCAGTCTTGTCGAGCTCGCGAGTACCCGCTGTGCTCTCCACAGCGCACACCAACTGTCCATTCAAACAGCCGACGGCGTTGCCTAGACTGCCGCGAACCCAAGCCAGGAGTTCGCGATGCCCTCTACCGCACACTGGGCCACCTTCGCCCTGGTCGCCCTGGGCATGGTGCTGGCGCCGGGCCCGAACATGATCTACCTGATCTCGCGCACCCTCTGCCAAGGCCGCGCCGCCGGCCTGCTGTCCCTGCTCGGCGTCGCCGGCGGCTTCATCTTCTACATGCTCTGCGCCGCCTTCGGCATCACCGCCCTGGTGATGGCCGTGCCCTACGCCTACGACAGCCTGCGCCTGGCCGGCGCGGCCTACCTGCTGTATCTCGCCTGGCAGGCACTCAAGCCCAACGGAAGGTCACCCTTCGAGCTGCGCGAGCTGGCGCCCGACAGCCCGCGCCGCCTCATCGCCATGGGCCTATTCACCAACCTGCTCAACCCCAAGGCCGCCGTGCTGTACCTGTCCCTGCTGCCGCAGTTCGCCGACCCCGCCCAGGGACCGGTGCTGCCGCAGCTGCTGGCGCTGGGCTGCACCCAGATGGCGATCAGCATCACCGTCAACGCCCTCATCGTGCTCAGTGCCGCCGGCATCGCCCGGTTCCTGCTGCAACGTCCGGCCTGGCGGTTGGCGCAGCGCTGGATGATGGGCAGCGTGCTGGGAATGCTGGCGGTGAGGATGGCGGTGGAGCAGCGGCGGTAGGACTGGTCGTATGGAATCTCCGCAGGACGTTCCTGCGGGGCCGATTCAGTCTAGTGCCCGCTCAAGGTTCAAAGGCCACATCCAAGTAGGTGACGTGATCGCGGGCGAAAGTCGGGACCAGGTGCGCCCAGTCGCGGTACCTGGGGTAGCCCTCGGCGTCGAGCGCGGGGCAAACCTTTCCATTGCACAGCGTAGCGATGGGGTCGATCACAGTCGCGCCGGTGGCTTTTTCAATGCCATCGAGTGCCTGCGCAACAGGCTCGATCCGCGCAAGGAAGCGGCCCTGGTCCAGACCAGTGGTCTGGATGTCGAAGCCGTGCAGGAGGGAGCGCCTCACGATATGGGCCGGGTCCAGCTCCTCGCCGAAAGGTGTGTCGCGGATCAAAAATACCTTCTTGCCGCTTTGCCGGAGCCGGGCAACCCAGGTCTCCAGTGCGGCAAATGCTTTGCGAGCACCTTCGGATCCAAGCGCCAGAGGAAACCGCCCGGTATCGTCTTCGAAGACATATTCCGAATCGAAGTTCATCTGCGCCAAGTAGCGATACCAGTTGGCGCCGATGACCACGGTCTGCACCTCTGGCGCCAGAGCCAGGGCGTAGGCATCCGGGCCGTAGATGCGGCACCAGGCCCGGGCTCCTTCAGCTCTGACTCCGGGTATAGGCATGCAGCCCGAGGTGGTCGCCAGGATGGCACTGGTGTCCGGATGCGCATCCACCAGGAGCCGCACTCGGTGGGAATACTGCTGCATCGTGCTGTCGCCGATGAACACCACCTTCCGCGCACCCGCACCCACCTGATAGAACTGCGACCCGCGGGAGGGAAGCGGGCGCATGAAGGGGGCGGGAAACATGGGGTCCTTGTTCACTCCGATGACCCGGTCCAGGCCAAAGGAGGCGGACCATGGCAGGATTGCGCCGAGGACACAGGCAAGTCCTGCCGAGGCCGACAGCGCCATCGCCGCCAGCAGCAGCCGGGCATTGGCGAAGCGCCGCTGGCGAACCGGCAGTTCGAGCCAACGATAAGTTGCCCAGGCGAGAATGACGGACAGAGCCAGAACCAGCAGCTTCTGCCAGCCGGGCACCGGTCCCAGCGAGACGATGCGCAGGAACACCAGCAGAGGCCAGTGCCACAGGTAGAGCGGATAGCTGGTCAGTCCGATACCGGTCAGCAGCGGCCGTGACAGCACGCGCGCATTGAGCCATGTCTGCGGACCGGCCGCCAGCAGGATTGCCGCGCCCAGGGTCGGCAGCAGGGTGGCCGCTCCGGGATAGGCCTGGTAGCGATTCAGTCCCAGCGCCGCGACAGGGATCATCAGCGCGCCCGTCCAGACCAGCCAGCCGGGTATTGACGAGGCGGGGTGGCCTGCAGCGGCATCCAGGGGGCGTTGCAACCGCTGCTGGACCTGCGGGAACGCCAGCATTCCTCCCAGGCCGAGTTCCCAGGCGCGGCTCAACGGGGAATAGAACGCTGCCGTAGGGTCGGCGTAGGCGAGCGCCAAGCACAGCGCGAGCGAAGCCAGGGTAATGGCGGCAATCGCCGGAAGCGCCTTGTGGGCCAGCCGGTGTGCCAGCATCAGCAGCAGAGGCCAGGCGATGTAGAACTGCTCCTCGATTCCCAGCGACCACAGGTGCAGAAGCGGCTTGAGTCCGCTATCGGTGTCGAAGTACCCGGCCTCGCTCCAGAAGAGGAAATTCGATGCGAATCCAGCGCCGGCCAGGATCTGCCGTCCCAACCTCCTGAATTCATCCGGCAGCAGCAAGTGATGGCCGGCCAGCAGGCAGAACGCGAGCACCAGAAGCAGGGCGGGAAAAATACGCCGGATACGGCGCCCGTAGAATTCCGCCAGCGAAAAGTCGCCGCGCCTCAATCCCGACTGGATGATTCCGGAGATCAGATATCCGGAGATCACGAAGAAGACATCGACCCCGATGAACCCACCCGGCAACACCTCCGGAAAAGCGTGGAAGACGAGCACGGCCAGAACCGCGACTGCTCGGAGGCCGTCGATGTCCGGACGGTGGGGCAGGGAAGACAGTCCTCGAGCCGATTCCTCTATCCCAGATGTCGCTAAGCGACTGGCGCTGGCATCGTACAGATGATCTCTCCGATGGAGCTGGTTCGCAGAGTCCGCTTTTGCATTTTGTGGTCAGACAGCAGGCGGCCAAAAGCGATACTGAAGGGCTTGTGCACGAAGATCAACCAGAAGAGTTGTCTGGCGCGCCCGTCGTTCTAATTCTTCGGATACCGCTCCGACCGGGGGCTTGCTGGCCCCCGGCGCTTAGCCTGTCTTCGCCCCCAGCAACCTGCGCCGCGACATCAGCTGGATCACCGTCGCACACCCCAAAGCCGCGCCAAACCCGCCCGCAGTCCCCCAGCGCACCAGCACCAGCGCCAGTACCAGGCAGAACGCGGTAAATGCGTAGTAGCCGTAGACCATGCCGCCCAACAGCCGGGCGGTGTAGGCGGGGCCGGACTGGCGGTGGCTGAAGACCGCCAGCACCGAGGCCAGCACCGGGAACATGGCCAGCATGCCGCTGAGGTGGGCGCCGAGATTGGCAGCGAAGCGGGTGATCAGCAGCACCAGCACCGCGGCGGCGAGCAGGCGCAGGATCACGTTGAAGGGGTGCGGGGGCGCCGGGTAGGGGAAGGCTTCCGCCGGCGGGAACAAGCGCGGTGCCAGCAGCAGGGCGGCGATGGTCAGCGGCGCGGCGAGCCAGGCCGAGGGCGCCAGGGCGTCGAGCAGCAGCACGGCGAACGCGTACAGTGCCAGGGCTGCCGCCAGGCTGGCAGGCCAGCGCTGCCGGCGCGCGGTCCAGGAATAACCGAGAGCGAACACCAGGGCGGGGATCACGGCGGTGAGCGTGCCGACCGCGGCCTGGCCGGCGAAGGCCGCGCCGTGCTCCAGCGCCAGGAACAGCAGGATCGGGCCGGCCACCACCGGAAAGCCGGACAGCCAGCCGGCGACGGCGGGGCCCCAGCGGTGCGCGACCCAGGTCAGCGCGGCGATCAGGCCGGGCACCAGCAGCAGCTTGAGCAGCAGCAGGGTGCTCATGCGCCGCACCGCCTCTCACCATAAAAAAAGCCGGGCAATGCCCGGCTTTCTTCATGCAGCCAAAACCGCATCACTGCCCCGCCAGCCCCGCCGCCTGCACCACCGCGATGAACGGGGTGGGGTAGACACCCAGCAACAGCATCAGCAGGGCCAGGGCCAGCAGCATCAGGCCGCCGGTGTTCTGCGCCCAGTCCAGCGGGGCGGAGTACTTGCGCACCCAAGGTGCGCGCAGGTAGAGCTGGGCCATCGCGCGCAGGTAGTAGAACAGGCCGACGGCGCTGCCGAAGACCACGGCGGCGAGCAGCAGCCACAGGCGGTGGTCGACGCCGGCGGCGATGACGTAGAACTTGCCGATGAAGCCGGCGGTGAGCGGGATGCCGGCCAGCGACAGCAGGGCCACGGTGAGGATCGCCGCCAGGTTGGGGCGGCGCCAGAACAGGCCGCGGTAATCCCACAGGGTATCGGCGTCGTGATCGCCGTAGGGGCTGGAGACCAGGGTCACCACGCCGAACGCGGCCAGGGTGGTGACGACGTAGGTCAGCAGGTAGATGCCCACCGCCTCGGTGGCCAGGGCGCCGGTGGCGATGAAGGCCACCAGCACGTAGCCGAAATGGGCGATCGAGGAGTAGGCCAGCAGGCGCTTGATGTTGTCCTGCAGCAGCGCCAGCAGGTTGCCGAGCACGATCGACAGGATCGCCACTCCGGTGAGCACGTCCATCAGGCTGGCCGACTGGTAGGCCTTGGCCTCGACGAAGTAGCGCAGCAGCAGGGCCAGCACAGCCGTCTTGGAGGCGGTGGCGAGGTAGGCGGCGACCGGCGCCGGGGCGCCTTCGTACACATCCGGAGTCCACAGGTGGAACGGCGCCAGCGACAGCTTGAAGCCTATGCCCACCAGCAGCAGGCCGCCGGCCACCAGCAGCACGACCTGCTCGGAGCCGCGGCCCCCGGCGGCGGCGTTGCCGATCGCGTCCAAGGACCGGGTGCCGGCCATGGCC
>CAYWPB010000111.1:0-10233 GCA_964458725.1 uncultured Nevskia sp. | reverse complement strand
CGGGCGCTGCTGCGCACGTCGACCGCCGCGGCCAGGCGGCTGGGCGGCGCGGCGGCAGCCGAGGCGGCGGCAAAGCACAGCAGCAGGGGAAACGATAACCTGATCGGGCAGCTGGGCATGGCCTTTCCTTCGGCGGCGGTTGCTGTTTTTTTAACCACCGGCAGGAGCGACGGCGGCCTTCTGTTCTATCACAGCTTGCTGGCAGCCCGCCCGAAAAATTCATCCGGAAGCGACGGGCGTCACGCAATTGCCGGCTTTCCTCCGTTATCATAGTCATGCGGCGCAGGTTCGCGCCGCGTCAACGAATTGGGAATACCACGATGAAGAAGATGTTCGCTGCGCTCCTGGTGAGCGCTGGTCTGCTCTCGGGCGGCGTCGCCGCCGCTCAGGATACCGCCGCCGCCCCCGCTGCTCCGGCCGCCGCCCCTCCGGCTGCTCCGGCCGCCGCTCCGGCCCCGAAGGCCCACCACGCCAAGCATCACCACAAGAAGCACCACGCCAAGAAGACGGCTCACAAGGCCAAGAAGCACCACAAGAAGAAGTCGAAGGCCTGAAGCGGCCTCGCGGACGCTTCGGCGGCCGCGCTTCGTAGTGGTATCAAAAGCCCCCGCAAGGGGGCTTTTTACCGTGTGGCGTCGGCCTAGTCTTTCTTGAGGCCGCCGAGCAGAGCCACCAGGTCATCGGCCAGGCTGGCCAGCTCGCCGCTCATCAGGGTGAAGTTGGCCTCGAACAGGGCCGCGTCCTCCCTGTCCTTGCCGGGCTTGCCGCCGCCCCCCTCCACCGGGTCCTTGGCGTCCATCGCCTCGAAGCGCACGCGCTTCACCTCGAGCTTCTCGTTCAGCACCAGCGACAGGCGGTCGCGCCAGACCAGGCCGACGCGGCTGACCTTCTTGCCGTTCTGGATCAGCGAGCGGATCTCGCTGCCTTCGAGGCCATGGCGCACATAGCGCACGGTGGATTTCTGCAGCTCGTTGGCCACCAGCTCGCAGTCCTGGTCGAGGCTGAACTGGGCCGAGACGCTGCCGGCGCTGATCCAGTCGGTCATCGCCTCGGCCGGCGCGGTCTGCGTCGCCAGCGGGATCGCCGGCAGCTCACCGAGGTCGTTGCGCAGCGCCGTGGCCAGGTTTTCCGCCACCTTGGCCGAAGAGGTGTCGACGATCAGGCGATGTTTCACCAGGTCGAACCAGGCCCGTACCGTCTTCTCGCGCACGAAGGCGCGCGGCCGCAGCTCGTCGGTGACCTTGTCCTTGAGGTCACGCAGCTGCTTGCGCCCCGGGGCGAAGCCCTGGGTCTTCTCCAGCGCCGCGGCGCGCTGCTTCACCGTCTGGTTGATCACCGCCGCCGGCAGCAGGCGCTGCTGCATGCCCAGGGTGACCAGCACCTGCTTGCCCTGGCTGTAGACCACCCCGGACGAGGGATGCGGCGGCACCCAGCCCTGGCTCTGCATGCTGGCGGCATTGACCGGCAACAGCGGGTGCGCGGCCAGCGTCTCCTCCAGCTTGGCCGGCGTGATCTTCCAGTACGAGTCGAGGGAATAGATGAAAAGATTCTTGAACCAGGTGCTCATCGTGCGCCGAAAAGGGCATGCCTGCGGCGCACCGCGAACAGGCGGTGACGGGCTTCAGGCAGCCGCTGGAAAGGGGAAGGGACGCACTTTATCCGAAAACGCCGTCCCCGTCCGCCGTCGTTCTCACCACGGTGGCAGCGGCTTGTCGCGCGCCACTTCGTAGGTCGACACCGGCGGCGCATGGTTGCCCCAGCTGCCGCGCACGTAGGTCAGCACCGCGGCGATGTCCTCGTCGTTGAGATCGCCGATGAAGGCCGGCATGCCGTAGGGCCGCGGGTTGCCGGCGGTACCGGGAGCGAAGCCGCCGTTGGCGATCATCCGCACCGCGTTGACCGGCGGCCCCAACAGCGCCGGGTTGCCGGCCAGCGCGGGGTACGCCGGCGGCCGGCCGCTGCCGTCGGCCGCATGGCAATCCTGGCAGTGCTTCTCGTAGAGATTGCGGCCGCGATTGGCCAGCAGGCTGGCGGCGGCGGCGCTGACCAGCACCACTTCCTGCGGCGGCGGACCGGCCGGCGCCGGCAGCGAGCCGAGATATTCGGCGATGGCCTGGGTATCGGTCTCGCTGAGGTGTTGCAGACTGTAATACACCACGCTGGCCATCGGCCCGCTGGCCACGCCGTGCTCCGACAGGCCTTCATGCAGCAGGCGCGGCAGCTGCGGGTCCTTGTTGCCGGCGATCGGCGGCGCATACCAGTCCGAGCCGGCCATCCGCCCGCCCTGCAGGGCCGTCGCCGGCTTCACCGCGCCGAGGAAATTGCGCTCGGAATGGCAGGCGTCGCAATGGCCCAGGCCCTGCACCAGATAGGCACCGCGATTCCACGCGGCGGGCTTCGCCGCATCCGCCTGGTAGCTCCCGGGTTTGAAGTACAGCGCGCGCCAGACCCGCATCAGCGGACGCAGGTTGTAGGGGAAGCGCATCCGTGCCGGCGGCGTTGGGTTGCGCACGGCCGGCAGGGATTTCAGATAGGCGAAGATCGCGTCCGAGTCGGCGCGGCTGAGCCGGGTGAAGTTGGTGAACGGGAACGCCGGATAGAGCAAGCCCCGCTCGCGCGAGCGGCCCTGGTGCATGGCCTGCCAGAAATCTTCGGCGCTCCAGCGACCCAGGCCGGTCTCGGCGTCCGGCGTGAGATTGGTGGTGGTGATGGTGCCGTAGGGCGTAACCACCGGGCGGCCGCCAGCGTACTCTGTGCCGCCGGGCACGGTGTGGCAGGCGGCGCAGTCGCCGGCCTGCACCAGGTAGCGGCCGGTCTCGACCAGGTTAGCGGCCGGCGCCGGCGGCGGCGCACCCTGCCCCTCCTCGCGGCCGCAGGCCGCCAGACCCAGTGCCAGCAACAGCGCCGCCAGACGTTTCATGGCGCGGCTCCACAGCGCAACGGCCGTTCCTGCTTCGGCGCTTCGTCCGGAACCGCGGCCGGGTCGACCGGCTGGGTGCTGAGCCAGGCCGTGACCGCCGCCACGTCGTCGGCGCTGAGCTTCTCCACCACCTGCGCCATGCAGTCCGGCTCGCGCATCTTGCGGGTGCCGGTGCGCCAGGCACCGAGCTGGGCGGCGAGATAGTCGCGCGGCAGCCCCACCAGTCCGGGCAGGTCCGGCTTCACTCCCATCAGTGCTTCGCCATGGCAAGCGGTGCAGGCTGGCAGCTGATGCGCGCGGTCGCCTTCCAGCGCCAGGGTCTTGCCGCGCGCCAGGACCGCCGCGCCGGCATCGGAGGCCGGAGCGGCGGCGTATTGCGGATGCTGCGCGGCGAAGTAGCCGGCGATCTCCTTCAGGAAATCGTCCGGCAGGTATTCCAGCATCTGCTGCATCACCTGGTTGTGCCGCACGCCGTCGCGGAAGTTGAGCAGTTGCCGGTAGAGGTAGCCGCCCGGCTTGCCAGCGATGCGGGGGTAGTAGCCGTCGGGGCTGGCGCGGCCCTGCTCGCCGTGGCAGGAGCTGCAGGCGGCGACGCGCTGCGCGACGCTGTCTTCCGGCGGAGCCGCGGCCCAGGCCGGAACGTATAGCACGACGAGCAGCAGCAGAATGGTTCTCCACATGGCCGCACTCCCTGGCAGGCCGCGTAATGGTACGCGCCTGCCGCCCGTGCTATTCCAGTCCGGTATTGCGCAGCAGCAGGTGCACGATCAGCACATGTACCAGGATGAAGGCGACCATCAGAACGCCGAGCATCACGGCATAGCGCATCGGGCTGCCGCGGGTGACGTCGCGCTCGAAGTGGCTCCAGCTCTGCACGCCTGCCACCGAGGCGAGGATGCTGAACAGGGTCTGGAACCAGCCGAGCTTGGTCACGGCGGCAGGCGCGGTCTTCGGTGTCTGGTTCATGTCGCTCTCCCGGTTTTCGGTGCAGCTATTCTGAGACTGGCGCAGCGAGGGCAACAGTTACAGACTAAGCCCATCTGGACCATAGCAGATGGAGCGCATGCCCCAGGCAACCACCACCCTGTACCAGGCGCTGGCCGACGAGCTGGCCGGAATGATCGAAAAAGGCGTGCTGCGCCCGGGCGAAAAGATCCCCTCGGTGCGCGCGCTGTGCCGCAGCCGGGGCCTGAGCCAGTCGACGGTGCTGCAGGCCTGCCATCTGCTGGAGGATCGCGGCCTGATCCAGGCGCGGCCACGCTCCGGCTACGTCGTCAGCGGCTGGTGGAAGGACCTGCCGCACGAGCCGGTGCAGGCACGCGCGCCGCGCGGCTCGACCGCGGTGGAAGTGGCCGACCTGGTGTTCGACGTGATGGAGGCGACGCGCGAGCGCAAGCTGGTGCCGCTGGGCTCGGCCTTCCCCAGCCCGCTGCTGTTCCCCCTGCCCCGCCTGGCGCAGCTGCTCGGCGGCGTGGCGCGGCGGCTCGACCCCTGGGCTACCGTCACCGACCTGCCACCGGGCAGCCCCGAACTGCGGCGGCAGATCGCCAAGCGCTATCTCGCCGCCGGCGCCCGCGTGGCCGTGGAGGAAATCGTGATCACCTCCGGCGCGATGGAAGCGCTGAACCTGTGCCTCGCCGCGGTCACCGCGCCCGGCGATACCGTGGCGATCGAGTCACCGGCCTTCTACGGCTGCCTGCAGGCACTGGAGCGGCGCGGCCTGCGCGCGCTGGAAGTCCCCTCGCACCCGCGCGACGGCGTCGAGCTCGACCAGCTGGAAAAGGCGCTGCAGCGGCACGCCGTGAAAGCCTGCTGGTTCATGAGCAGCTTCCAGAACCCGCTCGGCGGCTGCATGCCGGAGCAGAACCGGCAGCGCCTGGTCCAACTGCTCGAGGCGCGCGACGTTCCGCTGATCGAGGACGACGTCTACAGCGAGCTGTACCACGGCGGCGAGCCGCCGCGTTCGCTCAAAGCCTGGGACCGCTCCGGCCTGGTGCTGAACTGTGGCTCCTTCGCCAAGTGCCTGGCGCCCGGCTACCGCGTCGGCTGGGCCGCGCCGGGCCGCTACGCGCGGCAGGTGACGCGGCTCAAATTCGCGGCCACCATCTCCAGCAACGTCGCGGCGCAGGAAACCCTGGCGCGCTATCTCGGCGAGGGCGGTTACGAGCATCACCTGCGGCGCCTGCGCCACGCCCTGCAGGCACAGCAGAACCGGATGCTCCAGGCCATCGCCGAGTATTTCCCCACCGGCACCCGCGTGAGCCGCCCGCGCGGCGGCTACTTCCTGTGGCTGGAGCTGCCTGAGGGCTGCGACGCACTGCGCCTGCACCGCGAAGCGGCCGCGCAAGGCATCGGCCTGGCCCCGGGACCGATGTTCTCGGCCCAGCGCCGGTTCGGCCACTGCATCCGCCTCAACTGCGGCCACCCCTGGTCGCCGCCGATCGAGGACGCGGTGCGGCGGCTCGGCCGGATGGCCGCCGCCGGTTGAGCGCGCTGCGCTAACATGCAGGAAAGGCACGACAAACCGGCAGGCAAGCACTTGGCAACCAGGCCGCAGGGCATGAAAGCAGGCAGCACCCCGATTCCGGTACCGGTGGAGGAGTTCAGCCGGCTCACCGCGCTGGTCTACCGCGGCACCATGGAGCCGCTGCCCTGGTCGGGCATCATCGAGGCCCTGCACCGGCTGCTTCAGGCCAGCTGGGTCACGCTGATCCTGCGCCCCGCTTCCGACCAGCACCAGGCGATGATGATCAACATGGGCCGCGAGGGCGGCCCGCATGTCGCGGCCAGTCCGCACATCGACCCCGGCGTGTTCGCGCTCGATCCTTTCATGAACCTGCCCGGCGACCGCATCGTCACCGCTGACGAGGTGGTCGGCGAAAGCAACTGGCTCAACAGCGAGTATTACAAGCAGTTCTGCGCCCCGGCCGGCGTGCGCTACGTGATGGGCGCGGACATCCACACCTCCGAAGGCTCGGAGTGCCGCATCCGCATCTGTCGCCCGGCCGAGTCGCCGCCGTTCGGTGAGGGCGAGAAGGCGCTGTGCCGCATGCTGCTGCCGCACTTCGAGAACGCGGTGCAGCTGTACACCCGCCTGGACGTGGCCGAGTCGGAGCGGCAGCTGCTGGCCGGCACGGTCGACCGCATGCTGCTCGGCACGGTGATCCTCGACGAGGCCGGCACGGTGATCAAGACCAACAGCGTGGCGCATCACATCCTGCGCGAGAACGACGGGCTGCGCATCGCCAAGGGCCTGCTCGAGGCGGTCTACAGTGCCGAGAACCGCGAGCTGTACCGCCTGGTCAAGCTGACCCTGCAGGGCGGCGAGGCCGACGGCGGCAGCATGGCGCAGGCCATGTCCATCACCCGCCCCTCCGGCCGCGCCAAGCTGGGCCTGGCGCTGCGCAAGATCCCGCAGGGCGACTGGCTGGAGAGCCGGCACCGGCCGACGGTGGCGGTGTTCATCCGCGATCCCGAGAGCCGCTCGCAGGCCTCGCGCGAGATGATCCAGCGCCTGTTCGGCCTGACCCCGGCGGAATCCTCGCTGGCCCTGCTGCTGGCCGACGGCCTCAGCCTCGACGAGGCCACCGCGCAACTCGGCGTGCGCAAGAACACGGCGCGGGCGCAGCTGCGCGCAATCTTCTCCAAGACCGGCGTGACGCGGCAGACCGCGCTGGTGCGCCTGCTGCTGGCCAGCGTCACGCCGCAGTAGCGGCTCCATACCTGACAGTACGCGACACCGCCGGTCGTCCGATCGGCACCGCCGGTCGCGCCGGCCCGTCGCTGCCGCATTGCAGCAAGGCCACTGCGGCCGACTCGCTTTCCGCGCCCCACCTCGCCGCAGAGCCCGCGCGGAGCAAGCCCTTCGCCCGCGTATGGCCGAGGCCGTCCGAACTGTTTAACCCATTTGGACGATTCTGCAAACGGCATCTGCATTGAGTCTCTTCCGCGGGCACCGCCCGAGAAATATAAGTCCGGAGGAGACAGATGAAGAGAGCACAGCGGAGCGCATCCGTTGTTGAGGCCATGCGCGGGAACGAGGCCAGTGCCGCACGCGGCCTGCAGCTGACCGCGCTGGCGGCCGCGCTGGCGGCGACGGGGATGTCGGGTACGGCGAAGGCCGGCTCGCTCGATTTCGGCAACAACACCACGATGCAGTACACGGTGACACTCAACTACGCGCTGGGCCTGCGCCTGAGCGACCCGAACAGCGCGCTGGTCAACGGCCCGGTGAGCCCAACGACCGGCCTGCCGACCACGGTCAATGCCGACGACGGCGACCGCAACTTCAAATCCGGCAGCCTGATCAACAATCGCATCAGCGCGCGCCTCGAGGCCGACCTGCGCCACGACAACTACGGCGTGTTCGTGCGCGGCGACGGCTTCTACGACCAGGCCTACCACCACCCCAACGACAACGACTCGCCCGACACCATCAACAAGGCCGGCCCGAACACGCGCTTCAGCGATGATGCGCGCTACTTTCAGGGCAACCGCGCGCGCCTGCTCGACGCCTACGCCTATGGCGAGTGGCGGCTCGGCGGCACCGACCTCAACGTGCGCCTCGGTCGCCAGGTTGTGGGCTGGGGCGAAAGCCTGTTCTTCCCCAATATCTCCGGGGCACAGGGTCCCGCCGACGCGACCCGCGCCAACATTCCGGGCACCGAGGTCAAGGACATCCTGCTGCCGGTGAACCAGGCGATGGCGACGCTGGCTCTGACCCACGACCTGACCCTGCTCGGCTACTACCAGTTCCAGTATCGACCGACCGAGCTGGACCCGGTCGGCGACTATTTCTCCTACACCGATGTGGTCGGCCCCGGGGCGGAGTTCATCCGCGCCTTCGCTCTGGCACCGGGAGTGAGCTACAACATCCCCAGCACCGGCGAGCATCGCCCCAGCGATTTCGGCCAGTACGGCCTGGGCCTGCGCTACAACCTCGGCGTCACCGAGCTGGGCTTCTATCAGCTGCGCTACCACGACAAGAACCCCAGCGTGTTCACCAACTACGGTCCGGTGGTGCTGGCGCCCGGCGCGCCGCCGTCGATCCTGCCGGTGAGCTACGACATCCGCTACGCCGACGGCATCGACCTCACCGGCCTCAGCGTCTCGTCCTCGATCGGCCCGGTCAACGTCGCCGGCGAGGTCAGCTACAAGAACGGCGTGCCGATGCTGGTCAACACCCCCGCCGGCCCGACGGCGACACCGGGCAAGGCGACCCAGGCGCAGGCCTCGGCGATCTACATCGTCGGCCCCAGCTTCCTGGCACGCGAAATCGACCTGGTCGGCGAAGTGGGCTACCTCCACGTCAACGGCGTCGAGGGCGCATCCACCGACAGCCTCAGCAACAGCAGGAACGCCTGGGCCTACGAGGGCACCGCAACTTTCAACTACCCCAACGTGTTCAACGGCTGGGACCTGGCGGTGCCGCTGAGCTGGGCTCACGCCGTCACCGGCAATGCCGCGGTGTCGGGCGCCTTCGGCAGCCTGGTCGGCCATGGCGATCAACGCGCCAGCGTCGGCCTGACCTTCACCTACCTGTCGCGGCTCGAGGTGGCGACCAGTTACAACGCCTTCCTCGGCAGCGCCAATCCGGTCACGCACCCCCTCGCCGACCGCGACTACGTGGCGCTGAATCTGAAGTACCGCTTCTGAAAAAATATCTGGAGGAGAAGTTGATGAAATTCAGACTCGCAAGCGCGGCGGCGCTCACCACCCTCGCCGCGGTCCTGGCCGCACCCTCCGCCCCGGCGGCGGTGTCGGCGGAGGAAGCCGCCCAGCTCGGTGGCGACAAGCTCACCTGCACCGGCGCCGAGCGCGCCGGCAACGCCGACGGCAGCATCCCGGCCTACAGCGGCAAGTGGCTCGGCGCGCCTCCGGGGATCGACCCGAAGAAGACGCCGGGCCATGACCCCGACGCCTATCCGGACGAGAAGCCGCTGTTCACCATCACCGCGCAGAACATGGCGCAGTACGCCGAACGGCTCAGTGACGGCGAAAAGGCGCTGTTCAAGCGCTACCCCGACACTTTCCGCATGCCGGTATATCCCAGCCACCGCGACTTTCGCTATGCCGACTGGGTCTGCGAGGCGCTGAAGAAGAACGCGACAACGGCGACGGTGATCCATGACGGCATCGGCGTCAGCGCCACCACCGGCGCGGTGCCGTTCCCGATCCCCAAGACCGGCTCCGAGCTGCAATGGAACCTGCAGCTGCCGACGCGCGCCTGGACCGAGGTCGCCACCTACGACCAGGGCGCGGTCTATGCCAACGGCAACATCGCCTGGGGCCGCGTCTCGTACAAGATCCTGGCGCCGGTCAACGATCCGAAACAGCGCGGCTCGACCAACGACGTGCTGAGCTCGTACTTCAACGTCATGACCCTGCTGCCGGAGCGCGACAAGGGCAGCATCAACGTCGGCTGGACGCCGAACGACTATGACCACAACTACATCCACACCTGGGGTTACAACCCCGGCACGCGCCGCGTGCGCGAGGCGCCGGAGTTCGGCTACGACCTGCCGCAGGGCGCCGGCGGCTTCCGCACCGTCGACGACGACCGCCTGCTCAACGGCTCGCCCGAGCGCTACGACTGGAAGATCGCCGGCAAGCGCGAGCTGTACATCCCCTACGACGCCTGGCGCCTGAACGATCCGAAGGTGAAATACGCGGACCTGCTGAAGACCCGCGGCACCATCAACCCGGACTACATGCGCTACGAGCTGCACCGCGTCTGGGTGCTGCAGGGTGACCTCAAGCCCGGCTACCGCCACCTCTACAAGAAGCGTGTGATCTACATGGACGAGGACACTTTCCACGGCGTGATGGCCGACACCTACGACGGCCGCGGCCAGCTGTGGCGCGTGGGCATGGTCAACTACTTCTACGCCTACGGCATGCAGGCCTTCCACGCCGGCGTCTCGGTTTACCACGACCTGTCGGAAGGCGCCTACGTCGCCGACCGCCTGATCAACGAGCAGCCGGATGGTGCACAGCTCAATGAAGGCGGACTGACGCCGAACGACTTCACGCCGGACGCGGCGCGCCGCGGCGGTCACTAAGACTCAAGGATTGCCATCCCCACTGGCCCCCGCTCGCGGGGGCCTTTCTTGGGAGCCTCCGACCAATCCCAAACCCTGCCGCGGTTTGCCCTTTGATGCAGGGCAAGGCGCGAGGAGCGTGGTGTACTTTCCGTACACGAGCGACGAGCAACGCCGCCCTGCGTCAAAGGGCAAGCCGCCCGGAGGGTTGCCCCCCATTTTGCGCCATGCCGCGTTGCGAGCTCCTCATGTACTTCGAGTACACATCGTCGC